>DAOUCM010000339.1:0-2332 GCA_034431895.1 Anaerolineales bacterium
AAGCGGCTACTGATACCCACCCCATCGTGGTCGGTAAACCCTCTCCATCCATGTTCCATCTGGCGTTGGAGCGGATGGGCGTCACGCCGCAGGAAACACTGGTCGTAGGCGATCGCCCCGAGACCGACATCGCAGGCGGTCAGGCTGCGGGTTGTAAAACTGCCTTGCTGTTGAGCGGGGTAACCAGCCGTGAACAAGCCGAAGCGTGGCGTCCTGCTCCGGATGTAATCGCCGAAAATCTGGCTGAATTACTGGAAAACATTTGTTAGCACGCCAAACAACCGATGGGGCGAAAGTTGAAGATTGTTACAACATTTCTTGAAATCCATGACACGTTGGACTCCAAAGTCTCCAGACTTCGGAATCTGAAAGGGGGAGTGACCAATGGATGTCGAAGCGGATAAACGGATGGGAGCGCCTTATCCGCTTCTTATCCGCTGGTCACTTTGGTTGCGGCTTGCCGCTCTATCACTTCCTGCATTTACAAGTCAGTTGTGAGAATCGCGCTGGGATGATCGGTATATTCCAACGAAACGATGTATTGTTCCTGGAGCGAAAGCGCCTGGCTTCGGTTACCCAAATTGAACGCATCTCGCTGCGACATGCTGGTTTTGACTTCGAGTGCGATCTTGTTATCTAGGATGAAATCAATTTCGTTCGTTTGATTCTTGTGATAAAACGAAAGCGCATGATCGCCGCGCAGACATTGGAACACGCTTTGTTCTACGCTTTGCCCCTGAGACAAGTCGCCGAGCGCGCGAGCCAGGCCAGTATCGCAGAAAAACAGCTTCTTGCTTCCTGCCGCCCGCCTGTCTATGCTGGCCGAGTGTTTTGGAAGCAGAGAAATCGCATACGTTTGTTCTAGAAACGATAAATAGTTGTAGACTGTTTCGCGAGCGACGTCTAGCGCATTAGCGAGTTTGAGAATCTCCACCTGAGAGGCCACACGCGGCACGAGCAAGAGAATCAGGTCACGCAGTTTCGACATATCTCGAAAGTCAGCCAGGTTTTTCGCATCTTTCTCGAAGTAAGATGTGAATATTTCCATGAGCAGGACGCCTTTCCGCGCCATGTCTGGCTCTAGAACGACGGAAGGAAAGCCGCCGAATTGCAAGTATTCCATGTAATAGGGACGTAACCGCTCGTACCTCAGCCTGTTTTTTTGTGCCGCCTTGTCTGAAAACGATTCCCCAACCTGTCGGGGCATCTGTTTAAAAACAAGGAACTCCGAGAAAGTAAGTGGGAACATCTCGAATACAATTTTTCGCCCTGCCAGCGACTCAGGAAACAAATTGCGAAGGTAATAACTGCTCGAACCTGTAAGAACGAATTTCACATCCCAATGATCATACAGATATTTCACGACACGGGCGATTTCGGGCAGGTTTTGAATTTCATCAAGGAAGATATAGGCTTTCTCAGTATTCCTTAAATTGAATTGTCGAAGATTGTTCCATACGTTATCGAAATGCTCTTCCTCGAAAATCTTCCGATACAATGGATTTTCCAAGTCGAGCAACACCTTATTCTTGGATGGAACCAACCCAAACAAATGATTGAGCGCAGTAGTTTTCCCCACTTGCCGCATACCGGTGATCACAGTAACTTGTTTGGTTTGTAATTCTCGCTCGAGAGTTGAGTATAAATTTCGAGGGTAGATAATCATGCATATATATCTTACATAACACATGGGGATTTGTCAAGTGACAACCAACACATCAAAGGAATCTCGTAGCGCGGGATTTATCCCGCAACCCAATGCGGCATGAATGCCGTGCTACAGAATCTTTGCAATTGGGATAGATTCGTAACGCGGAATTCATTCCGCCTTATAACAAAAGGGGGAGAAGATTTCGTATTCCAGAAGCGTGATCTAACTGTAGAGTCAGGCTTTTGCGACTAATTCTGACTTGGCCTACATGGATATTCCCCAATTACGTAATTCCCTCACAATATTTTCCACCGCCACATCCACCAGCGGCGCGACCGTCTCCGAAAGTTCCATGCCGATTTCCAAACTGGCCGGCTGGACGCCCCACAGGACGATGTTCTTGGGAAACGAGCCTTTCAGTTTGGCGGCGGCGAGCATATCCGGCACGCCCAGTTGATGCGGTGAGACTTTCAGCGAGAGGAAGGCCGGCACCTCCTCGCCGCTCAAGCGGATGAGCGCGCCGGCTTCGCGGCGCGCTTCCACTGCATCAATCAAGAGCAAGTTTTCCACCCCCTCCAGGTAATACAGGAGGTCCATGCCCAGCGTTCCCCCGTCCAGGACCTGGACCTCCTTTGGAATATCGTATCGTTCCACCAGCCGCCGGATGACGTGAATGCCAAA
>DAOUCM010000340.1:0-4748 GCA_034431895.1 Anaerolineales bacterium
TTTTGGAGAAGGAAAATCTCTTATGCGTGAATCGAAGAATACCGTTACCATCGTAATTGGCGTCATCCTTGTATTGCTGTGTTGCTGTACGCTCATCCTGGCGGCAGCGGGCGTGGCGGTCTATGAAATCAGCCGGCAAATGCCCGACATGTCCACCGACCCCTTCCTGCCCATTGAGCCGGCCACCGCCACGCCAGTGGTCGTGGTCACTCGCCCGCCGGTAGAAGATGTCCCTCAGGATACACTCGAAGCGTTGAAGCAGACCATCGTCCCGGAGAATGACCCGCAAGAACTGGCCTGCCGCCTGAAAGGGATTTGCAATATCCCCGAAAGCCTCACACCGCCGCCGGCGCCGCGTCAAGTGGGTGAACGCGATGAATTTTGGGTCTCCAACGTCGAGACCAACGAGAACTTCCGCGTCAAGGCTACCCTGCGCTACGTGACGCCGCACGCCTATTTTTGGGCGGAAGACGGCGTCCAGGTAGATGAGGGCGAGATGAAAGCCCTGGTGGACACGTTCGAAGACCAGATGTACCCCACCAACCGCGAATTCTTTGGCAGCGAGTGGTCGCCCGGCATAGATGGCGATGAGCATATCTACATTCTGTATGCGCGCGGCTTGGGCGGGAATATTGCCGGCTATTTCTCCTCGGCCGATGAGATTCACCCCCTGGCGCACGAGTACTCCAACGCCCACGAAATGTTCGTCTTCAACGCCGACAATTCCATGTTGAATGAAGAGTACACCTACGGCGTGCTGGCGCATGAGTTCCAGCACATGATTCACTGGTATCAAGACCGCAACGAGACTTCCTGGATCAACGAGGGCTTTTCCGAACTGGCGGTCTTCCTGAACGGGTACGACGTGGGCGGCAAGGACTGGCTGTATTCCACCGACCCCGACTTGCAATTGAACGTCTGGCCGGGGCCCTCCTCGCCGGAGTTTGGCGTCCATTATGGATCCAGTTTCTTGTTCGTCACCTACTTCCTCGACCGCTTTGGTGAACAGGCCACCCAGTTGCTGGTGCGTGAACCTGAAAACGGCCTGGAAAGCATAGACGACGTGCTGCAACAAATCAACGGCGGCAAGCCTGACCAACCTCAAACCGCCGAGGACCTGTTCATGGATTGGGTGCTGGCAAACTATTTGCAAGATAAAAGCGTCGGCGATGGGCGTTATGCCTATACCAACTATCCCAACGCCCCGCAGACCTCCGCCACCGAAACGGTCTACGAATGTCCCTCTGGCGTGATGGGGCGCACGGTCAGGCAATACGGCGTAGATTATATCCAGGTTAACTGCCAGGGCAACTTCACCCTGCGCTTCGAAGGCTCCACCATAACGGGCTTGCTGCCCGAACAGCCTTATTCTGGCGACTACGCTTTTTGGTCGAACAAAGGCGATGAATCCGACATGACTCTGACGCGCGAGTTCGATTTCAGCGGCGTGCGCGCCCCCATCCGCTTCACCTTCCGCACCTGGTATGACCTGGAAGAAGATTACGACTACCTGTACTTCGAAGTCTCCGAAGACGGCCAGCATTGGCAGATTCTCACCACTCCCTCCGGCCGGGCCGAAGAAGACGATCCTTCTGGCAATGCCTACGGCTGGGGCTATAATAACAAGTCGAATGGCTGGATCGAAGAAACGGTTGACCTTTCTGCCTATGCCGGCAAGAAAATCTACGTGCGCTTCGAATACGTCACCGACGCGGCCGTCAACGGCGAAGGCATGTTGATTGACGATGTGCGCGTGGAGGCGATAGACTATTTCAGCGACTTCGAGGCAGATGACGGCGGATGGAATGCTCAGGGCTTCGTCCGCGTCCAGAACGCGCTCCCGCAGACCTTTCGGCTGGCTCTCGTCAAAGAAGGCGCTGTGACCACCGTAGAGATGATTCCGTTAAACCCCGACCAGACAGCAGAAATTCCTCTCTCCATCGGCGGCGAGGTGCAAAGCGTCACCCTGGTCGTGACCGGAACGACCCGCTTTACGAACGAAGTTGGAAGTTATACCGTAGAAGTTCGGTAATTTGTAGGGCAAGTCTTAGACTTGCCCTACCGTAAACGAGCAAACATGTCAAATCAAGACATGCGCCTGACGGTGCTGAACGAGGCACGCACGAAACTGGAACAGGGGGACCTGCCACCCGCTGAACGGGAGAAATTGCTCAACCTGCTGAACATCCTCATTGTATCGCTCGAAAAATATACCTCCCCAGAAACCTGGCAAACGGAAGCGCGCAGCCTTGCGCAGCAGATCGTCTCTTCCCAAGCCTTGCTGACCATGCTCGAGCAACAAGCCGTAGAACTCGATGCGCTCAAGAAATTCAGTTTGAATCTGACCTCCAGTCTTGACCTGCCGGCAGTCTTGGATGCGGTTGTCCATGAAGCCATGCGGCTGGTGGATGGCGCGCGCACTGCGCATATTTTCCTGTACGCAAACGGTCAACTCCGATTTGGCGCTTCGCTCACCGCTGACGGGGTGCAAAACCGCGTCTTTTCGGAGCCGCGCGAAAACGGGCTCACCTACACTGTCGCCCGCCAGGGCAAGGCCATCCTGGTCGAGGATATACGCTCACACCCATTGTATCGGAACGTTCCTTCGACATGGAACGGCTCGATTATTGGTATGCCGTTGAAAATTGGCGGACGGGTGGTCGGCGTGATGAACCTCTCGCGTGACAAAACGGGTCCCTTTTCCCCCTCCGAGATGCGCCTGCTCGATTTGTTGGCAGACCAGGCTGCCATCGCGATCTCCAATGCAAATTTGCATCAGATAGTCAGTCAAAAGGCCTACAGTGATACCGTCACCGGTCTGCCCAATCGCCGCGCTCTGGATGAACGTTTGGAAGCGGAAGTCAAAAAAGCCTGGCGAACCCACACACGTTTTGCGGTTATCATGATGGACCTGGACGGCTTCAAGAAAGTCAACGATACCTATGGACATGACTTTGGCGACCAGGTACTGCGTGCCGCCTTCAACGCTATTTCGGTCAGCGTGCGGGCAACGGATTTCCTGGCGCGGTATGGCGGAGACGAATTGACCCTGCTCCTTACCCAAAGCGATCAATCGGCGGCCAAATTGGTCTCCGATAAAATCGTGGAGAATCTGCGTAAATTCAAGATGGCAACACCTGATAACGCTCCCTTGCAATTGGGTGTTTCTGGGGGCATTGCCATTTACCCCACGCACGGTAAGACGGCCTCAGAATTGCTGCGCGCTGCCGATGTCGCCCTGTATGACGCCAAGAAGCATCATCGCGGTACTTTCGTTTTTGCCCCTCCGCCGACCGGTCCGTTGGAAGGCATCCGCTTATCTGCCTGAATCCTCCTTCTTGAAAAGATGACCTCGCTTGGCAGCCATGGGGGTTATATATTTCAACTCACCTGGCGAGGAATCCAACATGCCCCGAAAAGTGAAAATCATCCTCAACCCTATGGCCAACATGGGCAATGCCTGGCGGGCTGCCCAAGAGCTGCGCCCCATTGTTGCCAAATATGGTCATGCTGAGTGGAGCGGCACCGTCTATCCTACTCACGCCGCCGAACTCGCTTATCAGGCAGGCAAACAGGGCTGTGAATTGGTGATTGCCATGGGCGGAGACGGCACCGTCCATGAGGTCGTCAACGGACTGATGCAATTGCCGGCCAGTCAGCGCCCCCTCTTGGGCGTCGTCCCTTTGGGGTCGGGCAATGATTTTGCCCATGCCATCGGCATCCCCACGCATCCCGCTCGCGCCTTGATCCATGTCCTCGAAGGCAGTCCCTCGCGCGTGGACCTGGGACTGATGACCGATGAGCATGACCGGCGAGAATACTTCAACAACACCCTGGGCATCGGCTTCGATGCTGTGGTGACCATCCGTTCACACAAATTACCGCTGGTGCGCGGTTTCTTGATGTACCTGACCGCTGTCGTCCAAACTATCCTCCTGAACCACAAACCCGCACACATGCGCATTCAAGCCGATGAGCAGGACTGGGAGCAAAGCGTCTTGATGCTTACCTTGTGCAACGGGCCGCGCGAGGGCGGTGGCTTTATCATCGCGCCCGAAGCCAAAAACAACGACGGCGTGTTGCATTATGCCATGGTCGGCAAAGTGAGCCGCCTCACCATGTTCCGTTTGGTGCCAGAATTCATGAGAGGCACGCATGGCCGCTTCTCCCAGGTGCGGCTGGGAGCCTGCCGCCGCCTCATCCTCAGCGCCGACCGGCCTCTATACATCCATGCCGACGGCGAAATCTACACCGCCTTTGGCAGCAACCTGCGCCAGTTGCGCCTGGAGGTTCTGCCGGCTGCGCTCGAGGTCATTTGTGGTTGAAAGTAACGCCAGGCTTGGTTTGCGCGGGAGTTGGAGTTTACAAAATAATTGGGTAACCTTCCTTGCGGCTCCGGCAGGCGCCAGCAGGGCAGACGCAAACAGCGTATCACCAGTCTCTGCCTGGTCTAACAAGGCCGACCGCACCACTTCGTACCGTTTCATGGCGTAGCGCTGGATTTATCCCGCAACCCAATGCGGCATGAATGCCGTGCTACAAAATCCTTATTGTGATAGATTCTCAAGAGCAATACTATAGGTGGTACATGCAGGTCGGCGGTATGGCGGTTGGCCATGGTTTTCTCAAGAATGCTTGACAAAATAGCCATGTCGTTGCGAAGCGGCGGTTTGTGCCGCTGAAGCAATCTCCTCAAGGTCAGTTTTGTCCGTCAAACGGGAGACTGCTTCGCCAGAGAGCGGCTCGCA
>DAOUCM010000341.1:0-7530 GCA_034431895.1 Anaerolineales bacterium
TCTTTACCCTTTTGCGCAACTTCCTTTTGCCCCTTCTTCCCTTCTGGCCGGGGAGGAATTTCGATATCTTGCTGCGGCTCGGCCGTGATGAGCAGGAACAAACCGTTATTGGGGCCGCCCTTGTGCAATTGACCGGTGGAGTGCAGGTAGCGCGGCCCGAAGCCCACCGTCACAGCACAGCGCGTTTTGTCTCGAAAGGCCACTTGTAAATGCTGCAAAGCGGCAATCGTCTGCTGGTTGCGGGGCAGATAGGCCAACACGGCCAGGTAATCGCCCGCCTTGGCCTGCGCCAGGAAACGTTTGAGAGCCGATTTGGCCTTGGAGAGGGGGATAAATTCGCCTTCGGACAAATTGCCGTCTTTTTGGAAAGCGGCTATTCGCTCCCTGGCACGTTGCTTGGCATCTTCTACGTTGGGTTGATCGAAGGCGTTGACGCCCAAGATGTGGCAAGCGACGGCGGTGGCAAACTCCCAACGATAGAATTCGGCCCCCACGTCATAACCGTTTTCGATAGACATCACCAACACCGGCTGACCAGCCTGGCGCAGAGCCGCCACTTGCTCATCTCGTTCACCCGTTTGGCGCAAGTAAACAAACAGGCGGTCTTTGCGGTAGACAGAGGCATCGCCCGGCGGTTCGCCGTCCACCGGCAAGATACCCTTGCCCTCCTTGCCGCTCGATTCGGCCACTAATTGTTCCAGCCATGAACCGAAACTGGCTATCGAAGTATCTGCCAGAAGGGTCAACTTGTCCCGGCCGTGCAGGGCGGCCTCGCCCAACACAGCCCCCAGCACCAAAGCAGGATTGCGCGCCGCCGGCAGGTCTGGCTTGCACTGCGCCATCATCCAGTCAGCGCGTTCCAACAGGCGCCTGAGATCCACCCCCACCAAGGCCGCCGGCACGAGGCCAAAGGCGCTCAAGGCAGAGTACCGCCCGCCAACCGTCGCATCGGCCAAGAAGACCTGGCGGAAGGCGCGTTCGACAGCCAGCTTTTCGAGCGCCGTGCCGGGGTCGGTAATGGCAACGAAGCGCGAACCATCCTGGCCAGAGCGTTCCCAGAAATAATCGAGAGCGGCGTTGACTTCGGCTGTGCCGCCCGATTTGCTGGAAACCAGGTAGAGGCTTTCTTCGGGCGGGTAGTTTTCGGCCGCCCAGGCTACTTGGGCCGGGTCGGTGGAATCCAGGATGGCCAGGCAGGGTTTTCCTTCGGCAGCCTCAGGCGTGGGAGCCACGAAAAGATTGGACATGACTTCGGGCGCCAGCGAGGAGCCCCCCATACCCAGCAAAAGGATACGTTGGATGCCTTCGTAATGTATCTGGTCTACAAACGCATCCCATTCTGGCAAAGACGAACGCGAAGTCTCCGGCAAACGCAGCCAGCCTAGCCGTTTTCGAGCCTCTTCTCGACCGGCCGGGTCTGCCGTCCATAGCGAGGCATCACCGTCCCACAGGCGGGCGGGTACGGAATCCGCTTGCAGTTGGGCAATGCGCTTGGAAACGGGAGCAGCCAGCGGTCCAAGTTGCGAAGCGGCCTCGATCCGCCGCGTTTCGATGGCCGCCAACAGGGACGTGAAAGCGTCTGCAAAGGCTTTTACGCCTTCGTCCTCCAGTTCCTGCGTCACTTTGTCCATCGAGATGCCCGCTTCTTCCAAACTGAACATGACGGCGCGCACTTTGTCCATTTGCTGAGTGATGGATTCGTAGGCCATGCCATGATCGCGGTAGGCTTGCAACGTTTGGGGCGGCACGGTATTGACCGTGTGGCGGCCAATGAGGGTATTCACGTACACGACATCGGGATAATCGGGGTTCTTGGTGCTGGTGGAGGCCCACAAGGGCCGCTGGACTCGCGCGCCGCGGTCTTGGAGCGCCTGCCAGCGCGGTCCAGTGAAGGTCTGCGTAAAGGCGGCGTAAGCCAGGCGTGCGTTCGCAATGGCGGCCTGACCGCGCATGTAACGCAGGGAGGCGTGTTCACGCAGCAGGCTGTCCACCTTGGTATCTACGCGCGAGATGAAGAACGAGGCCACCGAGGCGACATGATTGAGCGGCAAGCCAGCCTTCATGCGCTCTTCCAGGCCGGCGAAGTAGGCTTCCATGACTTGCTGGTAGCGCGCCAGCGAGAAGATGAGGGTGACGTTGACGTTGATGCCTTTGGCAATGGCCTGCCGGACAGCCGGAATGCCCTGCGGTGTGGCCGGAATCTTGATCATCAAGTTGGGGCGGTCCACCCGCTTCCACAAGGCTTCGGCTTGCTGTACGGTTCCCTCGGTATCGTAGGCCAGGGTGGGGCTGACTTCCAAACTGACGTAGCCATCGCCGCCATCGCTCTCTTGGTAAAGCCGAGCAAACAGGTCACAGGCCTGCTGGATATCTTCGACCGCCAGTTGCCAGAAGATGCTCTCGGCATCCCAGCCAGCCCAGGCCAGCGGGATGAGAGCCGAATCGTAGGCGTTCGATTGAGTGATGGCGTTGTGGAAAATGGTCGGGTTGGAGGTGACGCCGCGAATGTCGCCGCGCTCGATGAGGGCTTTGAGTTCGCCGTTTTCGAGCAGCCGCCGGTGAATGTTGTCGTACCACAGGGACTGACCAATTTCGAGTAAGCGTGGGATCGGATTCATACATGTTACCTGTTTCAATCATCAAATCTGCGCCAGGCAGGGATCATCTCGAATGGCTGCAATCTGCTCTCCCAGGTAGGGAAGCGGAGGAAGGCGGTGCCAGCGGCGCAGCAAGTGATAGGCGGGAGAGGTCAACAAGCGGCAGGCTTCGACAGCGGGCGTCCATTCCGGTTTGCGAATTTCCGTTACCGTCTCCTGGCGGGGCAAAAGCCCAAAATCCCAGGCGGCGCACAGGCGGGCAAGAAAATCTACCCGCTCGGCCAGCGTTTCTAGCGTCTCGGGGACATCGGTGTCAGGATACAGGGAACCATCCAGCCAGGAATTGTTACTCATCTTTCACATCCAGGAAAACATTGGAAAACCACTCCCGCACTCGCCGGGCTTGCTCGCGTTGACCTGGGTCGGCGATTGTTTCCAAAGGACGATGCAAAGCAATTCGCTGAAGGTGGGTTTCGATAGCAAGACGAGCGCGAGAGAGATCGCCATTGTCGCCAGACATGACCCGCCTTTGCCGCCAGGTTGACCAACATTCGTCAACGGTCACTACGCCAGCCTCGCATAACGAATAAATATCCAGGAAATCGCGCGGCGCACCGCGCTCGACCAGGGCGGTCATTTTAGCGGCCAACAAGTCTGGCAGGCTATCCAGCGGAACGTCAATCCAACCTGCTGAAACTGGTTCTTGAAGGCGAATCGTGCGGGCAGCAATTTGAAAACTAAATACCACCTTGTTTTCTTGCAACAACTCAACACTGACCACATCACCCCAAGAGCGAACGCTGACACGACCAAATTCAGACAGGGCAACCGTCAGAGTGTCAACCACGTCTCGCTTTTGTCGTTCCGTTACGGCTTCGGACCACCACGCATCTACATCATGTGTCGCGCGATAATCAAGATAGTGAAACAGTCCAACCGCCCCGCCGAGTGAAAGGTGGTTCGACAGCCCTGCTTCGACCAAAGCCTGCAAGCAAACTTGTGCGTACCTAGATAAGTTAGACGGCTTGTGCGGCTGAAGGGTTTTCATCGTTCGGAGAGGCGACTTTCTTGTTCTAACTTCCTGACCTTCGCTACGCGCCGCGCGTGGCGTTCCTGGCCGGTGTCATGGCCGATGAAGCGCGCAGACAAGAAGGCTGTCACAATCTCGCGCACCGGCTCTGGCCCCACGATGCGCCCGCCCAGACACAACACATTCATATCGTCATGCTCCACGCCCTGATGCGCCGAGTAGGTGTCGTGACAGATGGCCGCGTACACGCCGGTCATCTTGTTGGCGGCAATGCAAGCGCCCACGCCCGAGCCGCACAGCAAAATTCCGCGCTCGGCCTGTCCGCTCTGGATGGCGCGCCCCAACTTCTCCGCCTGGTCGGGATAATCCACCGCCTCAGCAGAATGCACGCCCAGGTCGAGGATTTCATGCCCGGCGGTACGCACCGTCTCCAGCACCGCCTCCTTGAGCGGCAAACCGGCATGGTCACAAGCAACGGCAATTTTCATCGAAGCCTCTGCATCATTCCTCGATTATCCAGCAGTTCAACTGCTGGGCAACTCCCGTGACAAAACTTCGCGCGCCTTCTCTATCACATGCTCGACGGTGAAGCCGAATTTCTCGAACAGGACTTTGGCCGGGGCTGAGGCGCCAAAGCGCTCGATGGAAATGACCGCGCCCTCGGCGCCCACGTATCGTTCCCAGCCCAGGCTTGTTCCCGCTTCGACGGCCAATCTTGCCCGAACACGTCTCGGCAACACGGCCTCACGATAGGCGGCCTCCCGTTTCTCGAACAGGTCCCAAGAGGGGAAAGAAACGACGCGCACGTTCACGCCCTCGGCTGACAAGCGCGCCGCTGCCGCATAGATCAGGCTGACCTCAGAGCCAGAAGCCATCAAAATCAACTCTGGCTCGCCGTCGCCAAAATCGGCCAGCACATAGGCGCCTTTCGACAAGAACGAAGCCTGCTCCATGAGTGTTCGATCCAACGTAGGCAGGGCCTGGCGGCTCAGGATGAGCGCAGTCGGCCCGTTGCGGCGGGAAACAGCCACTTTCCAAGCCTCGACCGTTTCGTTGGCGTCGGCCGGGCGGATGACGCACAGGTTGGGGATGGCACGCAGCGCTGTCAAGTGTTCCACCGGCTGGTGAGTGGGGCCGTCCTCGCCCAGGCCGATGCTGTCGTGAGTGAAGACGAAAATGGAAGGGATATGAGAAAGCGCCGCAATGCGAATAGCAGGCCGCATGTAATCCGAAAAGACCAGGAAGGTGCCGCCATACGGCATCACCCCGCCAAAGAGCGCCATGCCATTGAGCGCCGCGCCCATGCCATGCTCGCGCACGCCAAAGTGCAGGTTGCGTCCCTGTGGACTGTCCTTTTGAAAAGCCGGACTGGCCTCGATTTTGGTATTGTTCGAAGGCGCCAGGTCGGCCGAGCCGCCCATCAATTCGGGCAGTTTGGCAGCCAGCGCGTTCAGCGTCTTGCCCGATGCGGCGCGGGTAGCCAAACCTTTGGCGTCTGGCGGGAAGACGGGCAGATCTGCGTCCCAGCCGCTGGGCAGCCTGCCGTCCAAGCGGCGGCGGAGTTCAACGGCCAGATCGGGATAAGCCTTCTCATACGCCTGGAGCCTTTCCAGCCAGCGGGCTTCTTGCGCTGCGCCGTTTTCCAGCGCCTGGCGGTAGAACGCCAGCACATCCTCGGGAATGTAGAAGCGCGGTTCGAGCGGCCAGTTGAGATTTTGTTTAGCCAGATTCAGTTCTTCTTCGCCCAGCGGTTCGCCATGCGCCTTGGAGGTGCCCTGACGGTTAGGGGCGCCATAGCCAATGGTGGTGCGGCAGGCAATCAACGACGGGCGCGGGTCTTGTTTGGCGAATTGGATGGCTTTGTCAATAGCCTCGACATCGTTGCCATCCTCCACTTGCTGAACATGCCAGCCGTAGGCCTCGAAACGCTTCAAACGGTCTTCCGTAAAGGCCAAGTCAGTGGAGCCATCTATGGAAATGTGATTATCGTCATACAGGTACACCAGGCGGCCCAGTCCGAGGTGCCCGGCCAGCGAGGCGGCTTCGGACGATACTCCCTCCATCAGGTCGCCGTCGGTGACGAGGGCATAGATGAAAGCATCCAGCACATCGAAAGCGGGCCGGTTGAAGGTCGCAGAGAGATGCGCCGCGGCGATGGCCATGCCCACGCCGGTAGCAAATCCCTGCCCTAAGGGGCCGGTGGTCATTTCCACGCCGGGCGTCAGCCCATATTCTGGATGGCCGGGCGTGAGGCTGTCCCACTGGCGAAAACGCTTCAATTCATCCAGCGATAGGTCATAGCCGGTGAGGTGTAAGAGCGAATAGAGCAGCATGGAGCCATGCCCGCCCGAAAGGATGAAACGGTCGCGCCCTGCCCAGCGCGGGTTGCGCGGATTGTGGCGCAGGTGACGGGTCCAGATAGTAAACGCAATGGCCGCGGCGCCCATGGGCAGGCCAGGGTGACCGGAGTTGGCTTGCTGGACGGCGTCGGCAGACAGGAATCGCAGTGTGTTGATTGCGCGGGTTTGAAGGTCGGCTTGAGTCATGAGATCCTCTGAACAGGTGATACTTCATTTTACCATCCTGCATGGAAGCGTGGAACGATTGCCCATTTTATTGGTACAATCGAGACGCCGTGCCAACACAGATTTCCCTGCCAACGAGAGGCGCAAAAGCAGGAAAATTTGCTATACTTGAATCTGTAACACATATCCACCCAAAGGAGAAGGAAAATGGCTACCGTAAAAACCTTGATGAACACCAAAAAGGACGCCACCAACTACACCGTAGACTGTAATGATAAGGTGATAAAAGCCCTCGAAGTGATGGCCAACGCAAATATCGGGGCCGTCCTTGTGACCGAGGGCGATAAAATTACGGGCATTTTTACCGAGCGCGATTACGTCCGTAAAGGGGAACTGATGGGGCGTTCTGCAAAAACGACAGCGGTAAAGGAACTCATGACCGAGAAGATGGTCACGGTGACAACCAGCACGTCCATGGATGAGTGCATGGCGTTGATGAAGCAATACAATATCCGCCACCTGCCGGTCGTGGAAAACGATAAATTGGTCGGTTTAGTCTCGATGCGCGATGTAGTAGCCGTATTGATGGCCGACCGCGAAAGCACCATCAAGGGGCTGGAAAATTACATTCTAGGCAGCGGGTTTGCTACCTAGGCCGGCCGTTGCTCTCGCTCCGCCTCATCTCACGGGGCCGCTGTATCCCTCAGCCATTGGCAAACCGCCAGCACATTGTCCCGGAACGAAGCGGCTGGCGCAAATTTCTGCTCGAACAGAGCGCTGCCAATGGTAAGTCCCCACGCGCCGGCCTCCCAAACCTCGGCTATCCTCTGATATGAGTCAATGGAACCCGCCGAGACGATTGGCACTTGGGTGGCCTTGACCACTTCTTGCAATAATTTGGGCGCATTTCCTACATAGCGATAGGTCAACAAATCTATGCCCTGTACCCCTCTGCCCTCCAGGAAACGGGCATGAGCCACAATTTCATCTATTGTCCCATCCAAAATGCTGGGGTGACTATAGACATGACCCGCAAAAGGATAATAGCGGATGGGCTTGTCTTTGAGGTAGGCCAAGATAGAATCGAAGAACACCGTTCCCATCAAGACATCGAAACCTGCTTCGACGGCCATTTGCGCGCCGCGCAGACCCTCCGCCTCTGACAGGCTGACGACTTCGAGATAGGTCGTTTTACCGGCCGCCTTCATTTCGCGCACCAGGGCTTTCATCTCGCCCGGCGGTCGTCCTACATCCTTGAAGCCCCAATGCACAACGGGCGTATCCTGACATTCGCGGAAGATCTGCAGCGCATTTTCGACAGTGCTGTCATGGTGGGTCAGCATCAAAATGAATTCGGGTTTCATCTACGCTCCTTCCA
>DAOUCM010000342.1:0-19170 GCA_034431895.1 Anaerolineales bacterium
CTCCCACAGCGTCAGCAATTCGTCGCGGAAGTGACGGCGCATTTCATCGCGGAAAAAGTGGGGCAGATTGGCAATCAAATCTTCCTGCGTTTGCACGCCGTACATCGTCAGCGCCTGGCGGTTGACGCGCAGGATGCGGATCCCGGCCATGCAGCTATCAATTTCTTCCGCATGGGCATCCAAATGTGCCGCCAGGTTGCGCACTCCCTGGGCGCGCAACGCATCGAGGCGGGAATGGATGACGCTGAAATCCTGCTCCATGAGTGCAATAGGGGCATACTCGAACAACATAGCAAAATACCTCTCGCTGGACATACGGCCTCCAGACGCCTTGAGAGAACCCGAGGACGGTCGTTACGCAATCGAAATCGCTTTCGTGAAAGAATTATACAACAAGGAGGGTGGGAAAGCGATAAAGGTAAAAACCGCACCCATGAGACACTGAGCAAATCCTGAAGGGAACTCCCTGGCGTCGCCAACGGCGATAAGTCTTTGAACCGTCCCGAAGACGATTAATTCTTTCGAGGCCGGAGCGACATGGACGCCTGAAAACGTTGCCAGATTCCCGCTCGAACGTCCGCACTGCGGCACATCCTTTTTATTGATCCTTTTGCTTCTCTCGATTTTCGCCTTCAGCCTGCTTCATCCGCTGGACTAGGTTTTACAGGTGCTGGGGCGCATCCTTCTCATTCCTCTCCTGGCCGGGATTGTGGTCGAATACATTTGCTGGACGGCCAATCACCTGGATTCAGCCTTCGTGCGCGCCCTGGTGAAACCCAACTTTGCGCTGCAAGCCTGACCACTCGCGAACCAGATTTTTCCATGCTGGAGGTGGCGATTCGGTCGTTCGAGGAGATGCAGAAGGCAGAGGGGCAGTGACCGGTGGCCGGTTTTCAACGACCTGTATCCAGCTCAATGATTTTCCAAAATCCTTTTTCTGTTTTCAGGCAGGTGGTGAGGGGAGCAACGGGCGGGTTGAGGGGATACAATTCGTAGACCTTTTCGTTTTTGGTGGACGAGATTACCGTAATCTTCAACCATTCTGGCGCGCTATCTGGAGGGGGAATTGTGCCAAAATGAGAATGAAATTTGGCAAAACCCTTTTCGTAGGTGACGTACCGAAATCCCTGTCGGTACAGTTCAACCCAAAATTGTCCACTGTTTTCTTTTGCCAGCGCTTGCAGGGGGGCATATTCCTGCGCCTGGGAGGAACATGCAAATAAATCGGGGCGCAGGTAATAGCGGTAAGCATTCAGAACGAACACGCGCTCCCCTTCTGCAGCGCTTTGATTGAGCGGGTCGAGAAAAGTACAAAAAGAAATGTCGTAACAGTGCGCCTGTCCGTTGGCATCAATGGGGGAATAGGTCACAAATGAAACGAGCAGGGTTCGAATCATCATGAAGACCATCAACCCGGCAAGTGCAACACGCAGAATCGCTCGATAGGAGGCGTCGAGAGCATTGAATACTGCTTCGAGAACCTGCCCGCCGAACAGGAAAAGCAAGATCCACAGGAAGAAGACATAGCGGATTTCGACGACGGTAAAGAACAGGCTGAGCCAGAGAGCCAGCGTCACCAGGGCCGGCAGGAGTAGAGAGCGCAATCCAGCAGATAGATTAAATCGGGCGCGAACATTCTTTAGAAGTAAAAACGGCAATATCCCAACGAACAGCGGCGAGATATTTCCCAAACTTTGTGGGGTGTTCATGAAAGTAACGGTCAACGGGTAGAGCAGGCGCAGGGTGTTGAGAGCAGCAGGGTCGAATTGCCATTGCCAGTCCCGGATATCCAGATCACGGGCATAAGTGAGCGGGGCAAACGGCGATCCGAGCCAAAGGTCATTTTGCCACAGGTGGAATGCACCCATAGCCAGCAGGGGAGGGAACATCCAAAACACCGGGCGGGTAAAGTTCCAGGCGGCTTTCAACCCGTCTTTTCGCACAACCGGCCAGGCCTGGAGCAGGTAAAAAAAGATGGTGAAGACCGGGACGAGAAAAATATTATAAGGCCGGGCGATGATGGCAAAGCCAAGCAGCGAGCCGATAAGCAAGAACCGCCCTGGCGAGGGGTTCTGCAGGCTGTCAATCATCCACCACAAGGCGACTGCGATAGGAGCGGTGCTGATGAGTTCCACTTTTCCATCGCCGAGCAAATCCAGGAAAGCGGTGGAGGTGATCATCAACAGCAGCGCGTAGAGGCGGGCGCGATCAGTCAGCCCCAGACGCTCCCCCAGCGTCCAAAGCAGGATGAGAATGGCCGCGCCGTTCAGCCAGGGCAGCATCCGCGCCGACTGGTCACCGAAGAGTTGGATCTGTGCTGTGAAGAGAATGCCCGGGTGAAAGGAACTGACGACGAAGAAATCTGAGGGGTAGAGAAACACCGGCTGATAAGTAACAGCCATGATTTTGGCGTGTGAAAAATACTCTGCCGCTGCATCATAGCCCAGCCGCGCTGAGGAGAGCGTTAAACCAAGAGAAAAAACCACCAGTGTCAGGAGAAAGATAAAGCGGTCGGGACGGGGCAAATCGACAGGGACGACCTGGCACGGCAGGGAACGCAGGAAGCGCCAAAGGGCAGGCAGGCCAATTAGCAGGGAAAGAACCATGATGGCGGCAGTCAGCCAGAGCGGCATCTGCCAGAGACGAATCACGGTCAAGAAGAAGAACGAAAATATCAATTCGCCGAGCAAGAAAGCAAGCGATCCGCGCGCGAGCGGCGATTCGACCGCATGCAAACGATGTGGCAGCAGGCGCAGCCCCAGAGCAAGAGCGGAAAAGGCAAAAAGTGCCATTCCGCCCAGAGCGCGCAACAGATCGAACAGCCAGGAAAAAGCGGACATGCGATCCAGGTATGCAAGCAAGAGTGCCGGGGAGGGAGGAAGGAAGTTTTGCAGATAACTGACACGACTGACCAGGATGTACAGGAGAATAGTTGTCAGCAGCCAGGCAAGCAGAAGAACGGAGGAAAGCAGGGTTTTCAGGCGCATGGGTAATGTTTTAACAGATGAGCATACAACACGAAGGAATCCTCTCGCTCTTTCATTTTTTGATTTGCACTTTCCAACTTTCCCCGTCAAAAACACAAGTTTTAACCGGTGTTACTGAAGAGAAATTTGCGTCAATTTCATATACGCTCTCTGTAATGTCGCGCAGATCATAATCCTTGAACGTTTCATCATGTAATATGGTGATACGCATCCAGGCAGGGTGTTCATGCAAATCAGGCAAAGAGCGAAACCTTAAGAGATAGTTATTGTAAAAGCTATCATAGATAATAAAACGATAACCCTGGCGTATGACTTCCCGCCAAAATGCATCAGATCCGTTAGCAGCAGCAATTTCAAGCGCAAGGTATTCATTACCCGTTGATGAACAAGCAAACAAATCAGAACGCAGGTAATAACGATACCCTCCTAATACCAATACGCGATCGCCTGGATTTGCCAGGCGATTAATCGGCTCGAAAAAAGTACACATCGGAAGGTCACGGCATGTCAATGTTTGATTTGTAGTGTTATAAGAATAGGTTGCAAAAGAAATAAGAAAAACCCGGAACGCCATGAAGACAAGGATAACACTGAATATAATTTGAATTTTTGTTCTCAAGAACATGTCTACTTGCATTGCGCTATCTACAACGTGTACGATTGGTAAAAAAAGAATAAGCCAAAGGAACAATACATAGCGCACTTCGAATACGTGAATAGGAGCAAAAAAGCCAACCCATAAATACAAAACAATGAATGAAGAGAAGGAAACAAAAAATAATTCTTTGGAAAAAAGTCTTATACTTCTGATTTTTTTACTGAAGAGGAACGGCACAAAGGCCAAAAACAATGGCGAAATGAAACCTAGAGTATCAAAAAATCCTGAAAAAGTGATAACAAATGGATAAATTAGAATCAAAATAGTCGCCTGCGAGCCAGATGGATAAAAGGGCCAATCATCTACACTGAGGCCAAACACGGAGAGAGGCGCAAACGGATTTTTCAGGACCAATGCATTCACTACCAGGTAAGAAGCAACCCAGAAAAAAAATCCAGGTAAAGACAACTTCAACAGATCTACAATTTTTGACTTGAAAAAGACAACCCTATCTGCTTTTTGCAGACAAAAAAAATGAAAAAGAAAAATTGAAAAGAAAAAAAGACTTAAAAGAAGGGCATTGTAAGGTCTTACTATGATCGAAAATCCCGAAAGAAATCCTGCGATAAGGAACGATGATTTCAAATTTTTTTGAAGGCTTTGAAGAAACCAATAGACTGCGACAAGAATGCTCAAAGTATTGGCAAGGTCAATTTTTCCATCCCCTAACAAGTCAACAAAAGCCGTACTAGTGAGCGCAAAGGTAGGGAACAAGCCAATGGCGCGACGCGACAGCCCCATCTTCTCTCCAATCATGATGCAGGATGCCAAAATTGCCCCGCCGTTGACCCACGATAGCATCCGCGCAGCCTGATCGCCAAATAGTTGGATAACAACAGCAGAAAGACTGGTCAAGTATAACGCGCTGCCTACAAAAGCATCCTTGAATGCAAGCATGACAAGACGATTTGAGAGAGCAATTATTTTGGCTTGAGCAAAATATTGAGTTGCTGCATCATAACTCAAGCGAGAGGCAGAGTATAAAAGAGTGACTCCAAAAACGATAAGAGAAACGAAGAAGACATTGCTTGATATATGAAGAGCGGACAACAAATTAACCATCCAGGTCAAGATTTTATGCCTGTTTAGTACAATCGGAATGAACAGGAAAATCAACCCGCTCCCAACAATTACAAAGTTATACAGCCATATGAATCGCTGCATAAGGACCAGCGGCATTACAGTTAAAAGAGAAACAATGCTTTGCCCAACAGTAAAAGCGGTAACTGTCACTTCCCCCATGTTTTCTGTGGGGATTTCTTTCCAGCGTATCAGCATGAAAAAAGCAAGTCCGTATCCAACAAGACTCAATGAAAAAACTGTTATGCCCAAAAATGATTTCAACAAAGCGGAAAAGAATACCCCAAAATGGATATTTGCGGATTGTAAGTCTATCCAATTCATGTTTTCTATGGAAACAAGATGTACACCGCTTCGCTGTCCCACTCCATAAAGAAACAAAGCCAGGCATAATAATTCCCAGCAAAGCAATCCCGCTTGTAAAAACACTCTCTTAATCATTTGTGTCATTGCCCTTACAAATATGCAACAAAAAGAGTTTCATATTCTTTAGCCACGCTATTCCAATCCCATTGATTGGCATATTCGGCTGCCGAGATGCGCAGAGTACTCATTTTCAATTTGTCGTTCAGATAAGTATCGAGAATTTGCAAAGATTTATCCACTTTCTCAATCATCTCTAGAATAATCAATGGCGCATTCGGCAGCGAAGAAGATGTTTCTGCCGAGAGAGCAACGGGCAAACCGCAGGCCATCGCTTCCTGAACGACTAGGGGAACTCCCTCACCAACGGAGGGTAAGAAAAGCAAATCGGCTACAAGGTAAAAACGGCGCAAGGCTGATTGCGGTTGAGGCGGCAAAACTTGGACATTCAATAGTCCCCAGGAAGAAGGGGAAACTTCACCGGTGCCAATCAGCAAAAAATTCCATTGCGGACGGACTTCAGCCAGTTTCTGGATGAAATGAAGTCCTTTTTTGAATGTAAATCGCCCCACAAAGAGCAAAAGCGGGGTCTCAGAAGCGAAGCCTAACTGCTGCCGGGCAAGTTCCCTTTCACCGGCGGCGGGTGGATAAAACAGAGCACGATCCACGCCATTTGGGATGAGACGAGGCAGGTGACGAAAGTGCATTCGCTGGGTGAACCACTCCTGTACTCGCTGGCTGATGAAAATCACTTGTTCTGCGTTTTCCAACAGTATTTTACCGAGCGAGAGATAGGCCAGATGCTGCAAAATGTTCTTATACGCTTGCGGGTAAGGGACTTGTGCCACATGTTGCGTAACTAAGACCGGCTTTCGATAATGTCGCGCCGCCCAAAAAGCACATTGATTGGCTGCGTAAAGACAATCGTGCAGATGTACCACGTCACACCAACGCACTTGTTCCAAGATGCGGGGCAGATAGACAGGGAGAGGCAGGGGATATGGAAAACCCAACCGCGTCTCGATGAAATTAATCGCTGGCAGGGGAACATCATCTGGATCAGCCATATGTGGATGAGAGACTGGTTCGCAAGCCATCCAGCGTACCACATGATTTTTACGCCAGCGACTGACAAGATTGAAGGCTGCAAATTCGATGCCGCCGCGATGTTCGGGATAGTAATTGCTCAACGTGAGGATATTCATGCTGACGGAAAATCAACCAGGATGCTTTTCATCATAATGTCGTGCTGCATTTCTACAATATGTAAGCCGCGTTCGGCTGATATTTCTTCTGCCGCACCCTTTCCATCCATTTCATCCATAAATTTCTTCCAGACAATGTCCGCGCCATAAAATAATTTTCCCTGCGTCAGCAGTAAGCCAGATGTAAAAAATCCGCCGGCATGGGTCGCAATGGCTAAAACACTGCTGGTCAAAATTTCACGAGCGCGGTGAGCGCCATCATTAGGCAAGGTGACCAAAATATCGCGAAAAACATCCACAATGCCCACCGCCCGCGTACCTTGCACAAACACATGCCATTCACTGAGCGCCGCTTCGAAGTTCATCGTTAAACGAACAGGAACACCGCCCGCTGTGTAATGAGCAGAAACATGGATGGGCGTATTTTTTGTAGAATGTCGTATCACGGTCGAGTGAAGATGCATCAGTGGGCAGCCTGCCAGAGATTCAAGCATGTAGAACATGTGGGGCGATTCGTCATAAAACAAACCAAAAGGCAACTGTTCGTACCAGACAGGCAATCTGCGGCGTGGATTGGAAAATTGCACCGCTTCGATGCTTTGGATTTCTCCCAGTTTCCCTTCGGCAATCATCTGCTTCAGACGCAGGGTGGAACGAGCAAACTGAAAATTATGCACCACGCAGAAGGACAGTTTTTGTTTCTCGGCCAACTCGACCAATTCCCTCCCCTCGTCAGGAGACATCGTAAGCGGTTTTTCCATCAAAAGATGTTTACCGGCACGCAAAACATGTTTGGCCAGCCGGTAATGATTAAGAGGGTCGGTAGCAATCAATACTGCCTGTATCTGATTGTCCCAAGGCATTTCAGCCTCTTGGGAAAGGGAGGTCTGAACCCAGGGATATTTTGCCGACAGGCTTTGAAGGCGTTCTGCGCGTTTATCCACCACACCATAAAGATGCAAACGCGGTTGACGCAAAATGATGGGAATATGTCGCTGAGTAGCAACCCATCCCAAGCCAATGACAACCACATTGATTTTAGACATGGTTAACTCTCCTTGTGTGCATCCACCAACAGGCATCCATACTTCTCCTCCTTTTCAGAAATCCCTGCTGAAAGAATTTTTGCCATTGGCCAGGCCGCCCAGCGTGGCAGGTTGAAACGATTCTGCAGTTGCCTCATTCCCCAAGTTTTCTGTATCTGAAAAGGTGTCTTTTTGCGCCCACTTACCATGTAAAAGATACCCGCCGTAAAGCGAGAAATCATTTCCCAGCGGCGCACTTCGGCACAGCGCAAGTATTCTTCATGGGCTGTCACACGCATGCCATAACGCTCTAAACATTCTTGCCACTGTTGTAAGTTCCAGTAGCGATAATGAACCAATCGTTTGTCCATATCGTCCAGATATGCCTGGCGCGAAGCACGATGCCTCAGCGGCCCATAAAGACAAGCATGAAAATCTGAGCCGGGGACAGTAAAAATAAATCTTCCGCCATGTTTTAGCAAACGTGAAACTTCCGCAATTGTTTCTTCAATATCTTCGATGTGTTCTAATACTGAATTAGAAATCACTGCATCGAAAGAAGCCGAATCTTCTGGAATTCTCGATGCCGGGCAAGTAAAAACACGATGGTAGATGCCAAGTCTGGCAGCCTGAGAAGTTTCATCTGCATCACTGTCAATGCCAACCAAGATTAGATTATTAACAAAGCTGCCCAATGCAATTGACGTCAATTTGCCATCTCCGCATCCTAAATCGAGAATTGTGCCTGTCATTGGCAAATAGCGTCTTAAGGCGGCTACTTCTACTGCACGCCAAAAAGCGGTGGCTGGTTGAAATGCATAAACACAAAGAAAATCAACAAACAAAGATACATTGACCATGCTAACTCCAGAGAAAAATAGAAGTGCCCAGTACGAATCCATTGAAGAGACTTATTGATGCTGGCAAACGACCAATCTACCGCCTAACTTGCGGATTACTCATCCCCAACATACTCAACACGAAACTGGTAAAGATGACCTGTGCCCCACTGACCAGAGCCAGCGCGCCCCCAAAGACCAGCCGGACGCTGTTATCATAGCCGATTTGAGCGAAGGCATCGGAAAGCAGCAATGCGCGGGCCAGCAAAATCAGTCCGATGGCAAAGAGCAACCCGCCCGCCAGCAGTCCCTTCTCCAGATTGAGGTAGCGAAAAAGGGTAAAAAAACGCGGTTGGTTGGGCAACAGACCGCTCTGATAAGCATACACGCGCGTAATGGTCGCAAACGAGACCATGTTCAGGCCCAAGTAGAAGAGCGAACCGGCAGCGATGAAGGTGTGAAAGTCAATGTAGCGAAAACCGATATTGACCGGGCCAAAAAAGAGCAGCAACGAGAGCAATCCACCCACCACCAGCAGGAACAAGCCAGGATATAGGAACAACCAGGCCGGGCTGTAAAGCAACAAAAAGCGCAAATGCCGCCAGCCATCTCGAAAACTCCGCAAATGGGGGGGGCGATCGCGGCCATCGGGGAAGAGCCGGGTGGGAACTTCGCAAACTTTCATCCCCAAAATAGAGGCCTTGATAACCATTTCGCTGGCCAGTTCCATGCCGCTGGTTTTCAGATTCATGCGTTCAACTGCTTCTCTGGTAAAGGCGCGAATGCCGCAGTGAAAATCGTTGGCAGGCGAGCGAAAAAACAACTTGCCAATGAACGACAAGACCGGATTGCCGATGTAACGATGGTGCCAGGGCATAGCGTTGGGCATGATTCCCCCCTTAAAGCGGTTGCCCATGACCAAATCGTAACCTTCGCGCAATTTCTCCACGAAAGGCATCAGGTTATCCAACTCATAGCTATCATCGGCATCGGCCATCAGGATATATTTGCCTTGCGCTGCCGAAAAGCCACCCTTGAGCGCGCTGCCATAGCCTTTTTCGGCCACATGCACAACCTTTGCACCATTGGCGCGCGCAATTTCGACAGATTGGTCGCTGCTGCCGTTATCGGCCACGATAATTTCACCCACAATGTGATTTTTATCGAGCGAAGAGTGCGCTTTTTGAAGGCACACCGCCAGGGTACGCTCCTCGTTCAGGCAGGGCAAGACGATGCTTAACTCAAGGTCTGGTTGGTTACTTTTTTCCATATTTCCTCTGCCACTCAAACAATTTGTTCAACGCTTCGATGGGCGAAAGCGAATGGATGTCTATGCCGTTCAGTTCTTCGAGGAGCGGGTTAGTTTCGGGGAAGAGTCCATTTGCTGGGCCGCCACCGGGGCGAACAGGGTTTTGGCGCGCAAATGCGGATGATTGTGGATATGTTCCACTACTGTCCAGACGATGGAAACGCCATCGTAGGTGCTGGTGCCGCGTCCAATTTCATCCAGGATGAGCAGTGATCTTTGGGTGGAATGATGCAAGATGCTTGCGGTTTCAATCATTTCTACCATGAAGGTAGATTGTCCGGCGTGAATTTCATCTTGCACGCCGATGCGGGTGAAGATACGGTCAATCAGCCCGATTTTAACCGAAGCCGCCGGGACGAAACTGCCCATTTGCGCCATGAGCGTGATGATGATGGCTTGCCGCAAGTAGGCGCTTTTGCCCGACATGTTCGGCCCGGTGATGACGCGCACGATTTCACCCGGCTCGAAGATGATGTCGTTGGGGATGTATCGCTCGCCCTCGAGGCTGGCATCTACGACCGAGTGGCGACCCTCTCGAATATCGAATATCGTCGTATCGCTCACTTCGGAGCAGGTGTAGCCGTTCAGCGCAGCCACTTCTGCCAGCGAAGCCAAACTAACCAACTCGACCAGAGCGCGAGCAGTGTTGAGCAGGGCCGAGGCGTGCGTCGAGAGCACAGCGCAGGTCTCTTTGAACAGGCGCAGTTCGATTTCGTGGATACGCTCTTCGGCGTTCAGCACCAGGGTTTCGTATTCTTTCATCTCCGGTGTGATGTAGCGCTCGGCGTTGACCAGAGTTTGCTTGCGGATGTATTCTTTGGGGGCGTTGGCGGCCTGCCCGGCAGAAATTTCGATGTAGTAGCCACAGACTTTGTTGTAGCCCACCTTGAGAGTCTTGATGCCGGCGCGTTCGCGCTCGACCGCTTCCAGGTTGTTGATCCACTCGCGGGCATGGGCCGAAGCGGAGAGGATGCCATCTAACTCGGCGGAGTAACCAGGGCGGATGATGCCGGTGTTTTGGGTGGTGGCTAGAGGATTGTCTGCGATGGCTTCTTGCAGCAGGGAGCTATCAATTTCTTCCGTATGGGCATCCAAATGTGCCGCCAGGTTGCGTACTCCCTGGGCGCGCAACGCATCGAGGCGGGAATGGATGGCGCTGAAATCCTGCTCCATGAGTGCAATAGGGGCATACTCGAACAACATAGCAAACTACCTCTCGCTGGACTTACAGCCTCCAGAAGCCTTGAGAGAACCCGAGGACGGTCGTTACGCAATTGAAATCGCTTTCGTGAAAGAATTATACAACAAGGAGGGTGGGAAAGCGATAAAGGTAAAAACCGCGCCCATGAGACACTGAGCAAATCCTGAAGGGAACTCCCTGGCGTCGCCAACGGCGATAAGTCTTTGAACCGTCCCGCGAAGTACCCGCAGGGTGAAGGCTCGGTTTTGCCCATACAATTGCTCTAAAAAGCCTTCGGGACGGTTATCCCGACCTGGCGTTATTAAAAAGTCGAAAAAAGGTCGGCCAAAAGACTTGCAAGATTTGGGAAAATCGTCTATTCTTATCCTGTCACGTTCCATCTTGACTTTAACCAAAGGAGGTGCCCTGGATGTGATGTTTTGTAACAACCTTACAGAGTTCGACAATCAATAACTCATTCTCTTGGAGGAGAACATGAAAAAATGGATAACCACCTTGAGCCTTTTGGCTGTAATAGCCATGGCGCTTACGGCCTGTGGCGGACAGCAAGCCGCCCCCGCCGCTACCGAAGCCCCCGCCGCTGGCGGCCTGCCTGACTTGGGCGGCAAAACAGTTGTCGTCGCAGTCGAAAATGCCTATCCGCCCTTCAACATGATTGACGAAGCCACCGGAAAGGGCGTGGGCTGGGACTACGACACTGTCACTGAAATTTGCAAACGCATCAACTGTGTCCCCGAATTCAAAGAAGCCGCCTGGGACGGCATCTTCCCGGCCATGCAGGCTGGCGAATATGACTGGCTGGCTGATGGCGTGACCTACACTGCCGAGCGCGACGAAATCGTGGACTTCTCGATACCTTATGTGACCGTCGGCCAGG
The DNA here is from genome assembly GCA_034431895.1 of Anaerolineales bacterium. Classification (GTDB taxonomy): domain Bacteria; phylum Chloroflexota; class Anaerolineae; order Anaerolineales; family Villigracilaceae; genus JAABUE01. Next base: position 11,545 of record DAOUCM010000342.1, read on the forward strand.
TCTTGCTTGTCCGCGCTGACGAAACAGCCACGCTGGACGACTTCAAAGCCAACCCGGACTTGCTGGTCGGCACACAAATTGGCACCACCAACGAAATTGTTGCTAAAGAGACCTTCCCTGACAAAGAAATCCAATCCTTCGAAGACTTTGGTGCGGCGGTGCTGGCGTTGATTTCCAATGACATTGATGCCGTCGTCATTGATACCGTTTCTGCCACCGGTTACATGAAAGAGAATGAAGGGAAGTTGAAAAACGGCGGTCAGATTACCTCCGATGAAAAGTTGGCCTTCGTCTTCCCGCCAGGCAGCGAGCTAAGGGCTGCGGTAGATGCCGCCCTGCAATCCATGATAGATGATGGAACGCTGGAAGCCCTGAACAAGAAGTGGGGCCTAGCGCAATAGTACCTCGCCAAATCATTTGTCCATTTGCGGGATGGGGGAGGTTTCCCATCCCGCAAATTACACAGGAGCCTGTGTGCCATGGAATCTTCCCCTTTACCAAAAGCGCCTGGCCTATTGCCCCAAAAGTGGAATCCTGCCAAATGGCCCTGGTGGGTGATCGTGCTTGCATTGGCAGGGTTGGCAATCACCTGGTTGATTTTTACCTCTGCGAATTACAACGAGACATTCATATACCTCACTACCGGCATTTACACTACCCTGCGAATCACGCTCTTTTCGTTTGTGATTGCAACCATCTTGGGATTGCTTGCCGGCCTCGCGCGTGTATCGAAAAATGTCTTCCTCTATAATATTTCGACACTGTATGTCGAGATCGTGCGCGGCGTACCGCTGGTTGTTTTGCTTTTGTACATTGCATTTGCGCTTTTCCCGGTGTTGGTCGAGGTCGTCACCGGCATTGGAAAATGGGGGCTTTCTTTCATGCCTGCAAATGGTTTCTTCCAAGGGATGGCTGACTTCACCATCCGCGTAATTCCTATGGAGGGTCGCGCCATCATTGCCCTGGCTTTTGGATATGGCGCCTACGAAGCAGAAGTATTCCGCGCTGGCATTCAATCCATTGGCAAAGGGCAAATGGAAGCGGCCAAATCACTAGGGATGAATTATTTCCAGGCCATGCGGTTCATCATCCTGCCGCAAGCCATTCGCCGTGTGTTGCCGCCGCTGGGCAATGATTTCATTGCTTGTCTGAAAGACTCATCCCTGGCAACCGTGCTAGCGGTTCCAGAACTGACGCAATTGGGGCGCTTGCGGCGCGCCAGTACCTTCCGCGTCCTGGAAGTGTTCAACATGGTTGCTTTTCTATACCTTTCCATGACTCTACTCCTCTCTGCCGCTGTCCGCTGGCTGGAACAGAGAATGAAGATTTTGGAATGAGATGAATTTCACCCCCTGCGTGTGGAGGATACATGGTCAGCGAACATACAGCCAAACCCATCATCATTGCTCGTAACGTGCATAAGTGGTACGGTCATTTTCATGCCCTCAAGGGAATCAACATGGAAGTAAAAAAGGGGGAAGTGATCGTCATCTTTGGACCCTCTGGCTCTGGAAAATCTACGTTCATCCGCACCATCAACCGATTGGAAGAACACCAGGAAGGCCAAATCATTGTAGACGATATTGAATTGACACACGATGTGCGCAACGTCGAAGCCATCCGTATGGAAACCGGCATGGTCTTCCAACAATTCAACCTGTTCCCACATTTGACCGTGATGCAAAACATTACTCTAGCCCCTATTCAGGTACGAAAATGGGACAGAGAAAGAGCAGAGAGCATCGCCCGGCAATTGTTGGAACGGGTCGGCATCCCAGAGCAAGCCGACAAATATCCCGGCCAACTTTCCGGCGGACAGCAGCAGCGCGTCGCCATTGCGCGCGCCCTGGCCATGCAGCCCAAAATTATGTTATTCGATGAGCCGACCTCCGCTCTTGACCCGGAAATGATCAAGGAAGTATTGGATGTCATGATCGAATTGGCTAAATCTGGCATGACCATGCTCGTGGTCACGCACGAGATGGGCTTTGCCAAAGCCGTTGCTGACCGCATGTACTTCTTCGATGATGGGCAAATTGTGGAAAGCGGTACTCCCAACGAAATTTTTAATAACCCCAAGGAAGATCGTACCAAACTATTCCTTTCACAAATCTTATCCCATTAGCCCATGCCGCCAACGGTAAAGCGAATTTGGCTCATGTGTAAAAAATGCGCCGTTTCTCGGCAAAGTGTGAAAATCCTGAACGCAAATTCTGTGCAAAAATTCGTGTAATTCGCCCAATTTGCGTAATTCGCGTTGAAGCAATTGCTCAATTGCACAGAGTCTACACATGAGCCGCGAATTCAAATAGCCTTTCAATGGACTCGTCGAAGCAAATCCTAGCGCAAAGTTGCCATTTTTGCCCACTTTAGGATACAGTTGGAGTGCATCCTGCTGGTAATTCTACTGCTTGCAAATGGAAAATTGTCTGGCTTTGCCCTGCAATAGGAAAAACTTGAAAGAAACGACAAAATCCTCTACACTTACCCCGAAAGGAGGCATCCCCCCCTAAACGAACCTTTTTATACATTCCCCATCATACTTACATTCATTCTCTGGAGGAGAAAAATGAAAAAACTGCTCATGCTAGTCAGTCTGACAACTGTTCTCGCCGTCCTTTTGACCGCTTGTGGAGGCGGAGGCGGAGCCAGCAACTTGTTGGACGCCATCAAAGCGCGCGGCTATATCATGGTCTCAACCGATCCGAACTATGAGCCGCAGTCGTTCCTGAACACGGAAGGCAAACGCCCCTCGGATACCAAATGCCCCTCCGATGCGTTGACCACGGCCGAAATGCAAGGCTTCGATGTGGACGTTGCTAAAGCAATCGGTGATGCTTTGGGCGTCGAAACCTGTTTTGCCACGCCCAACTGGGATGCCATCACCGCCGGCAATTGGTCCGACAAATGGGACATCAGCGTTGGCTCGATGACCATCACCACCGAACGCCAGAAAGTTCTCGATTTCAGCGTTCCGTATTACTACACGCCGGCTGTCGTGGCCGTAGGCAAAGACGCGCCCTTTGACTCCCTCGACGACCTGGCCGGACAGGCTCTATGCGCGGGCGTTTCGACCACCTACGACACCTGGCTGAACAAAGGCGATCTGGGCCTGCCCGAAACGTCCATCTACGCTCAGCCGCCAGAAGGCGTTATCCCTGTGTTGCTAGACACCGACCAGGAATGCGCCCAGGCATTGGCCGCCGGCCGCCAAGATTTCGTTGGCTACGTCACCTCACAGACAGTAGTCAACGCCAACATTGCTGCCGGCCTGCCCGTGAAACAACTGGGGTCTCCTGTCTATTCCGAAGACCTGGCTGCCGCCTTCGACAAAGCCTCTACGCTCAGCACAGAATCCCTGCGCGCCGAAGTGGACAAAATCATCACCGCCATGCATGCCGATGGCACCTTGAGCGCCCTTTCCATCCAGTGGTTTGGCGAAGACCTGACGCAGTCTCCTAAATAGGTCAATCCTCAGCAGACCCTAAAGGTTTTCACGCCGATCTAGGCATTCTGACAGCAAATTCGCCTGTTTCATCAGGTTGTTTTGCCGGTCGGAGAAACCTTTAGGGTCTCCACTCGTTTTCTTGAAAAGGCACTTCCAGGAAACCTCAAGGTCTCTTCTCAAGGAGTAAGAGATGGAGCAGACGAAAAACAAAAGGAACGACAAAAGTCTTGCAGACCAAATCTATGAAGCGCAAATCCAGAAGAAGCGCATCTTTACAGCCAACGTCACCATCTCCTGGATCGTTCTACTGCTATTTTTACTCTACCTTTTCAGCGGTACCTCCATATCTCTGGGGGGAATTCAACTAAAAACCATTCAACTCGACCGTGAGTTCATCAAAGAAAATCTGGCATTCGTTGCCAGCGGCGCCGGGGTCACAATCTTCATTTCTACGCTCTCGATCTTGCTTGCCACCAGTCTGGCGCTGTTGGCAGCCCTGGGAAGACTTTCGAGTTTTCCGCCCATTTACGCGCTGAGCACTTTCTATGTATCCCTCATCCGCGGCACGCCGCTCTACCTGCAAATTTTCTTCTTCTTCCTTGCTCTGCCGCAATTGGGCATCATCCTGCCCGGTCTATGGGCCGGCGTGCTGGCGCTTGGCCTCAACTACGGCGCCTATGAGAGCGAGGTCTTCCGCGCGGCCCTGAGTTCGGTTGGCAAAGGTCAACGCGAGGCGGCGCTTGCTATTGGCATGACGCAGAGACAAATGATGCAGCGCATCGTCTTGCCGCAAGCATTACGCTTTGCCATCCCGCCGTTGGGAAATGACTTCATCTCGATGCTCAAAGACTCGGCGCTCGTCGCAGCCACAGGCTTCGTTCACGAACTGATGTGGCGCGCTACCAAAGTGGGCCGGGCTACGTTCCACAACCTAGAAGCGCTCATCATGGCGGCCATTTTCTACTGGATCATGACCCTGGTATTCAGTTACTTCCAAAGCCGCATCGAAGCCAACCTGGCCAAAGGAGACCGCTGACATGTCTGCTATCGTCAAAATCTCGAATCTCAACAAGTACTTTGGCCGTTTGCACGTCTTACGCAACATCGAACTGGAAGTCAAACGCAGCGAGGTGGTCTGCATCATCGGACGCAGCGGCTCCGGCAAAAGCACCCTGCTTCGCTGCATCAACTTCTTGGAAGAGCCTTCCACAGGCACGATCGAAGTAGAAGGCCTGGTCGTCAAGGCTGGCGGAAAGGGCAAGGAGCACTCCAGCCTGGTCCATGCAATTCGTCTGAAAACCGGCATGGTATTCCAAGAGTTCAACCTCTTCCCACACATGAGCGTACTGGAAAACGTCATCGAGGGCCCTATCACCGTCAAGGGAATGGAACGCGCCCAAGCCATCGAAATTGCAGAAATGAACCTCCAGCGAGTTGGTTTGCTCGAAAAGAAGAACGAGTATCCCAACCGTCTTTCTGGCGGACAAAAACAACGTGTCGCCATTGCGCGCGCCCTGGCCATGGAACCGCGTGTTATGCTCTTCGATGAACCCACCTCTGCCCTCGACCCCGAACTCATCGGCGAAGTCTTGAACGTCATGAAAAAAGTCGCCAAAGAAGGTATGACCATGCTGGTCGTCACGCACGAAATGGGCTTTGCCCGCGATGTCGCCGATCGTGTAGTTGTCTTGGGAGAAGGCTCTATCCTCGAACAAGGCGATCCGCAAACCATCTTTTCTCATCCCACCCACGACCAGACCAAAGCCCTCATCGAACGCTACCGAGCCGCCGAAGGCTGACCGGGTAATCCCGCCGTTCGGCGGGATTTTCTTTGCAAGTGACGGTATAATTTTGTCATTCCAAGCAGGAGAACCTAGCCTCATGTCCATCGAACCCGCTTCCAAAAGCGGAAAATACTGGAAAGAACACATCCTCAGTTGGGAAGCCAGCGCGTATTACAAGGATACTCCCCGCGAAGCCGCCTGGTGGGACCGTCTCTCGACCTTCTTCCGTGGCGATGCCATGTACGTGCGCATGAACGCCGCGCTGGAACTGCTCGAACCGTACCTTGCCCATAAAACGGTTTTGGACGTTGGCTGCGCCTCGGGGCGCTTTGCCATCCAACTGCTGAAAGCCGGCGCCGCCAAAGTACATGGAGTGGACATCTCGCCGCAAGCCATTCAGGTTGCAGAAGAACGCCGCCAACAACTGGGGCTGACAGACCAACTGGAATTCTCAGTTATGGATGTCGCTCATCCTGGCATCCCGCTTCCTCAAGCCGACCTGGTGACCGCTCTCGGCGTCATCGAGTACTTCGACGCCTCGGCCTTATCTGCCTTCCTGGGCAACCTGCAAAGCCGCGCCTTCTTCCTCGACTTTCCTGACATTTCCCGCCGTAAGGAATTTCCCACCTGGGCCCTGCGCCAGGTCTACATCCGCGTCAATCGCCTGCCCGGAGTATATCTCTATCGCCCCGAAGAATTCATCCGCCTGGCCGAGCCTTTTGGATATCGAGAGATATGGGTCGCCCAACGCCACAACTTCTATTTCATCACTAACCTGCCCAAGTTATCATGAAGCGTAAACTCGCCTGCTTGACTCTGGACATGGAACCAGACTACGGCGACCCGCAAGGACGCATCCGCCTGCTGGAGAATCCACAATATCTGGCGCGCTATACCGGCCTGATCCAAAAACATGGCGGCAAAGTGACCATGTTCACCGTTGCCTGTCTCTTCGAACGCTATGGAGAGCATTTCAGGCAACTTGCCCGCCAGATTCCCCTCGAATACGCCGCTCACTCCTACAGCCATGATCCAGCCCATGCCGACAGCCGCGAGGAGATCGAAGCCTCGCTGCGCGCCTTGCGACAGTTCGACGCTCATTCCCTGCCCGGCTATCGCGCCCCCATCGGGCAGATCACCCAGGCCGGCCTCGCTCGCCTGCTGGATTGCGGATTCGCCTACGACGCCAGCCTGTACCCCTCCTACCGGCCCGGCAAATATGGCTACGCGAATCTCGACATGCCCAATACCCCCTTCCGCGTCAAGCGCGGGGAGCAGAATCTGATCGAGTTCCCGTTCACCAGCCTGTCGGGAGTCCGAATCGTTTTCGGTTTGAGTTATGTCAAATTACTGGGTTGGGGGCTGTATTCCACGCTGTGGAAATCGTTCGGTCTGCCAGACATCGTCCTGGTTCTCTCCCATCCCCACGATTTCTATTTTCATGAACTAGCAAACTATCACCCGTTCAGTCTAGAAAAACTGGCTTTCTCCCGTAACGCCAGCCGCGCCTTCGACTACTACGACAACATGCTGGGAGAACTTCGCAAGCAGGGATATGAGTTCACCTTCGTCAGCGAGGCCTATTACTACACGCAAAACACGCCTGACTTGTATCAATTACCGCTCGAAGCCTGGGGAAACAAAAAAGCCCGTCGAAAAACGGGCAATGCGCTGGGAGGGACTTGAACCCTCACGCCTTGCGGCACATGGCCCTCAACCATGCCTGTCTGCCAATTCCAGCACCAGCGCGGGCAGGTCGTATTATAATCGCCTTCACAAGCCTGTCAACCCAATCAAATGACCGGGAGGTTGCATGACCAGAATTGTTGTAGACGCTATGGGAAGTGATAACTTCCCCCAGCCCGACGTAGAGGGCGCAGTAATGGCAGCCCGCGAATATGGCGTGGAAGTCATCCTCGTAGGAGACGAATCGAAGATCAAGCCTGTGCTTGCTTCCGTTGAACCAGGCGACTTGCCCATCCGCATCGTCCACGCCCCTGAAATGCTCACCATGCAAGATAAAGGCATGGCGCTGGCGCTGAAAGCCCGCCGCCCCAACGCAAAGAACTCCATGGCCATTGGCATTGACCTGGTCAAGAACGGTGAGGCAGACGCTTTTGTCACCGCCGGCAATACGGGCGCAGCCATGGCAACCGCCTATTTCCGACTTGGAACCATCCCCGGCGTGGACCTGCCTGCGCTGGCGCCCGTCTTCCCCACCGCTGCCGGGACCTGCGTGGTGCTGGATGTAGGCGCCAACCCAGATGTCAAGCCAGAAAACCTGCTGCAATTTGGCATCATGGGCAGCATCTACGCCGAAAAAGTGCGCGGCGTGAAATCTCCAAAAGTCGGGCTGGTATCCAACGGCGAAGAGGAAGGCAAGGGTAACCACCT
>DAOUCM010000343.1:0-1958 GCA_034431895.1 Anaerolineales bacterium
TGATTGGGGTCGGTCACCCACTCAGCGGGCAATCCCAGCCCCTCGAACAGCGCTTTGAGCGCCTGTTCGGGCAGGGGTTTGGGGCGGGCGAGGGCAGAAAAGTGGGTCAGGTCGTCCACTTCCAGGCGCGCCACTTCGTTCAGGTCATCCGAGCCGAAGGTGCGTCCCATCCAGGTGAAAGTCGCTTCGCCCTGACGCAGGAGCGCCGCCAGCACCACGACCAGCAGCGGCGGCTCCAGTCCAAAGCGTTTTTCGCGCTCCAGGCGGCGGGGGTGAGCCTCCAGCAGGTCAGCGCGGTTCAGCACCCGTCCCTCGCCTGCGGCCTGTAATTGTGCCAAAATGTGTTGGGCGTAGCGTGATTGCAGCACCTCGAAGCGCGGCTGACCGCCCTCCCACTTCAACAATTCCAGCCCCTCCAAAACGCTCTGCGCCTGCTGATTGAGCGGTCCGCCCGCCAGGGCGCGCAGCCCCGCCTGACAGGCTTGCGGCAGCGCCGCCAGGCTGAGTTGCAGGCGAGGAAAGGCGGGATAGTCCGGGTAAGCGCGCTCGAAGACGGGAGCAAGCATGGCCGAAGCCAGTTGGATCACCTGGTCGCGCAGGCTGGCTTCGGGTCGCTGCAAACGATACTGCCCCTTGCGCTCCGCCATGCTCTGACCGATTCCGTTTTGCGCCACCGTAAAAGCATGGTCGAAGTTTTCCCGCAGCCAGCGGTTGAGGGTGTTCAGGTGACCTTCGGCTTTACGCTCGTATTGTGCCTTGTTGCTTCCTGAAGAAATCGCCGCCATCTCGCGCGCGCCAGCGTACAGTCGCAGACTGCGCTGAAAGGTCTCATCGGGCGCGGACAGGGAGAAGAAGAGTTCGTGCGGTTCGGGGTTGCTCTGACCGTTTGGTTTGAACAGATGGGTGAAGTGAATGTAGAAATCGCGCTCCGGGTGGGTGGTGGAGCGTTCATCGCGCGTGCCGAGGAAGATGTAGCCCTCGCGGGTGATGCCGCGCCCCGGCCAGGGGATTTCCATCTGCCAGATGCGGAAACCGCTCTTGTAGGTGGTGTCGCTCAATTCCAGGCTGCGGCGCAGGGCGTCGAAGTAGTAGCGGTCGAGGGCGTCGTCATCCAGCACGGCGGCGCGCTGTTCGATGAGCGCGTCGAAATCCACGTTCTTGTCCAGGTCGAGGTAATACTGGTCGTTTTCGCGGTTGTGCGAGAGAAACTGTCCGCTCACCGCGCGTGAAATTTCCTGCAAGACGTTTTCCACACTGGTCAGCAAAAAGGCGGCTTCGGCTTCCGGCACCGGCAGGTGCAGGCACAGGCGGTCACGCAGTTCTTTCGGCGTCAGGCCAATTGGGGCGCGCAAGTCGCCGGTGGTCAGGCGATGCAGCGCCAGGGCGTGGATGACGCGCAGCGCCGCCGGGCGGTAGAGCGGATTGAGTGTATTGCGCACGCGCTCCTCCAACACCTGACTGCGCTCCAGCACCTCGCGGATTTCAGGCGTGGCGCGGTAATCGGGATTTTCCTGAATCAGCCGCCAGAACGAATCGAAGGAAATCAAGCCGGGGTACTCGTCTGGCACGTTCTCGTTCAAAATGCGGCGCATCTCCTGGCTAACGGCGCGCAGCGCCTGCCGTTTCTCGATGACCGTGACGCGCTCGAAGATTTCCAGGTACGCGGGATGCACCGGGAAGAGGTCCACGAACTCGTCCATGCGCTCGGCCATCAATTCGTACAACGAAGCGAATTTCTCCAGGTAAGCGCGGATTTTGCGGCGCTGGGCATCGCTTTTGGCGAGCAGGCGGCGCGCCACCACGAACGCCACGTCCTCGCGCATGATGCGTATCTGCTGATAGCGGTCGCGCACGCGGCGGATCGAATCGGCAGCGAACTGAAAGCGCGGGCTGTCGAAAAGCGATTCCTGCAACCCGGCCATGAAGCGCAAATTTGTTTGTGAGCAGGTCTCGCCCAT
>DAOUCM010000344.1:0-4718 GCA_034431895.1 Anaerolineales bacterium
GGCGGTTGCGGCCTCACCTGAATGGACCCAGGTGGGGTGGATTGGGTATTGCCTGAAGGCCGCCCTGAACAACGAAAGCGAGTTGTCTGCAACGGTCTGGCTATTCAGTTTTTAAGCTGCAAAAGTCGAGTAAATACTGTTCTAACTGAGACTCAAGAATATCAATTTGTATCTTCTTCGATTGAGTTCGGTTTCGGTCTACCTCATTATTCTGTAAAAATACGAAAAATATCCAAATTACAGCCAGTACAGCCAGTACAGCCACTACACTACCAACAAGTGCTCCCCAAAATGCTGCCCAATTCATTTCTCGCTCCTAATATTTTTTGAATTTGTAGGATTTCAAAGTTGTTTAATCCGCCTAATGATTTGCGCCTCAGCCGCCGCGAGGCGAGCGCAGCAGAGCAGCGTCAGGTGTAAGAGCGGGTTGGGCGGAACTTGCTTTGAGATGTTTAACCACTGTTGCGACTCAATCGGTTTGGCCCCCAAACACCAAGCACCACCGCAACCACAATAGGACACGCCATACGTGATAGCGATCATCTACCTCAGGCAAGCCAAAATCTACAGCCCTCTCCAATTTGGAACGTTCCAGCCATACGGAAGCAATCTGGCGGGCCGCTCGGACATGAAGAACACTGTATTGCCGTTGCTCGCTGACCAGAGGACGGATAGCCATGCGTGTATTTTATCACGACAAAGTTCCCCACACAGCCAAAGCCTGTCCGATTGCCTTGGTCGCTTGCCGAACTACCCGTTTTTCGCAGGAGAAACAGCAAGCCCGCCTGATCAAGTGTAGCTCAGGCCTAAGGCCTGCGCTACGGTCAAATTAAGGGCGCTTGTCCAGCACGACAGGGATGTCCACTTTTTCCTCGCCGCGCAAGACGGTCAACACGACCGTATCGCCAGGCGATTTGTTGTTGATGAGGTATTTCAGCAAGTCGTCGAAGCGCAGCACAGGCTGACCATCTATGGCAACGATGAGATCGCCGCCTGCGGGCAGTCCTTGTTGACTGGTGGTTTGTTCCCCGGCGCGGATGCCGGCCTTTTCGGCCGGGCCGTTGGCGGCTACGCCCGTCACATACGCGCCCGTGTAAGACTTCAACCCCAGCGCTTCGATTTGCGCCAGGCTGAGTTCATCTACGGACGAAATGCCCAGATACGGATAATCGTACTTGCCGGTTTCGATCAATACCGGCACGACTCGTTTGACGATGTTGATGGAAATGGCAAAGCCGATGCCCGAATTGACCGGTTCGCCCATGCTGGTCATAGCGGTGGTGCGGATGGCGCGATTGACGCCGATGACCTCGCCGTTCAAATTGAACAGCGGCCCGCCCGAATTGCCGGGGTTGATGGCCGCATCCGTCTGGATGATGTCGCCAGCGGTGAAGAAATTGCCGCCCGGCGCTTCGCGTTGGGAATCGAGGGTGCGCCCCAGCGCCGAAATGATGCCGGTGGTCATCGTGCCGCTCAGACCAAAGGGATTGCCAATGGCAACCACCGTTTGCCCCACCTTGAGGGTGTTGGAATCGCCCAACGGCAGCGGGAACAACTCAGAAGCGGGCGCATCCACTTTGACGACCGCCAGGTCCGAGTCCAGGTCGGTGCCGATGACCGTCCCATAGGTCTTGTAGCCGGAGGTGAAATCCACTTCCACCTGGCGAGCGCCCTCGACCACATGATAATTGGTGACGATATGCCCCTGGGCATCGAAGACGAAACCGGAGCCTAAACTCCCGCCTTGGTCGCCCACCACCTGCAAGGCAACGACGCCCGGCATGACGCGCTCATACAAACTCACCAGCGCCTCCTGTTGGCCGGCGGCATCCTCATTGACCGGCGGCAGTGGCGCAATCGTCATCGGCGCAGGTTGAACTGTCGGCGGGCTGGCAGGCCCGGGCGGAGTCAGACCCGGCACCTGACAGGCCAGGGCGGCCAGCGTCAAGACCATCCATCCCATCCACATCCGTTTCACTTTCATTCTTCTCTCCTCCAGAACGCTAAAATTTCAACTTCGAGGCTTCCTCGATTAGTTCTCTTTGTTTGGACGACAAGTAACGAGGAATTTCTACCTTGAGTTTCACGAACAAGTCGCCGCGCGTCGAGGTGTTCTTCAAATGCGGCATCCCGCGCCCGGCAATACGGAAGACCTGTTCTGGCTGGGTTCCCGGCGGGATGGTCAACTTGACCTTGCCGCTCATCGTCTGGACTTCGGCTTCGCCGCCCAGCATGGCCGTAAAGGCGCTCACCTTGGCGGTGGTATACAGGTCGTTGCCTTTGCGCTCGAAACGCGGGTCTTCCTTCACCTCGACCACCAGGTACAGGTCATGGCCGCCTGGCCCTGCCCCGGCCACGCGCACTTTCGAGCCGGTACGCACGCCGGCAGGGATCTTGACGCCTATCCGCTTGCCGTCGCTTTGGATTTGGCGGGTGACGCCGTGGTAGGCCTCTTCTAAGGTAATCTCGATGGGCTGCTGATAGGCAGGCGCAGACTGAGCAGCGCCCATGCCGCCGCCGAAGATGGTGCGGAAGAACTCCGAAAACAGCCCCTCGCCAAACAAGTCATCCAGGTTGCCGCCGTATTCCACGCGCACGCCGCCCGGCCCGCCTCCGCTGGCCCACTGGCTCCAATCGAAACCGCCCGGCGCGCCGCGTTGCTGCCAGGTAGAATAGGCGCTGCCCAGCCGGTCGTAATGGGCGCGCTTCTGCGGGTCGTTCAACACCTGGTACGCCTCGTTGATTTCCTTGAAGCGCTCCTCCGCCTGCTTGTTGCCCGGATTGCGGTCGGGATGATATTTCATGGCCAGTTTGCGATAGGCCTTTCGGATGTCCTCCGCGCTGGCATTGCGTTCTACGCCTAAAATTCGATAGTAATCTTTGTAGTCCATTTTTTCCATTGTATGCCCATTCAAGGCAAGATGACAAGCACCCCAAAGGGGGGTCTAATATATCTTTAACCGAATCGTCCCATTTTCCGGTATACTCGTAGCGCGGCCTCCAGCCTGTCCCCTGGGTAAACGCCAGGGCAGGCTGGCGGATGTTCAGGAGGCAAGCAACTGCGGCGCGAACCCAAGACAGCCTCCAAAACACCCCGCTTCCCTTCTTCGAGATACGACTTTCTATAAAGGATGACAGGATATAGATAAATTATGAAGGCCATCTGCGTCTACTGCGGTTCCTCCGATTCGGTCTCACCCGACTATCTGGCTGCCGCCCGTCAAATGGGGCTGGTGCTTGCCTCGAACGGGCTCCGTTTAATTTATGGCGGCGGGCGCACCGGTCTGATGGGCGCCGTAGCCGATGGCGCGCTGGCAGGCGGCGGCGAAGTCGTTGGCGTCATCATTCCCAGCATGAACACCTCGGCCCTGGCGCATCCCGGCCTGACCCGCATGGACGTAGTCCCCGACATGCACGCCCGCAAGGCGCGGATGCACGCGCTGGCCGATGGTTACATTGCCCTGCCCGGCGGCTTTGGCACCCTCGATGAGTTGTTCGAGACCCTCACCTGGGCGCAGACCGGCGCCCACGAAAAACCGGTCGGCTTGCTCAACGTCAAGAATTATTACGCTCCTTTGCTGACCGCCCTCGACCATGCCGTTTCAGAGGGCTTCCTGTTCCCCGAACATCGCGCCGCGTTGTGCTGCGAATCGGAGCCTGAGAAATTGCTAGAAGCGCTGGCCAATCATCGGCATCCACGCCAGGCGGTGAAGAGATGGATGAGGGAGGAATGAGCGGGCTGGTTGTTGTCATCGCAGAAACTCTCCTTGACCTTTGCCCAGCCTCACGGTAGAATCATGCGCGCGCGGGAGTCGCCAAGTGGTAAGGCGTCAGCCTTCCAAGCTGATATTCGCGGGTTCGAGTCCCGTCTCCCGCTTGGTAGGGGGGTGGGACAAGTCTTCGACTTGTCCTACTATGCACACAAAAGGGCCCGTGGCGCAGCGGTGAGCGCAGGCGACTCATAATCGCTTGGTCACAGGTTCGAATCCTGTCGGGCCCACAGCGGGGCATTAGATTTGCTCGAATCTCTGCACCGGCACAACGAACAAGGTAGCACGGCTTTCCTGCGCATCGGGCTTGCTTACTTGCGCGCGAATGACCTGAATAGCCGTTTCCACGCGCTCGTCTTCGAGGCCAATCAATAGAGTGACCACGCCGCTGCGCAGGAATCCGCCGGTAGAGGCCACGCGCGTCACACGGACTTCTGCGGCGGTCAGCGACTGGATGACCTGATCCGCGTCAGCATCCTTGAGGATAGCAATCATCATTTTCATCGTTAAATCTCCTCGAAACGTTCTACCGGCAAGGCAAAAATCGTAGCGCCTCCAACAGTAACCGGAATGGGCGCCGGCAAGGGTAAGGGCGCGCCTTCGACCGACATGGTCATATACTCCACGCGCTGACGGCAGGTTTGTTGTAACGCTTCGAGCAAGCGCCCTTCCATTCCTTCTGGCAGGCCAACGAGCAGGGTCACATTTCGGCGTCCCAAAAAACCGCCGCTGCTGGCCAGGCGTACCACCGGCGCCCCCCAGCGCTGAATGGCTTGGAAGGCCTGGTCTATATCTTGTTCTTGAATGACAGCCAGAATCAGTAACTGTACGGGTGTTTTTGCCATCACTGTTCTTCTCCTGTTCTCCTAAAGTATAACCGCTTCTGCTCATTTGGACTGCATGGCATTTCCAACCGGTCCACGCAAAAGAGGTTGGCGAAATCATGGA
>DAOUCM010000345.1:0-12122 GCA_034431895.1 Anaerolineales bacterium
CTCCCATCTGCATCCACTTCGATGGTTTTCAGCACGGCCTCGGCTTCGATGCGTTGATTGAACGAAATGAAAAAGAGCGGCTCGAGCGGCTGCGGCTCGAATGAAGACGGCCAGGTTTGCTGGACGGTAACAGGCGGGGTGCGGAAAGTGAATTGCACCGTTTCGGCCAGTACACCGCCCACAGCAGATTTCGTTCCGGCAGGGATGGTGACGGTGTATTCGGTTGCCATCGGCAAACGGTCTATTTGACTGGAGTCAGATTGGAAGTTGAGCGTCCTCGTCCCCAGCCAGCGCCAGGTGCCAGGCAGGGGCGGTTCGACTTGCACGGGAACGTCTTCGGCGGCCAGGGCTTCGAGCGTACCCAGCGGCACCATCGGCTGGTCGAAAGTCACGTTGATGAAGGGCGCAATGGGAATTTCCCCTTCTGGGCTGTAGCGCAGCACTTCGAGCGCGCCAGAATAGACTTGGGGGGCCATTTCCTCGGCCGGCGCAGGGAAAGGTACGTCCAGCATAGCGCCGGGGCGGGGAGGCGGTAATATTTCTTCCGGCAACTGGAATTCTGCTTGCCCGCCGGGCAAAGGCGCCAGAGCCGGCAGGCGCGCCAGGATGGCGGCAGTTTCTTCCTCCGAAAGCGGCTCTCCAACCGCCAGCGGCAGGGGCTGAGCGGCCTGGAACTGCGCGTTCCCATCGCTCAAGCGAATAATCAGGCCGGGGGCGGAGGGGGTGGCAGGCGCTTCTCCCCCGCCCGAAGAGGTAGGTTCAGGCGACATGGCATGCTCCGGAAGAATGGGATATGTGGGACCGGTCTTGCTTTGGAGATAGAGAAAGCCGGCTGCGGCCAGCGCAAGGATGAGAAAGGCGCCAAGCGCCGCGCGGGTACGCTTGTTGGAATCGTTTTTCTCGTTCACGACCTGCCTCCTGAATCAGTTCATATACGGCTGCTATAGAAATCATCATGCCATAAAATCAAGACGCTGGAAAGCCCCCATTCGTTCCAAACCACGCGATGAAGGGGGAATAGGAAGCCAGATTACTCAACCACCTTTGCCGAAAACACTTGGAATGGAAAGAAGGGGGATATTTCCAGACTCGTTTCCCATGTTCCACAGACTTCCAGAAGAGCGGGCGGCTGGGGCAAAAGCGCCGTAGGAATCAAGAGCAACGCTGTCTGCGAGGCGCGCCGATCGAGTGTATAGAACAAGGAATAGCCAGGCTTGATCTCGCCAGCCCAGCCGGCAAAAGCAAAACTGGGAAAATCGTGCAAATTGCGCTTGAAATTGCCCACTTTATAAATAGGCGGCCATTCCAAAACCTGGGTCTTCTGTGAGACAAGATGAATCATCGTTCCTGGGTCGTAACGGACGAGCAAAGAAACCGTCCCCGCAGGGCAATTCTCTGCCGGGAACGCATCCCACCTTTCTGCACCGCGCACAAGAAAGGGGCCTGCCACGACGAGGCCCAAAAAAGCAATGCTGAAAACCGGCAAAACAGGAGAGACAGGCAAGACCACTTTTTTCGGCGCAAAGAAGGCCTCGAAACGCATCGAGAAGGAATGCAAGCCTAAAGCAGGCAGCAACCCCAAGAGGACGATGCTGGCGGCATAAGCGCGCACGCGAAAGGCATCTGTAGGCGGCAGAAAAGGCACAGAAAGAAACACCCCTGCGCCTGTAAAGACAATCAGGCTTGCAAAATAGTCTGCTCGATGGCGCAGCCAGGCCAGGATACCCAAACCACTCAGCGCCATCAACAACCAGTAAGAGACGGCCGCGCTGACAGCCGTCTCTCCGCCCATGAAAGAAAACAACCCATAACTCGAATTGGAGAAAAACATCTTCCAATTCAAGTAGGCGCCCTGAAGGATCAAAATGGGCTGTTTTCGAATCAAGTCGAAGGCCAGTTCATAAATTTCCAAATCGCTGGCACCGGGATAAGCCTTGACAGCCTCCGCCCAAGACTTGCCCCCGGCTGCCAGCCCATAGAAGGAATACGCAAAATTGCCGAAAGGGATGGCTTCTTGCGTCCCAAACGTGTTCGTAAACGCTTGATTGACAAAAAACGCTGCTAGGATGGTCGCCAAGCCCCCAAAAGCAAAAGCCCATGAAAACCGTCTGTCAGAGGGGCGGAAAGTCCAACCGCCCCACAAGACCAAAAGAGGCAAGCAGAAAAACGCTCCCGCGCGGGCAATCATGGCAAAAGTAGTCAAAAGAATACCCAACAGCGCCCATGCCGCTTGCCGCCGCGCAATGCTGCGCCAGAAAAGCGCCATCCCCAGCACGCTAAAGGCCACTCCCAGCGACTCGGTACGCACTGCGCCGCTGTGAAAGCGGTAATACATAAAAAGAATCACAAGGACAAGAGAAGCCATTCCGGCTCCGTGCGTTTGGCAAACTTCTCTGGCCAGCAAATAACAACTCACCGCCACCAGCAGATTCAGAACGCCCAAAGCAACCATCAAGTTATGGTTGGAAACGAACAACAACACCGAGAAGAAAGCAATGAACAACGGCCTGCGGGAGGAGGTCAGGCTAAATTCATCTCCCGCCAACAAACGCAACGCATCCGTGTAATAGGAGGCCGAATCGAACATTGGGACAAGGCCGCTCAAAATGCCCGATTCGGTAACGCCGGCTGCCCAGGCGCCCGCCAGCGCCAACGCAAAGACCGAGAGAATCAAAAAAAGGGACAAGCCCTCGCTCCATCGGCTGCGCAGCCAAAAAACGCCATAAAACAAAAGAAATAGAACCGGCGCAGTGAAGACGGCAAAGCGCGCAAACAGGCTCAGGGGGCGCAGCAAGAGCGGGAAAAAGTTCGATAAGATCAAAGCATAAGCCAGAACAGAAAACACACTCCCCAAAATCCCCCCCATGGGAAAATGTCCCAGTAACCTCGAAAGGGAAGGGTTTTTCATAGCCTGCGTATCGCTGTCAAGCCTCCTTCACCAGCCAACATGCTGTCTGATGAGTGGCGCTCAAGCGCACATAGGGCGGATCCTCTTGTTTGCAACGCTCGATAGCAACCGGGCAACGCGGATGGAAGCGGCAGCCGCTGGGCAGGTCTATGGGATTGGGCGTCTCGCCCTGCAAGATGACCCGTTCCCGTCGCAGGCGCGGGTTGGGGACCGGTATCACCGACAACAATGCACGGGTATAGGGATGTTGGGGGCTTTCCAGCACTTCACGCATCGCCCCAGTTTCGACAATTCGCCCCAAGTACATGACGGCAATTCGGTCAGCAAAATACCCCACCGTGCCTAAATCGTGCGTAATGAAGATAATCGAAATCTGCCGCGATTTGCGTAAATCGGCCAGCAAGTTCAAAATTTCAGCGCGGATGGAAACATCCAGCATAGAAACCGGCTCGTCGGCTAGAAGCAGATGCGGTTCCAAGACCAGCGCACCCGCAATCACCACGCGCTGGCGCTGCCCGCCCGAGAGTTCATGCGGGAAGCGGCGCATATAAATATCTGCCGGTTTCAAGCCCGCATCTTCGAGCGCACGTACCACCCGTTCCCGCCGCTCAGCAGGACTCAGGCCCAAGTCATGCACAACCAGCGGCTCGCCCACGATCTCTTCGATGGATTGTGTGGGGTTCAACGACTCGTATGGGTCTTGGAAGACCATTTGGATACGCTGCCGCAGGGTCTTGAGTTGACTCTCGTCGGCATGAGTAATATCTTCTCCCTCGAAGATAATCTGGCCTGCGGTGGGCTTTTCCAGTCCCATCAAGGTCAACGCCAGCGTGGACTTGCCGCAGCCGCTCTCGCCCACCAGCGCAATCACCTCGCCGCGCTGCAATTGCAGGCTAATGTCGTCCACGGCATGGACGAGGCGGGTGGACTTGGAAAACCAGCCCGGCCGCCCGGCCTGGAAGTATTTCTTCAAATCGCGTACTTCGAGAAAATAATCCATGTTCGTCATCGGCGCAGCCTCTCAACCGTCCAACAAATGACAACTGGCAACGTGTGTGCCTTCCAAGCGATGCAAGGCTGGCGGCTGTGTATGACAGCGCTCCAGCGCTTGCGGACAGCGCGGCGCAAAGCGACAACCCGGCGGCAGTTGATCGAGGCGCGGAGGGTAGCCAGGAATGGAAGCCAACCGCTTGTCTAATTTGGATAGGTCTGGGAAGGCTTTGAGCAATTCTTGGGTATAAGGATGACGCGGGGCATTATAGATCGTGTCTACGCTGGCATATTCTGCCGTCACACCACCATACATCACCAGCACCGAATCGCACATCTCGGCCACCACCCCCAGGTCGTGAGTGACAAAAATAATCGAAAGCCCCAATTTCTTGCGCAGAGAATCCAGCAATTCCAAGATTTGCGCCTGAATCATCACATCCAACGCCGTCGTAGGTTCATCAGCAATCACCACCGACGGGTTGCAGGCCAGCGCCATAGCAATCATCGCCCGTTGCCGCATTCCGCCCGAATACTGATGCGGGAAATGCGCCTTATGCTCAGCAGAAATCCCCACCAACTCTAGCAGTTCGCTGACGCGGTCTTCGATTTTGTCCTCCGGCAGAATGGGCGTATGCTTTTGGATGGCCTCGAAAATCTGGTCGCCAATTGTGCGCACCGGATTGAAGGCATTCATAGCGCCCTGGAAGACGATGGAAATGCCATTCCAACGGACAGTCTGCAACTCGGTCTCGTCCATAGCCGTCAGGTCTCGACCCATGAACCAAACCTTGCCGCCCACGATCTGTCCGGCTGGTGGCAGCAAACGTAATAAAGCCAGCATCAAGGTCGTCTTACCGCAGCCGCTTTCTCCTACCAGTCCCATCAACTCGCCTTCACGCAATTGAAAACTGACATTCTCCACCGCACGCGCAGGAGGCTTCCCCGCAGTGACATAATCCACCGAGAGATTCTGCACCTCCAACAAAATGGGACGCCCGTTCTCTGCCCTGGCGACCGGCTGCCGCGCTTCGCTCTGGACGACTGGCCTGCCCGGCTCCAAATGATGGAATTCCAGCCGGGGGTTCAGCACCTGTTCCAGGCCATGACCGAGCAGCGTCAATGCCAGCACCACCCAGACGATTCCCAGCCCCGGCACGACCAGCGCCCACCAGGCCCCGGCGCTCATCGCGCCGCGCCCAAAGGCATAGTTCAGCATCTGCCCCCATGAGAGCGCGGTCGGGTCGCCCAAACCGATAAAACTGAGCGCGCTCTCGTTCAAAATTGCCAGAGAAATGACCAGGATGGCGTTGACGACCAACAACGGCATCACCAACGGCAAAATATGATGAAGGATGATGTGAAAATTGCCGGCCCCAATGGCACGCGCCCGCAGCACGAACTTGCGCGATTTCACCGCCAGCGTCTGCGAACGGACGATGCGCGCAGTCGTCGTCCATCCCAGCAGGCCAATGACAAAAATGATGTTAATCAAACTGGGCTTGGTCAACGCCACGATGACCACCATCAAGGGCAGGTCGGGGATGACCAGCATAATATCGGTGAAACGCATCAAGATATTTTCGATTCGCCCGCCATAAAAACCGGCCACGATGCCAATCACGCCGCCGATGAACACCGAAATGAAGGCCGCAAAGAAGCCGACAATCAAGGAGATACGCGCTCCGAAGAAGAAGTTCGAAAGCACATCCTTGCCAGCGTCGTCCGTGCCGAGCAGGTGCGCCCCGCCAGGCGGATTGTAGATGTCGGCCGTAGATACATTGGCAGAGGAGGTCACATCATAAGGCGCAAGTTGGCGCGCAAAGACAGCCAGCAAGAGGATGATGATCAGCATCGTCAGCCCCACCAGCGCCATCGGGTTGCGCCGGAAAGTGCGCCAAAAGGTCAACAACGGGGAGGTAGACTGAGTCTTTGGCTTGGAGGATTCTGCAATTGCTTGCATGGCTTACTCCGATTGTACGCGCGGGTCGAGGTACGAATACGTCAAGTCTGCAATGAGATTTGCCAAAATGACCGCCACTGCAATCAATAGGAACGCGCCTTGTAGCACCGGATAATCCCGCCGAACAACCGATTCATAAATCGCGCCGCCCAACCCCGGCCAGGAAAAGACAGCCTCGATTTGCAAAGCGCCCGCCACCGTAAAACCCAGGTTGATGGCAATGACCGTGACCAATGGCAGCATGGCATTCTTCAAGGCATGATCTTTGAGTATCTGAAAAGTGCTCAGTCCTTTGGCTTTGGCCGTCAGGATGTAGTCCTCGGCCAACACATCTAGCAAACTGGAACGCATAATCAAGGTGTATTCCCCCATATACACAATCGTGTACGTCAGCGTAGGCAAAAGCATGTGTTGGAAAATATCTGTCCATTGCTGCACAGGCGGCAGCGTGCTAGACCCCGGCGTGGCCTTGCCGCCAATCGGCAGCCCGTTAGCGCTGCCCCAAAACAAAAGAATGATACCTAGCCAAAAGGTCGGCAGGCTCCAGGCCAACAAACTGGTCAACAACGCACCGTAGTCAATGGCAGTGCGCGCCTTCCAAGCCGCAAAGATGCCCAAAATCACCCCGACGATGATAGAGAGAATCTGCCCGGCGCCGATCAACAAAATGGTGTTCCATAATCGCTCGGCCAGGATGGCCGCCACCGGCCGATTGGTATGATAACTAATACCCAACTCGCCGCGGAGTAAATTGCCAACATAAATGAAAAATTGCGTCTCGAGCGGATTGACCGTACAACTACCTAACTTGACCGGATTGAGGCTCTCGAAGCAATTGACGACCGGCTTATCCAACCCAAAGCGGACCTGGATGGCCTCGATGGCCTCCTTCTTCAAACGCGGATCTTTGACGCCTGCCCGAGCCGGGTCGCCCGGCAGAATACGGAACAGGAAAAAATTCAATACTAGAACAAACAAGATGGTGAAAAGCGACCACCCTATCTTTTTGAGTAAATATTGGCGACGCTCCACAAGCCCTCCTCTACGCATGGACCCAGGCGGCAGGGAGTACCTGCCACCTGGGTGCATAACCAACAGCGTTTACTTGACCGGTTCGATCACCACCAGCGAAGTCACATCCGAAAGTTCCACCTTCGGCTTATCCGTAATCCAGCCAGTGAAGCGATCGGTACGAAAAGCCTGGGTATTTTGCGGGTAGAAGGGGATGAGATAGACCACATCCTGGTGGACAATCTCCTGCATCTTCCACACCAATTCCTTGCGCTTTTGCAGGTCTGGCTCGGTGGCCTGCTGTTTGTACAACGCATCGTATTCTGGGTTGGAGTAGCCGGTTTCGCTGGAGCCAGTGGGGATCTGGTCGGTGGTCATCACGCCCAGCAGCAAGTTCGGGTCTGGGTCAGACCCCCAACCCCAAATTATGATGTCGAAATCGAAGGCCGGGCAACATTGCGCGGTCAGAGCGTCGGGATCTACCGCTTGAAGTTCCAACTTCACCCCTACTTTTGCCCACATCTCGCTCAACAATTCCGCGATGCGGGGAGCGTCTATGCTGTCGCTCGGCCAATTCAAGCGGAAGTCCAGCGGGCGGGATCCATCGGGCATATCGCGTATGCCGTCGCCATCTGCATCCTTATAGCCCGCCTCATCCAGGATTTGGTTGGCCTTGGCAACGTCATATTCATAGTCCTTCAATTCGCTGTTGTACCAAAGCCCCAAACCGTCGGGCAGCAAGGTGGTACCGGGGGTGCCATAACCCAGCAAAACGACATCAATGATTTTCTGCTTATCGGTTGCGCGACTCAACGCCAGACGCACATTGCGGTCTTGCAAGGCCGGGTGGCCGGAGCATACGCCGCCTGCCTCAGTTGGACAATTCTCGGGGGCGCATTGGTTGAAAATCACGTCCGTCACTGTGGGGGCAAAAGGCGCGCCAATCACCACTTCGACATTTGGCTCTTCCTTCAAACTCGCAACAGCCGTGTTCGGCATTTCGGTAATCATATCTACCTGGCCGGTCTTGATAGCCTGCACCAGCGCATCGCGATTATCGAAGGTCTGGAAGATGACTTCGTCAATCTTGGGCGGCGTCAAGAAGTGATCCTTGACGGCAGCCAAATGCACGAACTCATTTTGCTTGTACTCCACCATCTTGAACGGGCCGCTACCAATCATGGCCGTATTTTCGAACTCGATGGGGTCCTCTTTTTCCCAGATGTGCTTGGGAAGGACATACAAGAACACCAACTGACTCTCGATGTTAGGGATAGGCTCCGTCAGGGTCAACACTACCTCGTTGTTCGGCGTGGCTTCGATGGTGTCGAAATAGAGCGTATAGGCGTTCATATAAGGGTAGTCTTCGTGCGCGCGGTAGAGTTCATACGAGAAGACCACATCCTCCGCCGTGAGCGGCGTTCCATCGTGGAACTTGACTCCATCGCGAATTTTGAAGGTCCACGTCAGACCGTCGTCCGAAACACTGGCGCTCTCGGCCAATCCCAGCGTGAACGAACCGTCCAATTGCAGGTCATACATCGAATCGTAGACCAACTCGAAAATGGTATACGCCTCCGACAACACTGCCGTGCCTGGGTTGAGCGTATCCGGGCTGCCGGCCCAGCCAATCCGTGCTACAATCGGCTGGCGGGTGGCGCCTCCGCCTCCGCAGGCCGAAAGGGTGAGCGCTGTGGCCAGCAGCACAAACATCAGGAAATTTCTCTTTTGCATCTCTGCCTCCTTAAAATCAAGTATGGGACAAGCCCATAAAAAAATGCGCCCGCGGCAAGGCCGCTCAGGGCGCATAAATCGAACCCGGCCGTCATCTTTCCAGGGAGATATTGCTCGAAAGCATCACATAGCGAGTCTGTATCCATTTTCTTATATTTTACAGTATATTTACGGTTAAGAAAAGCAAAACCACACGAAGGACTCGATCAACATGGAAAAAGCCATCAAAATCACCGAAAAATATGAACGCAACGGCTGGCCGTCTATCAGTAGACCAGACCTCAAACCGCCCGCAGGCTGGAGCCTCTCGTTGATTACGTCACTGGAACGGATACGCAATCACAGCCTTGCGCCTGACGGCAGCGCCATTGCCTTCATCAAAGACACCGCCTCACTCTCGGACGTGTACCTGCTCCCGTTAAAAGAAGCGGGCGCCTGGCCCCAACGCCTCACCACCGACCGCGACCCGGTAGCCTACTGGGACGACGAAATTCCACAGTGGTCACCAGACTCGAAATGGCTGGCTTTCACGATGAAAGGACATGTACATATCGTCCCCGCCGATGGCGGCCTGCCCCAAAAAATCACCGACTTCACCGAAGGCGCCTTTGCCCCCAAATGGATGCCCGATTCGGATCATCTCATCGTCGGCGTCACCCGCCATGAGGCCGACCAACTGGTGCTGACCGACCGAAACGGTGCCTGGCCGCGCGCCCTAACCAACTCCGCAGACGGCGACCACTGGGACCCGCAGCCCTCGCCAGATGGAAAGCACATCGTCTATACCTTGCGGCGCTTCGACGACCTCAACCGTCTCGACATCTGCCTGCTCGACCTGGAAAGCGGCCATACGCACACGCTATACGGAAAACCCAAGACCCGCGCCCACTATCCGCGCTGGTCGCCAGACGGTCAATGGATTGCTTTCCTCTGTCAAGAAGGCGGTCACGATGATTTGTGGATGGTGCGGCCCGATGGTTCCAATCTGCGCCCGCTCATCGAACTCGGCTGCGACATCGCCCAATTCGCTTTCTCACCCCAGGGAAGCCGCATCGCGCTGACGGTCATCCGTCAGGGTTCGATTACGCTGGAGGTACAGGAGCAGGCCTCGGGTCGTCTGACCGCGCTGCGCAGCGAGATGGGAGTCCACTCCAATCCGAATTGGTCGCCCGATGGACGCTTCCTGACCTTCGAATACGAGAATCCCGTCCAACCGCCTGACCTCT
Organism: Anaerolineales bacterium; assembly: GCA_034431895.1. Classification (GTDB taxonomy): domain Bacteria; phylum Chloroflexota; class Anaerolineae; order Anaerolineales; family Villigracilaceae; genus JAABUE01. The sequence goes on from DAOUCM010000345.1 coordinate 9,833, forward strand.
TTCGTATAGATGTAGACAGCAAGGTCGTAAAACAATTGACTTTCTCCCAATCGCCGGCCCTGGCAAAGAACAGATTGATCATGCCCGAGGTGGTCAGTTACAAAAGTTTCGATGGGCTGGAAATTCCCGCCTTCCTGTATCGCCCCGAAAAGTCGAACGGCGCGGCCGTGCTGTATCCGCATGGGGGGCCCTCGTCGTTGTATGCGGCCGAATGGGATGTGCTGGCGCAATACCTGGTGGCCAAAGGGTACACGTTCATTGCGCCCAACTATCGCGGCAGCACCGGCTACGGGGTGGAATTCGAGCATCTCAACTACAACGATTGGGGCATCGGCGATACCCAAGATTGCATTTATGGCGCAAAGTACCTGGCGACCCTGCCCGGCATAGACCCGGCTCGTATTGCCATCATGGGAGGCAGTTATGGCGGCTATATGACCATCTGCTGCCTGGCGCGCGACCCAGAATATCATTTTGCCTGCGGCATCGCCAAGTATGGCGACTCGAACCTGTACTCGTCTTGGGCACAATGCAAGCGCGAACTGCGGCTGTATACCGAAATCTTCCTCGGTCATCCGGCCAAAAACCGCGCCGTATATGAGCAAGGTTCTCCCATCCGCGAGGTGGCCAACGTCAAAAAGCCGATGCTGATTTTACACGGCCTGCTCGACGATGTGGTGCCGCCTGAAGCCTCGGAAGAATGGGTGGAAGCATTGAAAGCGCATGGCAAGACCTTCGAGTACAAAACTTACGCCGACGAGCCGCACGGCTTCCTGCGCCGCAAGAATCAATTGGACGCCTACGAGCGCATCGAGCGCTTCCTGGATTGGTATTTGATGGCGTAAGTATAGTATTACCGCTCGAGTTGATACGAATGTCTCGAAGGTTTTACCCTGAGTGCGGCTTGCCACGCTAGCGGACAAACGAAGGATACGCGCACAAATTGGCTACGCGAAATTCGATGTTTTCAAAAGACTTGCAATGACTACTTTTTTTCCTTATGACGAACTGACCTGGCCTGAAGTGGCTGACCTGCCGCGCGACACGCCGCTCGTCCTGCCGCTCGGCTCGGACTACGACTTGAACCTGCTGGCCGACCCATTGGGGCATCCACCCCGCATCGGACTCTTGCCCCCCATCCCATTCGGCTGGCGGGGCAGCGGGCTGAATGTTCCAGAACCCATCCTGGCAGAACTGCTTGCCAACCTGGTCCAATCCCTGCGCGAGGATGGTTTTTCGCGCGTCTACTGCCTCGCCCCGCAGGGCTTCATCCCGCAATATCTCCCCCCATCCACTTTTCCCCTGCCGCTGCTGATTCTGCCTCACCCATCTCAATTCAGGCCAGCCGCCATGCTGCCGCCTGAAAGCGAACGCGGCAAAGTCATCCTCATCCCCATCGGCCATACCGAGCAACACGGCCATCACCTGCCGCTTTCGGTAGACACCATTCTCATCCATGCCATAGCACAAGGCACGGTCGCCAAAGCGCCTACACGATGTTTTGCGCTGCCAACCACCCCATACGGCGTCAGCACACATCGCCAGGCCTTTGCCGCCACGCTCAACGCCGGCGGGCGCGCTTTCGAGGACTTTTGGCTGGCCGTGATAGACACGCTCGCAGCACGCGGCTTCGATCGTTTCTACTTCATGAGCGGACATGGCGGTAACATGTCTTTTCTGGTCAATATCGTCAAATATGCGGGGGAGCGTCATCGGCGGATTTTTTGCGCCACCTCCTTCCTGCATACTGCCGGTCACATCGGCGCGCCGGCCATCGAGAAATATCGCGCATCGAAGATTGGCGGTATGGGCCACGCCTGCGAACTGGAAACTTCCTTCATGCTGCACCTGCGTCCTGACCTATGTCACATGGAGCGGGTGGTGGACGAGACCGATTTCATTGCCACGCCCAACTACTACATGGACTGGATCGAAGGCGGCGCCTTGATCGCCAACCCACCCTGGGACGACGACACCCGCACCGGCGCATACGGCGCCGGCAGCCTCGCCACGGCTGAAAAAGGACGTCTGTGGCTCGAAGCCGCCATTCAGGAAAAAGTAGACCATGTAGAGGAAATCCACACCCAGCACGAAAGAAGAGAAGAGAGAAGAAAGGCCGGTTTCGGCTTATGGAGTAAAATAGCACCGAGGTAGCCGCATGCCGAAAAAACAGAAAAAAGACAAAAAACTTCGCCCAAAAATCAATACACAAATTCCCCTCTCGCAGGTTCGCAAGGTGACGCTTGCTGAGCCGAAATACCGCCTGCAACACGCTCGTGAATATCCCATT
>DAOUCM010000346.1:0-8827 GCA_034431895.1 Anaerolineales bacterium
CGTACCGTCGGGGCTGAAGGCAATTCCCCAAATGCTCTTGTCATGCGCCTGGATACGGCGTATTTCCTCGCCGCTAGAGGCTTTGTACAAGACCAAAGAACCATCTAAAGCGGATGCAGCCAGGACATCTCCGTTCGGGCTGAAGCGCGCTTGACTGACTCCAATTGGCTCTTGCCCCGTTTCTACCGGGACAACAACGATAGTATAGAATAAATTGCCCGAAAAAGGATCCCACAGAGTCAGGGTGCCGTCCTTGCTGGCAGCGGCCAGGCGGCGTCCGTCGGGGCTGAAGTGGACGCCGTATACCGAAGCCTGAAAGCCGCTCAACACTCGTTCTACACGCATCGCCGGCAGGGAGCGGCGCAGGGCGTCTTCTGCTTCTGGCACCGGCGGGCTAACGACTTCCACCGCCTGCAAGGCCAGCAGGACGCTGCGTTCAGGGTCTACCGTCAGGTTGCTCAGCGCCGCGGCGGACAATTCGCGCGCGCGGGCAATTTTTTCATTGCGGATGGCGGTCTCTTCGCTCTGTTTGGCTAGTTGAGCGTTACGTTCGGCTTCTCTGGCGTTTTGCAGGGCAACGACCTCCTGAATTTTGGCGCGTTGTTCTTGTTCCCTGGCGCGGAAGAAAAAGAAAATAGCGATTATGCTGATGATGGTGGCGGCTACTAAAAGCCAGCGGATGAGTCCATTGGTTTGCTGTTCGCGTCTGGCGGCCGCATACGCTTGTTTGCATTCTTTCAAGAACGATTCTTCCACTTCGGTCAAGGCAGAAGGGTTTTCGGCGGCCCACGCTTCGGCTTCCAAGAAGTCCTTGCCGGTTAGCAGCAAACCGTCTGGGTGCCCCTGCGAATGCCACAAATCGGCCTGCCGTTGGAAAAGGTTGAGATTGGCGTCGAACCAGCGGGCGTTGTTCTGTCGCACCGGTTCGATGAGGCGGTCATGCGCCAGTTCGAACCATACTGCGCCGGCGCGCTTCTCAGCGCGGACGATATAGGCTTGCTGCAACAGGCTGATGGCTTGATTCGATAGTCCACCGCTCTCGTTCGGCTCCATCAACACTTGGGAGCGGATGCCATGCGTGGTAATCAACTTGCGGTCCACCCATTCGCGGATGATGCGTTCTTTCACGCCAGAAGTGGCGGCAACAGATTGCACCTGCGAAGCGTAGTAATCAGCCAGCGCCTCGTCGGTGGAACCGGCGGCCTGCACGTCTTCCAGGGTCACCTGGGTGTCATTTTCCAATCCGCTCCACAAGCGGCGGCAGACGACTTGCAATTGTACCGGCTCGACATATGGACCGGGTTGCCGGCGGGAGGTGCCGTCGGGCAATTGCACTTGTATCAGGCGCAAGTCGTCCACCAGTTTGGCGGCAGCGGCTTCGTCGAAGTGAACGCCAACGTCCTCGGCCGGCTTTTGGATGGCTTCTATGGCCGCGGCAGCGTCCAGCAAATCCAGGCGGAAGCGGTTGCTCAGGCGCGTTGGCAGCGGCCGCAGGAAGGGATCGAGTGCGGCCAGGTAGTCTTCACGGATGACGAACAACGCCCAAAGGGTGGGATCGCGCAGCGCTTCCCCAACTTGCATGAAGAAGTCCATTTTTGCTGCGCGATCGGTGGGATCTTGGGTCAAGATTTCCTCGAATTGGTCGAAGACCAGGAAGAGCGAAGCCTGAGATGCGGTTTTTCTGCGTTTCCCCTCCTGGCGGGCGCGCAGGCGGGTCAGGTACTCTGCAAAGGTCATGGTCAGTAATTCCGCTTCAGGGATACGCGCAGGTTCTTTGGCGGCTTCTTCGATGGAAAGGAGCGCACTGTAGATGTAACGATTGAATTCGGGCTTGTCGGCTGCGCTGAGTGGAGGCTCGTGGTTGACGCGGATGGCGGGCAAGACCTGGAAGCCCTGTTTCTCGATGCGCGGCAGGAGGGCGGCGTTGACCAGCGAACTTTTGCCGGCCCCCGAGGGCGAATACATCAGGACGATGCGCTCTGCAATGATCAAATCTATCAGTTCGGCGGTTTCCAGGTCGCGGCCATACAGCCGCTCGCCGCGCAGGAAGGAGCGCGGGCCGACGTATGGGTTGGGTCTAGTCGCAGGGGTCGTCATCATTCCTCCTGGGCGTCAGGCCGGTTTCCATTGCTGGCTCAGTTCGCGGAGGAAGTCATACGACTGCCCCCAATAGATGCTGATTTTGGAAGCGCTGTCGAAGTACTCTTTCAAGTAGTCGCGCGCTCGTTTGGGATCCAGGTTGTTGGCATCGTCTGGCTCGAGTTGGACGGCCACGTGGGAATACAGGCTTTGGCGGCTCGTGCCGCCTTGCAAGCCCATCACCGAGCGGAACAGCACGCGAAAACTCCAGTCATCCGCTTGAAAGCCGATGAACATCAAAGCCGTGTTGACCATGGCGTTGCGCACCACAGAGGGAATCAAATCCTTGTTGCGGGTGATGCCAATCAGATATTCGAAATAATGGTCTTCGGTCAGCACCATGGATTCGGGAACGCTGAACTGACCGAATAGGTGATACACCAGGGGGCGCTTGGCCGTTGGGCGGTAACCCGGCTCTTTGTCGTAGATCGATTCGGCGAAGAAGCGTTCGTTCCAGGGACAAATCACTACCTGTGGGTCTTTGTCGGCCTCCTTCAAGGCATCGGCCAACAAATTGTCGTAATTGGTGGTGAGATAGATGGGCAGCGGCAAACTGGCTAACACCTTGTGCTGCTCGAAAGGGTCTTTCTGGCGCAATTTGGCGCCTACGAATGAAAGGATTTCTTGCGCAGCGCCTATGCCGCTTTTGAGCGTCTCTGGCAGAGGTTCTTCACAGCGCTTTTGGGCGCTGTTCCAAATGGCCTCGTCAATCTCGCTCAAAATCGTGGCGGTATCTTGATTGATGGCAAGATATTGCGCTACCTGGGGGAACGCCTGGCTGTAGAATTTTGCCAGGGGATAATGGTATTCTTCTGCCAGGTTAGAGGCGATTTCACGCCATGTTCCAATCAGCGGTTCGTACAAGCCGGCTCCCAAGATGGGCGTACACTGTCCGCGTTTGATGCTGTTCAACAGCGCCGGCCATTTCTTGAAGCCGCCCTGCTCGCTAAAACCGGGTTCGTACCAAATGCGCCCGCTCTTCAAGCGCATGAACAACACCGGGATCCAGTAGTCGCTTTGCTCGCGCACCAGTCCGCGCGCCACCGCCACTGCCCGATCGATCGAGCCGTCTTTGCGGAGTTCTTGGAACAGAACCGGCATGAACTTTCCGACCGTGTCCATGCTGATGTTGCCCTGCATAGCGATGACGGCCGGCACGCCGGCCTCGGTCAAACGCGGACCAAGGGCCTGCAGCGCCTGCCCCGCGCCTTCCCCGGCGCTCTGGCAGGAGGCCAGCACGATCAGGCGGGGCGGTTCTTGCAATTCCTGAATACGTGTTACCAGGTCTGTGCCAGAAACGCGCGCTATCTTTCCATCCTCTCCTTCGAGCAAGAGCCAGGCTTCGTTCCTTTTGAAGATACCATGTGCCACCAGGTACAAGATGTCGCAGCCGGCGCGCAAGGTCTCTGTCAGCGAGTTCAGCGTACAAAATTGACCAGCCTGCGGCAGCACGGTCACCGGGATGTCGCCCAACGCTTGCCTGGCGCGAGCCACTTCGTCGTCTTTCTTGACCTCGCCCAATTCGTACTCGCTCAGATTGGAGGGGTTTGACACGGCTACCAATGCCTTCAATTCGGCTTTCGAGCGCAGGCGGACAGGCCGCCAGTCCAGGCTGCTCAGATAACGCGAAAAGAAGATTTTCTCGCCGGTGAACAAGGGCGATTGATCTTTTGGATTGCGCAGCGTTTCCCAATATAAAGTATGCAATTCAGGCGCGCTGGCGCCAATGACAAGCCGCACGCGCAGCGGGGCTTGCAGGGACTGGGCGCTGGCCATGGCTTCCGAGAAAGCCGTCACCATGTTCGGATCGGCAAACAGGCTGGCGGTCAACGCTTTGCCGTATGCCGCCGCATCCAGACTCTTGGCGCGCAGGTCCTCGAAGTCGAATTGGGCGCTGAGGGCTTCCCCCTGCCCGAGGCGGATGTCGGCATCGCTGTCTGGCTGAATGAAGCGCATCTCGATCGTGTAAGACGTGCCTTCACGCCGGTGTAGAGCGAGCTCGAGTTCGGCTGGTTCAGTCAAAGTATTCTCCCGTCACAAAGAAAGAAAGACAACGCCTATCCTCTCCAGGGCGCGGGAGCGGGGTGGTTTGAGCGCCCGGTGGCGTCTCGAAAACATCCCGCTTTTCCCTTCTTTTCGAGAAGATACCATAACCGCCAGCCTCGAGCAAATCGGACTGGCGGGTAGAAGTCAAAACTAAGAATCACTTGGCGAAACATGGGCGGGCGGCTCTGCTGGTCGTTCTGCTACATGCCAGGCGGCCACATAGCCCTCGTTTTCAGCCACATCTCGGACGTGAATCCAGTTTCCTACCTGGCCGACTTTGGGCGCAGCCAAATCGAGCGGCTCGATGGCTATCAACTCTGTCCCAAGCGGCATCCGCAAGAGGAGCGTTTCCATCGAAACGAGCGGCGCGCTGCGCAGCGCCACGCCCTCCTCTGTGGTGCGCAGCAAGAGCGGCTTCACTGCGGCCACATCGAAACTGAGCGGCGCCGTCTCACGCTGGGCCTGCGGGCCAAATGAGGCCGTTCCCAGGCTGACAATGGACACATACCAGGCCGCTACCACGCCTTGCCGGCCTTCTATATCCGACACATTCAGCCACTCGTACAAGACGCCTACCTTGCGCTTGACTTGCTCGACCGCCTCCAGCGCTCTCAACTGGGCGCCTATCGGCAGCAATTTCAAGACGGTTGCATCGGTGTTATCCGGTTTCGACCGTAACTTCAATCCGTCTACGGTGGATTTAACCACCGGCGCATCTTTCGGGACCGGGAGCGGCGTGCGCGATTGGGCCGCCTCGGCCGCCTCTGCTTTGGTCTTCGAGACGAACCAGGCAGCGGTGTACCCCTCTATTCCAGAGGGCGTCTTGACCGCCAGCCATTGGTTCATTTGACCAATCTTGACGCTGGCGGCTGTGTCCGCTTCCAGCACCTTCAAGGCCGTGTGCATTGGCACGCGCTCGAGCAGGGTGGCCTCCGAAACCAGCGGCTGGCTGCGAATGGCCAAACCATCGGCGATGGCATATACCGGGAACGAGGCCTGAATGCCAGTGTCCAGTTTGGGTGGCGCGGGCGACGGCGCAGCGCCAGACGGGCCATCGAAGAACATCACCCCTGTAATGATGCGGGCTGGATCGTCGGTCTTGGCTACCTGCGCATATTTGGAGGTCTTGAGAGTCATTTCCTTGTCAGATGGCGGGAAGGGATAAGGATCGTAAATCAAATAATCGTCCCCCTTCCTGGCATACGCCACCATATAGTGTGTTTGCACTCCCGCCTGGGGCGACCAATCCACCTCGATAATGACCGCTTTGCCCATTGCCAGCCAAGAGTTGATTTCTGCCAGCGGTGCCGGCTGATTTTTGCAGTCAATATAGGTCTTGTAGGTCATGCCTTTCAAGACATTGGATACCACGTAAGGCATCAAGAAAGCGCCCTGGAAGCCGCCTGCCGCTTTCAACCGCTCATTCAACGTTGCCGGCGTGACATCCAGGCCGTACCCGCTGGCAACCATGCTGATACAGGTCAGCAGGCAGCCAAAATTTCCAATGGTAGATTCTTTGTCGAAGCCCAATTTTGCCGTTTTCCATTGGGGGTCTTGCTGCGAATACTTCTGGATTGGCGCCATATATTTTCCTATCTATTATAGATAATAAATGTCCGAATAGTACTCTGGGGGCATTCTAATTATACTGCAAGGTGCGCATTCGAGAAGTGTCGGTTCATTGGGAATTAGCGTGGTATCCCCCCCGTTCTTGGTTTGCGCCGCAGTTCCCTGGGCAAGCGCCAGCCTGTCCGGGTGGTCAGGGAACAAGCGACCGCGGCGCAATGCCAGTTTGGTTGCGGCTGGAGGCCGCGCTATGGCATTGTGGAAAGTAGGGGATAGATTGTGCCCTCAGCCTCGAGGATGGGCGTCTCTCTCATCATCTGGATGAAGATCTCCACCAAGGTTGGGTCGAATGAAATTCCCGCCTGTTCTCGAATATAGGTAATGGCCTCCGATTGGGACCATGCTGGCCGATAAGGACGGTTGGAGGTGAGAGCGTCATACACATCCACAATGGCAAACAGACGTGCAGATAGGGGAATGTCGGTAGCGCGCAGTCCCAGTGGATAACCACTGCCATCCCATCTTTCATGATGATGACAAGGAATATCCATAGCCGGCGCAAGGTACTCGATAGGAGCAAGCAACTCGCGGGCATAGACCGGATGCAGGCGCATGATAGCCCATTCTTCTTCGCTCAACGGTCCTGGTTTGTGCAAAATGTGGTCGGGGATACCCATTTTCCCAATATCGTGCAGGATGGCGCCCCGCCGCATGTGAATCAAGTCTTCGGTTTTTATACCGATTCGGGATGCCAATTGCATGGTAAGTTCTGTCACCCGCCGGGTGTGGCCCTCTGTTTCGTGATCGCGCATATCGAGCGCCCGCGACCAACCTTCGATGGTGGCGTTGTATGCCAATATCAATTCTACATTGGAGCGTTGGAGATTGTTGAAGAGCATGGCATTGTCTATGGCAATGGCCGCCTGCCCTCCCAATGCCTCCAGGAAAGCCAACCATTCAAGGGTGGGGTAGATCGGCGAGCGGTTGAAGATTTCGAGCAGGCCCAATACCTGTCCTTTTGCAACTAAGGGAACGCAATAGTAAGAGACAAATCCCTCCTCGTAAAAGGAGGGCAATCGTAACGTATCCGTTTTGCGGCTGGACAGATTCTCAATGTAAATGACTTTTTGTTCCAGCGCGGCCATGCCTGCGTAGCCTTGCCCCAATTTTGCCTGGCTGCCGACCAAAGCGTTGGTGCGAAAGCCAATGCCGGTGGCGTACTCGAAGGCCTGGTTCTTTGCGTTCCATAGCAAGACAGAAGCGGCGTCAATTTGTAAGTTTTGGCTGACCTGGGATAAGAGGATGGATAATGTCAGTTTCAAATCCATGTTGGAAGCGATGGCCTGGTCAATGGAGCGCAGCGCCGAAAGACGCTCCAATTGTTTTTGGAGTTCTGCTCTACTTTGATAGTAGTTCGTCAGGTCTTGAATGACAACAGTCAGCCTATCTTTGTGCAAAGGGGCCAACTTGGCTTCGAACCAATGTTTTTCTTTTTGGATTTGCTTTGTGAAACGAAAAGAGATAGTCTTCCCCTGAATTGCCTTTACCCACGCGTTTTCGTATTTTTCCATGACTTCGATGGGGAAAATTTCTCTCAAGGAATGTTGGCAGGTCTCTTGGAGGTGAATGCCAAAAAGGGATGGCTCGTCTCCGTCATAATTGAGAATCGTTCCATCCAAATTTACTTCTAAGAGCAGCAGGGGAAAGGCTTCGATGACGGTTTGAGGCATCACATCACATCTTTCCAATCTCTACAAAAACGGACGCGGAGCGCAGTGAGCCCCTCGTCACTGCGCCCCTCTCCACCGCGTCACCGGGTTACAACCAGGCAACAAAGCAACCTGGAGCGTCTTTAGTTTGTGTTATTTTCTTAGAACTTGCTGCACTCGAGAAGCAAGTTCTGGCAAAGACCTGGCTTTGGCAGAAAGAATCAGCGCCTGTTCCTCCATGGTCAGCCCAAAGGTATTCCCTAAATACCCTTGTTGTAAAGCCGACCCTGGATCATCCAACAACAGACGGCAAAATTGGGGGCTGACGACGGCTGCCGAGAAAAGTCGATTCAGGCCAGAGATGCTCTTTGGCGGTTCAGTTACATGCAACATCATCATGTTGGAAGAGACTTGCGGTACTGCCATGGGCACTCCTAACTGTTCAGTTTTTGGCTGGCAAAGATTTGGAATACGCCGGCCGCAATGAAAACATCTCCCAGGCTGAAAGCCACCTGGTAGGGGAACCATGCAGGCGGCAGGAAGCGGTCGGCCAGCCAGGGCAGGCGGATTTGTTGCGCAGGCAGAAGAATATCTTTGAAACCAAAGCGGCTACCTTCTTGCAAGAGAGCGGCGCGTTCTACGCCAATCAACCGTTCTACTGTCTGTGGCGCAATGGGCATGAAACCGCCGTTGGCTGTGATTACGGCCAGGTTGAGCAATAGGCCAATCATTAAAACTGGTATCCCTGGCGTCTGGCGGTTTGCCCAGGAAAAAGCGAACAAGGCCACGATTGAAAGGATCACACATCCGCCTGCTAACCAATCTGGCACCAAGGCGCGCGTTTGTGTGAGGTAAATTGCCAGGAATTGAGGCAGGAAGCCAACAAAAACCAGCCAGATTTGGCGGAAAACAGGAGGACGATAAGGGTGTCCTCGTAAACGCGACATCCCTACGCCCGTCAGCAAACCTGCTCCCAAAGCCGCCCACAAGACCATTAACAGCCCGGCCCGCCGCCTGATTCAGGGGCGCCAATCCCCAAGACGAGTAAAGCCAGGGCCAAGATGGACAATGCCAGTTGCAAGTGTTGGCGGTTGATTTTGCCGCTCAGCAGGACAAAGTGAGAGAATTTGCCGTTCATGACATACACTCCTGAACAAGAAAAGAAGAAAAGGATTGTTGTCATAAGCATACAATCCCCCAGGCTTCAAAACAGGCTTCAAAAGATTAATCTAAGATTAGAATTCATTCTCCTTGGGTCAAACTGCTTACCTAATAATTCGGTAATCTTCCTTGCGGCTCCCGCAAGTCGTATCCCCAGGCTCTGTATCCCCAGGCTCTGCCTGGCCGCACCGACCCAAGGTCGGTGG
>DAOUCM010000347.1:0-1555 GCA_034431895.1 Anaerolineales bacterium
CCCTGCCGCATCTGCTCAACCCCGAAGCCGAACAGAACGATTTCCTGATCGCCTTTCTCAACTGGTTTTTGGTCGGCGCGGGCTGGACCCTCATCACCCTGCGCAGCGGTTCGCTGGATTACGCCCTGGGCATACACGCCATCAACAATTTGCTCTTGACCGTCCTGTTCGGGTACACGAGCGGCGGGCTGCCCCCGATTGCCCTTTTTGTGACCGAAGGAGCGGAAATCAGTCTGTATGACAACCTCACTCTCTTCGCCACGCTGGCAGCCGCTTACTGGCTCATTGCGCGCCTCGAGTCACGCTCCGAAAAGGACGCGGTGAAGACCGAAGCCTGAGAAAGAACGTCCCGAAGGTTTTGCCGAAGAACTCGTCGAAATCTTCGGGACGGTTTGTCACATCAGAACGGGCAGATATGTCATTGCGAGGAGCGTTCTGTGCGACGAAGCAATCTCCTGGCAGACCGGTAGACTGCTTCGCTATCGCTCGCAGCGACAAAAAACATAGCGTTTTCAGAACAAATTTAATGTGACATTGTCAAGATAGTTACAACGGATTGCTGCTTATGAACTCTTCCCCTTCCCATCCCTTACTCGATTTCTGGAACTTTCTGCGCCGTCCGCTTGCCGAGCGGATGAGTGCAGGCATCGGACAAAAACTGACGCTGGTCATTTTGATTGTGGCGCTGGACATCCTGTTGTCGCTGGCAACAAGCCCCCTGGATTTCCTCATCGAAGCCGGCGGATACACCATCGAAAGCGTCCAAACGGAGTTCGCCCCCCTGATGGCGCTCTTCGGAGGCGTCCTGGTGGCGCCAGTGAGCGAGGAAATCTATTTTCGGTTGGGGTTGGCGCCCAATCTCCTGTTTCTCTTCATCTCGCTTGTTCTCTCCACCGTGCTATATGCCCCCAAACTGTTTGGTGGGATATTCAGCCTGGTGTTCTACCTGGCACTTTCGATAGGAATCTGCCTCTTCTTTTGGATTCGGGAACGCCGCGGCCAGCGCTACGCGGACTTTTTCACCCGCTATGTGGGCTGGTACTACTACCTGGGAGCGCTGCTCTTCGCGCTGGCGCATCTCGGCAATTATACCCAGCAGCCGCCAATCTGGGCGGCGATCCTGCTGGTCTTGCCTCAATTCATTGGCGGTCTGACCTACGGCTACCTGCGCATTCGGCTGGGCTTCTGGTACGGGATGCTTGGGCATATACTGACCAACTTGCTGTTCACTTTTGGTGATTTGATGAATTTCTGGTTCGGTGAGCCTGGCGGAGTTATCTGGTTGATTGTTCTGATCCTCGTGCCGCTGGCGGCGCTGGCAGCGCCATTTTGGGCGAGCAGGCGCTTCCGCCGAGACGAGGTTTGATTGGGAAGTAAAGCGCAGGCAGGTAAACAAGTAGACAGGTACACAGATTTCTTAAAACCTGGACTTTGGCAGTTCTTCGCCCATGAACGGACACTGAGCGAAGCAGGATGCGCTTGCTTTATCGTGAGTTGTTGGCGCCGAGCGTGACCAAGATAACGGCAGCGGGAAGACCGGGCTACCTCGCGTTCA
>DAOUCM010000348.1:0-8067 GCA_034431895.1 Anaerolineales bacterium
CCCACCTCACTGATACGCACGAACACAGCCTTCTCATAGAGTTCATCCACGCTATGGGCGTTGCAGTAACTCATGCCTGATCGCAGGCCGCCCACCAGTTGACGGACGACCTCCCGAACCGAGCCGCGGTAAGGAACGGCCGCCTCGACGCCTTCGGAGACATAATCTTCGATTTCCTCCTGCGTGATTTCGCCGCCGCCCTCGCGCATCTTGCGCGTCAGGTTGGCCGCCAGCGAAGCCATGCCGCGCGAGACCTTGTAGCGATGACCCTTGCGGGTAATGAGCAGACTGGGGCTTTCGTCAGTGCCGGCCAACAAACTGCCAATCATCACCGTAGAAGCGCCCGCCGCCAGCGCCTTGACAATATCGCCAGAGGTGCGAATACCGCCATCGGCAATGAGAGGGATGCCCTGCGGGCGAGCGACAGCAGCGCAATTCATCACTGCCGTCAGTTGGGGAACGCCAGCCCCGGCTACCAGGCGAGTAATGCAGATAGAGCCAGGACCAACGCCCACCTTCACCGCATGAGCGCCGGCATCAATGAGGCGTTGGGCGCCCTCGGCAGTGGCAACATTGCCACCGATGACCTGCGCCATCGGGAAGTGCTTGCGAACGGTTTGGATAATCTCCACTTCCTGTTGCGAATCTCCATGAGCAATATCCACCACAATACAATCGGCGCCGGCCTCCAACAAACGCTCCACACGCTTCAATTCAGTGGGTTTCACCCCAATAGCCGCCCCCACCGCCAAACGACCGCGTTCATCTTTGGTGGCTTTGGGAAACTCCTGCATTTTCATGATGTCTTTGAGGGTAATCAGGCCAACGATACGCCCCTCTTCGTCCACCAGCGGTAACTTCTCGATGCGGTGAACGTGTAAGATTTTCTTGGCTTCTTCCAGAGTGGTCTCGGGTGGAGCCGTGACGACCTCGCGGGTCATAATCTCGGCAATCGGTTTGCCATCATCCTGCTCGAAGAGCAAATCGCGGGTAGTGACAATGCCTACCAACCGCTCGCCGCCATCCACAATCAGAATGCCGCCGGTATACGTTTCATCCACCACTTTACGCACATCTCCAACCGTATGCGCCACACTCATCGTAATCGGATCCTCCACAACGAACGATTCGGTCTTTTTGACGCGCTCGATTTGATGCACCTGTTCTTCGATGGACATGAAGCGATGGATGATGCCTATGCCGCCCTCGCGAGCCATGGCAATAGCCATCTCGCTTTCAGTCACCGTATCCATATTGGCCGAGACAATCGGCGCTTGCAGGGTGATCTTGGGCGTCAGATGAGTTCGAGTAGACACAGTACGGCGCGAGGAGACATCGGAATACTGCGGCACAAGCAAAACGTCGTCATACGTCAGAGCAAGATCAGGGAGAATTTTCATCGCACCTCGACAGGGAAAGTAAGATGAATGTCGCCTGGCATCCTCTCGACCAGGCGGGGCGCAGGGGGCCTTCCTCTGCATTCCCTTCCTTTTCGAGAAGACAAAGCGCCTGCATTATATGGCAGGTGAAGGCAAACGACAATGTTATAATGTAAAAAATGGCCGACTCCCTTCACGCACTCTCCCCGCTCGATGGCCGCTACCGCTCCGAAGTCGAAGCGCTGGGCGATTATTTTTCGGATTTTGCCTACCTGCGCGCCCGCGTAAGGATAGAAATCGCCTATTTTCTGGCGCTTTCCCAAGACCTGCATCTGCTCCGCGAACTGCAACCCGGCGAGGTGGATTTCTTGCGTTCGTTGGGCGAGACCTTTTGTGAGGCGGATGCGGATGAGATCCAGCACTTCGAGCGCATCACCCGCCACGATGTGAAAGCCATCGAGATGTTCCTCCGCGCCCGCTTCGCCGCCACGCCGTTAGCGGATACCGTTTCATGGATTCATTTCGGGCTGACATCGGAGGACGTCAACAACATCGCCCAGGCGCTGGCCCTGCACCAGGCACGCGAGCGCCTCCTGCTCCCCGCGCTGGAGGTAATTGGCGTCTTGCTGGAGGGGCTCGCCCGGCGACATAAAGCCACGCCTATGCTGGCCCGTACGCATGGTCAAGCCGCCGTGCCAACCACCTTTGGCAAAGAGATGGCAGTCTTCCTGGTGCGGCTGCGCAAAGGCTTGCAAACGCTTCGAGAGCATCGCTTCGAGGCCAAATTGAGCGGCGCGGTAGGCAACTTCAATGCCCTGGCCCTGGCCTATCCGCAGGTGGATTGGTTGGCTTTCAGTCAACGTTTCATCCGCCACCTGGGACTGCAACCCAATGAGATGACCACCCAAATCCTGCCCTACGATAACTGGCTTGCCTTCTTCGACAGCCTGCGCCGCGTCAACTCGGTGCTGCTGGATTTGAGCCAAGACCTTTGGCACTATATCAGCCGAAATGCCCTGCGCCTGCGGGTCATCGGCGCCGAGGTCGGTTCTTCGGCCATGCCGCAAAAGGTCAACCCCATTGATTTCGAAAACGCCGAAGGGAATCTAGGGCTGGCAAATGCCTTGCTGGAACATTACAGCCGCAAGCTGCCCATCTCGCGCCTGCAGCGCGACCTTTCGGATTCGACCGTGCGGCGCACGTTTGGAACGGCATGGGGTCACGCCCTGACCGCCTACGCCAGCCTGCGGCTGGGATTGGAGCGCGTCGAAGTGGACGAAGCGGCTCTCCGTTCCGAGTTGGAAGCGCATTGGGAGACGCTCGCCGAGGGGGCGCAAACCCTCCTGCGGGCAGAGGGCCAGGCTGAGGCGTATGACTTACTCAAATCCCTCACCCGCGGACAGGAATGGGACCGCGAAAGTTATTTGCGCTGGGTAGAACAACTCGAGGCAACCGAAGAAACAAAAGCCCGCTTACGGGCGCTTACCCCCTTCTCTTACCTGGGATTGGCCGAGAGGCTGGCAGAAGAGGGAACGAAAGCCAAGGTAGAAGGGTAATTCCTTCACAGGAGGAACGATGAGCGTAACGGTTATTTTGGGAACGCAGTGGGGCGACGAAGGCAAAGGAAAGGCTATTGACACCTTTGCCGGGCAATACAACTACGTAGCCCGCTTCAACGGCGGCAACAACGCCGGCCATACCATTGTCAACCAATATGGCACCTTCAAAATTCACCTCGTGCCATCCGGCATCTTCCACCCGCGCGTGAAAGGGTTGATTGGCGGGGGCGTAGTGATGGACCCGGCCGTGCTGCTGGAGGAAATTCACACCTTACAGCAAGCCGGCTTGCAATTGGAGAAACGATTGTTCATTTCGCCGCGCGCCCATGTCATCATGCCTTATCACAAAGTGTTGGATGGCCTGTACGAACAAGCCAAAGGCACCGGCGCCACCGGCACCACCCGGCGCGGCATCGGGCCGACCTTTGCCGATAAAGTCAGTTACAACGGCTTGCGCTGGAGCGACTTCGCCGATGAGTCTCTCTTTGCCCAAAAACTGGGCCTGCAATTGCAACTCAAGAACAAAATCATCTCTGCGCTGGGAGGGGAACCGCTCGACTTTCGAAAAGTGCATGACGAGTATCTCGCCTATTACGCCCAACTGCGCCCTTTCATCCAAGAATTGTTCCCCATCGTCCGAAAAGGTCTGCAAGAGGGCAAAAAATTCTTGCTGGAACAGGCCATGGGCGCCTGTCTCGACCCAGACTGGGGAACATATCCCTTCGTCACCGCCTCGACCACTCTCGCCTCCGCCGCCACGGGCGGACTGGGCATCCCGCCCAGAAGCATCAGCCACGTCGTTGGCGTGACCAAGGCCTATACCACCCGCGTCGGCGGCGGGCCGCTACCCACCGAAATTCGAGACGACCCCGCCGCCGCGCAAGCCTTGAGCGAAGTGGCCGCCACCACCGGCCGTTTGCGGCGCGGAGGCTGGTTCGACGCCGAGGTCGTGCGCTTTGCCGCGCAGGTGAACGGCATAGACCGCCTGTTCCTCACCAAACTAGACGTTCTGAGCCAGTTCGACCAAATCAAGATTTGCGTCGGCTATCAAATGGAGGGCCAGCGCGTTCACTATCACGATTTGGATGCTTACCGCTTGGGCCAGGTCACGCCGATTTACAAGACCCTGCGCGGCTGGAAAGAAGATATCTGCGGGATTCGCCGCTACGCCGATTTACCGCCACGCGCTCGCGCCTACGTGGAGACCATCGAGAAACTGGTAGGGGTAAAAGTCGGCTGGATCGGCACCGGCCCCGAGCGAGAAGCGGTCATCGAAATGGATGGCAAAGGGTAGTCAAGTGAGAAAGCGCTTCCAGGTTATTCCAACGGCTGGAAGGTCACTTCGACCGTCATGCCCCAGCGCAGGCGCGGGTCCACATCCTTGACAGCCAGGCGGACGGTGTAGAGAATATCGCCGCCCTGCAACTTGTAGGAACGGCTGATTTCTTCTACCACCCCGCTCATCTCGACTTCCGGCAGCGCGTCAGCGACAATGGTGGCCGGCTGGCCTTCGGCTATCTTGACTACCTCGAGTTCGGTCAGGTCGCTGGTTTCGACGTACCAGCGGCTGGTATCGGCCACGATGATGACCCACTTCTCCGGGCCAACCCATTCATTGACCGAAACATCCATCTCCATCACCATACCGTCGAAGGGCGCTTCGAGTTCATAATTCGCCAGGTTGTTCTCAGCCGCAGCCACCTGGGCCTTGGCGTTGTTCAGGCGCGCTTCGAGCAAAGCCAATTGCTCGGCGTTGGGGCCCTCCAAACTGATTTCGTACTGGTGTTTGGCCTCGGCTTCTACAGCCAGCGCCTGATCGAGCGCGGCGCGGACGGTATCGCGGCGGCGGATTTCGGCCTCCAAATCACGCAGCGCCTGATTGTAGTCTTCCTGAGCGTTTTCTAACTCATCTTCGGCGGTCTTGCGCTTGGCATTGTCTTTTCCCAGGTCTTTATATTTGTCGAATTCATCCTGGGCGTCTTGCAAATCTTTCAGGCGGTCTTCCACCTCTGCCTTGGCGTCCTCGATGTCATCCTCGATCGTATCCAGGTTGAGGGCTTCCCATTTCTTCTCGGCGGCAGCGCGAGCGATTTGCGCGTCCATGTAAGCCTGCCAGGCTTGGGCGCGGCCCTGCCCCTCCGTGCGGAGGAATTGGTCGTAGGCCTGTTGCACCGAGGTCAACTCCAATTGCGCCGCAGCCAGCGCGGCTTCGGCCTGCTCGCGGTCGGCCAGGCGGATGAGCGTATCGCCTTTGCGAACTTTATCGCCCTCTTCCACCAAAATCTCGGCTACTTTG
This sequence comes from Anaerolineales bacterium, assembly GCA_034431895.1. Classification (GTDB taxonomy): domain Bacteria; phylum Chloroflexota; class Anaerolineae; order Anaerolineales; family Villigracilaceae; genus JAABUE01. Next base: position 5,235 of record DAOUCM010000348.1, read on the forward strand.
CCGCGCACAGTGAACGCCAGCGCCAGGTCATTGCTTGGGACTAAATGTCCCTCGGCAATGACCGCCTCAGCAGGCACAGGCGTCGGTTGAACGACTGCCTCTTTCCCGCTTCCCTGGCAGGCCGCCAGAAGAATCGTCAGACCCACTAGAACAAGGGATAGATGGAATTTGTTCACAATCTTGATCATCCTTTCAGATTTTCGATACGGAAGGAAGGGGGAGACCTTACAGGCCTCCTTGCGTTACCCTTCCCTATTCATACGCCAACACCTCGCGGATGGTCAGCCGCGCAGCGTTGCGAGCCGGCAAGATGCTTGCCACAGCCGACAACACCAATACCAACGCCAGCCAGATGCCATAGCCGGTGAACGTGAAGACGACCTCGATGGGCGTTTCGAACACCGCCAGACTGACGATGGCAGAAAGTAAATACGTGAACGGAATGGAAAGCACAATTGCCAACACAAATGAAATCAGACCAATCACCACGCCCTCGGCAATGACCGTACGCATGATGGCGCTATCCACCGCGCCGATCGAGCGCATGATGCCGATTTCCCGCGTGCGCTCCAACACATTCATGCTCATCGTGCCAGTTAGCCCCATGCTGCCCACCGAGGCTGTCAACAGCGCCATAATGAGCAGGAACGTGACCAGAATATCCAAACTTTCCGAGGCAGTATCCATGGAGGCCTTACCGGCCTGTGAGCGGCGCACCTTGAACCCCCGCTCACGAAAATGACGGTCGAAAACCTCGGCCATCTCGTCTTGATATGCCCGGTCATGGCGATCGAGCAGGATGCGGAAAGAATACGCCTGGTTGGGAAGGGTATTGAGGCGCGAAATATATTCATACGGCGCATACCCGATGATACCCTCCTGCCCCACGAACTTGAAGATGCCCACCACCTGCCAGTCCTCTTCCTGACCGTTGACCTTCAAACGCAACATATCGCCGGCCTTCAAATCCGGGAAATCCTCCAGTGCCGACTCGCTCACGGTCAACTTGCGCACATCGTCAGGACGCAGCCAGCGCCCTTCTATCAACATTGGATTGACCAGATCGCTCTCGGCCGGCGGCGCCAACAGGCTGATGTTGCCTGCCACCGAACCATCCGCAAACAGAATTTCCGGGCTGATGAATTGCCAGCCTTCCACCTGCACCACGCCCGGCACCTGCATAGCGACCTGCCGAATTTCCCGCAAGCGATAGGGCTCATCGAAATCCAGGGTCACATCGGCCAAAAAGTAATTCTCCAACGCGCCGATATACTCATGCAACGTGACGCGCACATTGAACACTGCGATGAAAATTGCTCCCCCCATCGTCAAGGTGAACAGCGTCAAGGCCAATCGCCCACGCCGCCGGAACGTATTGCGCAGCGAAATCAAAAGCGGACGCGGGATGTGGATGCCGCGCTGCGCCAGAGCATGAGTCGCCCGCGTCTGGAAACGCTCCCAACGCGATTCCCCCGGCTGGGACGATGCCCGCTTCTGACTCCCCGCGGCCTGCTTCTCCCCCCGAACGACATCCCCGCTGATAGCCCGCAGCACCGTCACGCGCGAGCCGTTGACCACCGGTGCCAGTCCGGCAATCAACGGCACCAGCAAACCCACGGCGATTTGGATGATGAAAGCAAGCGGCACGATGCGATACCCCAACAGACTGAAACTCAATTGACCGGCAATGAACTGCGCCAGCCAGTAGGCGCCCTGCCCGCCCAGCGGCACCGCCAATGCCAGCGCCAGCAAACCAAATGCCATCATCAACGTCAAATACATGCGGAAGATTTGCCGGCTGCGCCCACCAATCAATTTCATCACCCCGATATGGCGCAAGTGCTGGTTGAGCAGGGCGCTCAACGTATTGGCAATCAGCGAACTAGACAGAAAGACAATCAACACCCCCAACGCCAACAAAATCCCCAGAATGGCATTGACCGTCGCCGCCAGGGGATGCTCATGCGTTTTCGAGAAACGAGTGCGGAGGACCATCGTGCCGTTCTTTTGGAGTTTATCCTTCAACTCGCCGCCCACTGCTCGAATGTGCTTCAAGTCATCCTGGTCGCCCGCAACGATGGCATACAGCCGATTGTACAATTCTGGCTGGCGCAGCCTCGGCAACGTGTTCATCGTCACATAGGCATAAGGCAGCGCCAAAAAGTCATCTGCGCCGGTGGTCGGGTCCTGCACAATGCCTGCTACCGGCAAGGTCTTCAGGCTGCCATCGTGCAGTTCGAAGACCAAGTCCTGCCCCACAGCAATATCCAATTCATCCAACGCTTCTACTTCCAGCAATACCTCGTCCTTGTTGGGACGGCTGCTGCCTTGCAAAGGAGTGAGCAGGTTGACCTCGTTCTTGTCGAAATCATCTACGGCAATCACATCCAGCGTCGTCCATTGACTGCTATGCACGGCGCGCACCCGCACCGTAAACACGCGGCGACCCTCGGCGGTCTCGATATCGCGGTTGTTGCGGACAGCGGTCAGGGTATCGTCGTCGAAATCCTCGGTGCGAAATTCCAGGTTGGCAGGCTGATTGGCCGCATAACTGGCGCTCATGTCGTTCGAAATGATGGCATACGCGCCCGCAATCGTACCAATCGCAAAGACTCCCACCGCAATGGAAAAAACCACCAAAGCCGTGCGGGCCTTGTTCTCGAATAGGTCGAGGAATACTTTACGCCAACGAGGTTTCATAATAGTTTGACAATGTCACATTTTCGCATAGTTGTCATTGCGAGGAGCGTTCTTTGCGACGAAGCAATCTCCTGGCAGACCGGGAGACTGCTTCGCTATCGCTCGCAGTGACAAAAAACATAGCGTTTTTAGA
>DAOUCM010000349.1:0-6245 GCA_034431895.1 Anaerolineales bacterium
ACGACCAGGTACGCCAGACCGCCTTCGAGGATTTCTTGACCAAACTGCGCGAAGAATCCGAGGTCGTCATCCACGACTATTGGACCGAGCGCGTTCCCAACACCCCCGGCCTGGAAGATTTATATCAGTGAGGTCACGGCAAAAAGGCAAACTCGAACCGTCGAAACACGGAGAAACCGAAACGCCGTCCCGAAGGTTTTCATCTTCGGGACGTTCCGTTGCGGCGGGCTGCAATCTGCGGCTCCCCGCCTCGGTTTTCCCCTATCGGCCGTAATTCTGGTTATAATGCCTCCATGCTCTTTCGTCTCTTGCGCGCCCTCGACGTACTGATTTACCTGCTCATCGGCGTCCTCCTGCTCACCGCCAGCGGCCCCATTGCAGGCGAGCCGGTGGAACGCGCACGCGCCTATACCCGTCCGCTCGAATTCGACTACGTGCAATGGAGTGCCGAAGCCGCCCTGTCCAAATTACAAGTCATCACCGCCGGACTGCCGGCCTATTTTCGGCACGAAGATCGCCGCCAGGTGGTCATGGAATACCTGTTCATCACCGAGCGGCTCATCCAGGCCGAAGACGCCCTCGCCCGTCTATACGCCGATCCCGCCATCCCCGACAAAGAAACTGCCTCGACCCACCTGCGCGGCGAAGTAGCACGTTTGAGTCAGCGCCAAGAGGAATTGGGGCCGCTGGCCGAGGCCGTCTTGCAAGAACAAGTAGCGCAGGCCCTGGCTGAAGCCGGCTTGACATGGGGCGGACAACCTTGGCCGCCGGTACTGTACCGTTCCAGCGCCGTGCCGATGGGGCTGGTCATCTCGCCGCGCGACCGCATCGAACAACTCACCAACATCTCGCTCCAGCCCTCCCTGCCCGTAGGCCGCCAGGCCGCGCTCGAACAACAAGTAGATAGCGCCTTGAACGTCTCCAGCCTGGTCGTGCCGATGGGCGGCGTGGGCGTCTACCCTACCATGATCATGCGCACCACGAACCTGCCCTGGCTGCTGGACACCATCGCCCACGAATGGACGCACAACTACCTCACCTTGCGTCCGCTTGGCTTTCTCTACGACGCTACGCCCGAACTGCGCACTATGAACGAGACCACCGCCTCGATCGTAGGCGGCGAAATTGGGACGCTGGTGTTGCAGCGCTACTACCCGGAGTTGCTGGCCGCTTCGCCCGCCGGACCTCAGCCTGCTTCCGTTTCCTGGCCCTCCAGCCCCCCCGCAGACGATACCCCGCCCCCTTTCGACTTTCGCGCCGAAATGCACGAAACGCGCGTCACCGTAGACGCCTTGCTGGCCGAAGGCAAAATAGAGCAAGCCGAAGCCTACATGGAAGCGCGCCGCCAAATCTTCTGGCAAAACGGCTACGCCGTGCGTAAACTCAATCAGGCTTATTTTGCCTTCTACGGCGCCTATGCCGACGTACCGGGCGGCGCAGCCGGCGAGGACCCGGTCGGCCCGGCCGTGCGCGCCCTGCGCGCGCAGAGCGCCTCGCTGAGCGAATTCGTCAACCGCATCTCCTGGATGACCTCCTTCGAGCAATTGCAGGCCGCCATCCATGCGCCTGTCCAGTAACCGATGCCACACGATTCAAGCATTCCAGCGCAAGGTCGCCGCTCTTTGGGCGTTCTGGGCGCAGCCGAACCGCATCTGCTTGCATAGATAAAGCCTCTCATGAAATCTCTTGCCCTGATCCTTCTCCTCCTCCTGTTCCTCACAGCCTGCCAGCCGGCCAACCCAACGGCCTCGCCCCCTCCCACGCCCACCGCAGCAGAAATCGTCCTGCCTGCGTTGCCAACCGCCGAGCGGCCCACTTGCAGCACAGTGAGCGTCCAGCCAACGCCCCTGCCCGGCAGCGACTCGCGCTTTCCGCCGGTCGGCGCCGAGGAGCCGGTGCGCGGCGCGCAAGACGCCATCGTGACCATCATCGTCTACAACGACTTCCAATGCACCGACTGTAACTACCTGCCGCTCTCCCAAAAACTGCTGGAAGCCCATCCCCAAGAGGTGCGCTTCGTTTACCGCCCTTATCCCTATACGCAATACTTCGACAAGGGCGAATTGGCCGCGCGCGCCGCGCACGCCGCCGCCGCTCAGGGCAAGTTCTGGGAAATGCACGACCTGTTGTTCGAGCGCCAATCGGAATGGGTGGAACGCTCGCCGGCCTCCTTCGAGGCGTGGATCCAGGCCCGGGCCGCGGAACTCGGGCTGGATTCGGCCCGCTTCGAGGCGGACTTCCATAGCGCGGAAACAGTTCGAAAGGTCCAGAAAGAAGCGGAGGAGAGCGCCGCGTTGGGCATCCCCGTCCTGCCTTTCCTGCTCATCAACGGCCAGGTCTACACCGGTTCCAAGAATTTCGATACGCTCGACCAGGTCGTGCGCCTGCTGGCGCTGGGAAAGCGCCAGTTCGATGATTGCCCGCCCTGGGTGATCGCCACGGACAAAGAATATCTCGCCACGCTGTACACCGAAAAAGGCGAGGTCACGCTGGAACTGTACGCCGACAAGGCCCCGCTGGCGGTCAACTCGTTCGTTTTCCTGGCGCGCGCCGGCTGGTACGATGACATCACCTTCCATCGCGTCGTGCCTGGCTTCGTGGCGCAAAGCGGCGACCCCAGCGGCACCGGGCAAGGCAACCCCGGCTACCTGTTCCAAAACGAACTCGACCCTTCGTTGACTTTCGATGCTCCAGGCGTGCTGGCCATGGCCAACTCGGGCCCCGACACCAACGGCAGCCAGTTCTTCATCACGCTGGCGGCGGCCCCTCATTTGAACGGCCAATATACCATCTTTGGGCGCGTGCTGCGCGGCCTGGACGTGCTGCAAGCCCTCACGCCGCGCAACCCCCAGCCGGGCCAAAACCTGCCGCCCGGCGACGCTTTGCTGCGCGTCGTCATTCAGGAGCAATGATTATGGACGAACGACCCGCTACCGCCGATTGGCGCGTCATTCTGTTGCTGCTCTTCAGCCTGGCCGGGGCGCTGGCGGCGATTTCTACGGCGCTGGTCATGCTGGCCATCACCGCAATCAACTTTTTGGCGCCGGCAGAGTGGCCGAGCATGGACGCCTCGCCGGTTTCGAGCCTGCTGATTGCCAGCACACTGACAGCGGTGGGTCTGCTGTTCCTGCCGATAGGCTATTACAGCCTGCAACGCCTGCGCGGGCGACCGCAGACGGCCCTGATTTTGCCTCCGCTTCGCCCCTGGACATGGATTTTGCTGCCGCTGTTGTGGGTTGTCCTGGCGATCCTGGCCGCGCTCTTCTACGATGGCGACGGCGTGCTGATCTACGCGCCTGCGCTGCATTTTCTGGCGGTGGCCTTGCCGCTTTACCTGCTGGTGCGCGCAGCCGCCAACCGTATTTCGCTAGGCTCACCCTTGCGCGCCTGGAGCGTGCTGGGCAGCAGCATGTCGCTCAGCCTGGCTGTGGCGATCGCCCTGGAAATCGCCGTGTTAGCGATCGTCGTGATTGCGGCCGCCTCGGTGACCGCTGTAGTCCACCCCGCCGCGCTGGACGACATCCTGAGTCTGCTGAACAAACTGGAGAGCGCGACCGACCTGGAGAGTCTGTTGTCCTCTCTGGCTCCGATCATCGAGCATCCCTTGACGCTGGTCGCAGCGCTGTTTTTTTTGTCGGGTTTCACGCCGCTCATCGAGGAATTCGCCAAGTCGCTGGGGGTGTGGCTGGTTTCGGGGCGATTGTCCAGCCCGGCGCAGGGTTTTGCCCTGGGCGCCTTGAGCGGGGCCGGCTTTGCCCTGGTGGAAAGTTTATCGGCTTCGCTTAGCCCCGACGAGAGCTGGGCCTTTGCCTTCGCAGCGCGCGCCTTCAGCGGCTTGATGCACGTGCTGGCGGCCGGCTTGATGGGCCTGGGGGTTGCCTACGCGCGCCTGGAAAAACGCTATGCCCGCCTGGCGGGGCTGGCTCTTTTGGCCGCGCTGATTCACGCCGCCTGGAACGCGGGCGCGGTGCTGGTTGCGATAGGCAGTCTGCGCATCACGCTGGCCGACCCTGAAATAGACCTGGCCGGCACGCTGTTGGGCATGGCCGGCCTGCTGCTTCTCCTTTTCATGGCCGCTTCGATGGCCGTTGGACTGCTGGTCTTGAATGCGCGCCTGGCGAGGGCCGAATCCCGCTCCCTGCCAACGCCGCCCGCGCCAGAACCGCTGCCGACCTCTCCATGAACGGTCGCGCGAGATGCTATGACGCTTGCCCTGCTCTCTACCCTTATGTTCTTGGCCGGCCTGGCCATCCTGGCCTGGCTGCACAATCAGCACTGGCTCGACATCGCCGTCTCGCCCCTGCCGCCGCCCAGCGCCGATGCGCCGCTGGTTTCGGTGTGCGTGCCGGCCCGCAACGAAGAGCGAAACATCCGCGCCTGCGTCGAGAGCCTGTTGGCGCAGACCTACCCGAACCTGGAAATCATCGTAGTAGACGACCGTTCGACGGATGCCACGCCGCAGATTTTGTCTGAACTCGCGGCCCAGGACTCCCGCATAAGCGTCGTCAGCGGCTCGGACCTCCCCCCCGGCTGGGCCGGCAAACCCCACGCCCTCGTCCAGGCTGTGAGCGCGGCGCGCGGCGACTGGTTGTGCTTCGTGGACGCCGACACGCTGCTGGCGCCGCAGGCCCTCTCGGCGGTGTATGCCAAAACGCTGGAAACGGGCGCCGACTTGTTCACCCTCTTGACGCGCCAGGTGATGCTCTCGTTTTGGGAGCGGACCGTCTTGCCGCTGGTGATGACGGCGCTTTCGGTGGGCTTTTCGCCGCGCAAAGTGAACGACCCCAGGCGCAAAGACGCCATCGCCAACGGACAATTCATTTTCATTGCGCGCAGCGTCTATGAAGCAGTCGGCGGTCATACCGCCATCAAAGGCTCCATCGTAGAAGACAAAGACCTGGCCGTTCTGGTCAAGAGTCGGGGCTACCGCCTGGTGATCGCCGATGGGCGGCAAGTGGCTGCAACGCGCATGTACACCTCGCTGGCGCACATGTGGGAAGGCTGGACGAAGAATATCTACCTCGGCCTGCGCGATGAGATCGGCTTGCTTTTGTTGGGGGTCTTTGGGGCCTTCCTGGCTGTGGCCGCCGCCGTGTTGCTGCCGCTCTGGGCCGCGGCAGGCTTCTATTTGACGGCAGCCGCCTCGAGCCGAGAAGGAAGCGTCATCCTGCTGGAGGCGCTGGGGCTGTGGGGCGTGTTGCTGTACTACCGCGCCCAGGTCGCGCGCGAGATGGGAATTCCAAAAGGGTATGCGCTCACCACCCCGTTAGGGGCAGCCGTGTTTGCCGCCATGATGCTGGCCTCGGCCTGGAAGGTACTGTCGGGGAGCGGCGTGACGTGGAGAGGACGCCGCTATTCACAAAAATAGGCTGCGCTGTCGGCCCGCCTCACCCCATCCCCTTTTTGGGCCTCATTCTACCTCGATGGCTTCGAGCGAGAATTCCTCGCCGGCGATGATCTTGGCGCCCACGCTGCCGCAACTTGGGCAAACGAGTTCCTTATCCGTAGGGTGATACTTCGTAAAGCACACCATACATTGCAACTCCGCCGGCACGCGGCGGAAATGGAGGCGCGCGCCTTGCGCGATGCTGCCCTCGGCGATGATATCCCAATAGAACTGGATGGAATCGTCCACCAGGGTCGCCAGTTCCCCCATCACCAGATACAAATCGGTGACGCGCCTGGCATTCGCCTGCTCTGCATGCCGCAGGGCAATTTCGAGAATGGATTGGGTGACGGGTAATTCATGCATGGGCAGATTATAGCCTGACAGCGCTGTCTCGACCGAGACGCTGAACAGGCTTCATGTCCTTTGGCGGGAACAGGCGACGGTATTCCAGCCGGCGGCGCCCGAAGTTGAACAGTAACCCCACCGGCGCGCCGGTGGCCTTCAGGTAGTTTATGACTTGCGCCACCTCGTCGTTGGTCAGTTGATGGCTGAAGGCTTTGATTTCTACCACCACTCGCTGCTCTGGGAACAAATCGAGGTAAAACGTCGCTACCCGCTCGCCTTCGTACTCTACGAAGACTTGATACTGACGGAATGGTTCAATGCCAGCCTGACGAAATTTGACCTCCAGCGCTCTTTCGTACACTTCTTCCTTGAAGCCGTAGCCAAGTTCGTTGTGTACTTCCATCGCCAGACCGATGATTTTAAATTGATGTTACGCACCGTCCCGAAGGTTTGGGCAAAATCCAAGCCTGATTTACGTGAGCCTTCGGGACGTTTTGCGTAAGGTGAGTTT
>DAOUCM010000350.1:0-6655 GCA_034431895.1 Anaerolineales bacterium
TTGTCATTGCGAGGAGCGTTCTTTGCGACGAAGCAATCTCCTGGCAGACCGGGAGACTGCTTCGCTATCGCTCGCAGTGACAAAAAACATAGCGTTTTTAGAACAAATGTTTAATGTGACATTGTCAAGGTAGGCAAGTAGACATGTAGACACGTAAAGACGCAATACGTAAATACGTAAAAAGGAAACCGGCCATGCCCCAATTTACCACCCTCACTTCCCGCCTCGTCCCTTTGCCTGTGGACAACATTGATACCGACCAGATCATCCCGGCTCGTTACCTGAAGGCCACCGACAAGAACGGCATGGGCGAGGCGCTGTTTGCCGACTGGCGCTATCACCCCGACGGCAGCCCGCGGCCAGAATTCGTTCTTAACGATGCCCGCTATCGGGGCGCGCAAATCCTCTTAGCCGGAGACAACTTCGGGTGCGGTTCGAGCCGCGAGCACGCACCCTGGGCGCTGACCGGTTACGGCTTCCGCGCCGTCGTCAGCACCTCCTTTGCCGACATCTTCCGCAACAACGCCCTCAAGAATGGTTTGCTGCCGGTCATCGTGGACGCCCAAACGCACGCCTCTCTGTTTGCCCTGGCTGCAGAAACGCCCACAGCGGAGGTCACCATTGACCTGGCCTCTCGAACGCTCTCTTACCCCGATGGTCGAGCAACGTCGAGACCCGGCGGTTCTGTGACGTTTCCGATTGATCCTTTCAACAAAACTTGTTTGCTCAACGGCGTGGACGAACTGGGCTACCTGCTCGGCTTCGAGAAAGAAATCGCCGCTTACGAAACTGCACAACGATAAGACTATCTTGTCTTGCCGGCAGTGCAACTGCTGGCGGGCAGCACTACCCTGGGCAAATGCCAGGACAGGCAACTGCCGCCAGAACTGGAGACCATCCGACTAAAGACTATTAGACTATCAGACTATGGAATTACAAATCTACGACACCACCCTGCGCGACGGCACGCAATCCGAGGGCTTCACCCTTTCGAGCGTGGACAAGATTCGCATTGCCAAACGTCTCGATGACCTGGGCGTAGCCTTCATCGAAGGCGGCTGGCCCGGCTCCAACCCCAAGGATGCCGAGTTCTTCGAGCGCGCTGGCGACATCGAATGGAAAACGGCCCAAATCGCCGCTTTTGGTTCCACTTGCCGCGCCAAAGGCGGCCCCGAAAACGACGCCAATATTCAGGCTTTGCTCGATTCTGGTGCGCCGGTTTGCACCGTGTTTGGCAAGACCTGGACGCTGCACGTGACCGAAGTGCTGCGCACCACGCTGGAAGACAACCTGCGCATCATCGAGCAATCGGTGGCGTACCTGCGCGAGCAAGGCCGCCGCGTCATCTATGACGCCGAGCATTTCTTCGATGGCTATAAAGCCGATTCCGCTTATGCGCTGGAGACGCTGCGGGCGGCCATACGCGGCGGGGCCGAGACGGTGGTGTTGTGCGACACCAACGGCGGGACTTTGCCCTGGGAAGTGGAACGCATCATGCGGGACTTTCAGGCGGCCATCGCTCACCCGTTCGGAATCCACGCCCACAACGACTCTGAGTGCGCCGTCGTCAACTCGTTGATTGCCGTGCGCCAGGGGGCTATTCAGGTGCAAGGCACCATCAACGGCGTCGGCGAACGCTGCGGAAACGCCAATCTCTGCTCCATCATCCCTGACCTGGAACTCAAGATGGGCTACAAGTGCCTGCCCGAAGGCCGTCTGGCGCGGCTGACGGATTTGTCCCATTTCGTGATGGAAGTTGCCAATGTGACGCCCGATGAGCATTTGCCTTATGTCGGCAAGTCGGCCTTTGCACACAAGGGCGGCGTGCATGTAGCCGCCATGCGGCGCTCGGCGCAGTCTTATCAGCATGTCGAGCCGGAAAAAGTGGGCAACAAGATGCGCGTGGTCGTTTCCGATTTGTCTGGACGCGGCAATCTGCTCAGCAAGGCCGAGGAACACGGCGTGGAAGTGGAAGGCGAGGAAGTCTTGCCAGTCTTGAACGACATCAAGGAACTGGAAGCGCGCGGGTTTGCTTTCGAGGCCGCCGACGCCTCGGTTGCCATGATGCTCAAACGCCAGGAATACGGTTACAAGCCGCCTTTCGAGTTGGTGGATTATTTCGTCAACGTCGAACACCGCGACGGGCGCGGTACGTTTGCCGAAGCCACAGTCAAAATCAGGGTCAACGGCGAAATCCTGCACACCGCTGCTGAGGGCAACGGCCCCGTCAATGCCCTCGACCTGGCCCTGCGCAAGGCTTTGCAGCCTATTTATCCCGCCATTGCTGCTTTCCATCTGGCCGATTACAAGGTCCGCATTCTGGACGGCGAGAACGGGACGAAGGCCATTACCCGCGTGTTGATTGATACGCAAAATGGCAGCAAACGCTGGAGCACGGTCGGCGCGAGCGGTAATATCATCGAGGCCAGTTGGCGGGCGTTGGCGGATTCGGTCGAGTATGGGTTGATGGTGGCGTATTGATTTGCCCTCACCCCAACCCCTCTTCCTCCGGGAGAGGGGGGAAATTGGAGAATTCATGAAAGCAAACATTGTGCTACTTCCCGGCGACGGGATTGGCCCGGAAGTCGTGGCCGAGGCCGTACGGGTTTTGGAAGCCGTAGCAAGCAAACACGGACACAGTTTTACCTTCGCCGAGCGGCTGGTGGGCGGTTGCTCCATCGAAAAATTCGGCGTCTCGCTCACCGACGAGACTTTGGCAGATTGCCAGGCTGCGGATGCGGTCTTACTCGGTGCGGTGGGCGGCCCCAAATGGGACGATCCCGCCGCCAAAGACCGTCCGGAGCGCGGCCTGCTGGCGCTGCGCAAGGGACTGGGTGTGTTCGCCAACCTGCGCCCGGTCAAGGTCCACCCGGCGCTGATGGAATGGTCGCCGCTCAAGCCAGAAAAGTTGCAAGGCGTGGACATCCTGGTGGTGCGCGAGTTGACCGGCGGTCTGTACTTTGGCTGGCCGAAAGGCCGCGACGTGAAGGATGGCCGCGAGCGGGCTGTGGATACGCTCGAATACTACGATTACGAAATTGAGCGCGTGCTGAAACTGGCTTTCAGTCTAGCCAAAGGACGCCGCAAGAAGGTGACTTCGGTGGACAAGGCCAATGTGCTCGAGTCGTCCCGCCTGTGGAGGCAGATGGCTGCAAAGGTGGGAGCAGAAAACCCCGAGGTGGAGTTGGAGCATGTGCTGGTAGATACGGCTGCCATGCGCCTTATCGCCAATCCTGCCAGGATGGATGTGGTGGTGACCGAGAACATGTTCGGCGATATTCTCACCGACGAGGCCTCCGTTTTGGCGGGCTCCATGGGGATGTTGCCGTCGGCCAGTTTAGGCCAGCCCCCCGGCGGGGAGGACAAAGGCCTGGGGAGGTCCCGCAGCGCGGGATTGTATGAACCGATTCACGGCTCGGCCCCGGATATCGCCGGGCAGGGCGTCGCCAATCCGGTCGGCGCGATTCTTTCGTCCGCTTTGTTGTTGCGTTATTCGTTGGGGCTGGAAGCCGAGGCCGTGTCCATCGAGCAGGCGGTGGAACGCGCCATCAGCGAGGGCGCTCGCACGGCAGACGTTGGAGGCCGGTTGAATACCCGCCAGATGGCGGATGAAATCATTTCGAGATTGTGAAAGGAAACGTTCGTATGGCAATGGAATCGAAGTATATCTGGATGGACGGGGAAATGGTGGCGTTCGAGAAGGCTACCATTCACTTCCTGACGCCTGCGCTGCATTACGGCGCAGCGGTGTTCGAAGGTATTCGCGCTTACGAGACCGACAAGGGAGCGGCGGTGTTTCGTTTGTACGATCACGCCAAACGCTTGCTCGATTCTGCGCGGGTGCTTGGCTTTCGCGAGTTGCCTTACTCGCTGGAGGAGGTGGCAGAGGCAATCAAGCAGGTGGTGAAGGCCAATGGGTTTGGCGATTGTTATATCCGCCCTTTGCTGTACCTTTCGGGCGGCGGCTGGAATTTGAACGTGGACGGCGGAAAGGCGTCGCTGGCCATCGCCGCCTGGGAATGGGGCAATTACCTGGGAGCGGAGGCGCTCAAAAAAGGCATCCGCGCCAATATCTCATCCTTCACCCGTCACCAGCCCAATGTGATGATGACCAAGGCTAAAATCTCGGGCAACTACGCCAACAGCATCCTGGCAAAGACCGAGTCGGTGCGGTTGGGTTTCGACGAGGCCATTATGCTCAACCCGCAAGGCTTCGTGGCCGAGTGCACCGGCGAAAACATTTTCGTTGTTCACAAAGGGCGTATCTTGACGCCGCCGCTGGTAGACATTTTGGAAGGCATTACGCGCGAGTCGCTCATCACGATTGCCAGGGACCTGGGGTATGAGGTGGTCGAGACGCCCATCTCGCGCGATCAATTATATATTGCCGACGAGGTCTTCGTGTGCGGCACGGCGGCCGAGGTGATTGGCTTGCGCGAGATTGATTTCCGCGTCATCGGCAACGGCGCTACCGGGCCGGTGACGAGCGCGATCCAGCAGGTCTTCCATGCGGCCATTCGCGGTCAGGACGCGCGGTATGCGGGCTGGCTGGCCTACGTGTCTGATAGTCGTGCGCCGGCGGCGCTGCTGCATACCGCCTCGGTGAGGGCAGCGTAGTTTTTGCATGTAAGGTAACTGCTTACCCGTTGATGACGAAGGGTTACTTTGCCGCTCGAAACGCCAAAATGATCCGCAGATCCCCAAAGGGGACGCTGTAACGAAGATTTCGCTGATTTTTCTCCACTCGGCGTTCTCTGCGACATCTGCGGATCATTTCCGAAAGGCTATAATACTCATCTACGACGCCGCCAACCGGTTGATTGCGGGGAGTGGAGAGTCATGGTTTTCTCAAGAATGCTTGACAAAATAGCCATGTCGTTGCGAAGCGGCGGTTTGTGCCGCTGAAGCAATCTTCTCAAGGTCAGTTTTGTCCGTCAAACGGGAGACTGCTTCGCCAGAGAGCGGCTCGCAGCGACATTTTGAAAACAGTTGTGATTATACATTTTCTTGAGAAAGCCACAAGGAAACAGGAGATTTTCATTGCCGAGATATGGCATTGCTGTTATATTGGGGGATGTGCTGTTTTTTTCTTTTTGCAGTAGACTCGTAACGCAGAATTATGGAGTTTAACAAAATTCGGTAACCTTCCTTGCGGCCCCAGCGGGGGGATCAATCCCCCGTCTCAGCGCATGAAAGTCGGCCGGAAGCCAACTTCAGGCGCCAGCAGCCAGGGGTAAACAGCGTATCACCAGGCTTTGCCTGGTCGAACCGACCAAAGGTCGGTGGTACAAGATTACGGCAATGATTTGTTAAACTTCATTATTCCGCAATCTAACCGAAAAATGTAAACAAATTTTTGAGTTCCATGCAGATCATGGACACTAACATTAACGCCAGTCGGGATAATCGTCCCGAAGGCTTTTTAGGCAATTGTATGGGCAAAATCGAGCCTTCGGGACGGTTCGAAGGCTTATTCCGAATTCAGGTTAAATTAGGAGGAACGATGAGCAGTACCCTTGTAATCGTTGGCGGCATTGCGTTGCTGGCTGTTGTCCTGTTGTTCCTGCCTGTCTTGATCAAATCCCGTAAAGTCAACCTCACCAAGACCGGAGCAGAACAACCAGAATGGATGCGCACGTCTCCACCGGCAGAAACGCAGGCGGCTCTTGCAAAAGATCAGGAAAGCATGGCGGTCTACGATCACGACCAGGGCGAGAAAATAGCAGCGCCTTTTGCCGAACAAATCGAAGACATCCTGCATGAAAAACTAAAAGCCGATCCGTACCTCAAACAATTCAACATAGATCTAGGCACCGCGCCAGATGGTGGTTTGGAGATTTGGGTGAATGGCAAGGCATTCGACAGCATCGAGTCTCTGCCAGATGAACGCTTGAAAGCAGCCTTCCGCGAAGCGGTAGAGAAATGGAATCGCACCTAGCCTGGCAAGGAAAGCATCCTTTGACAGTCGCCTTCTTGGAAAAGAGACGTGGAAAAAATCCGCATTTTGCTGGCAGATGACCATACGATTGTACGCAGCGGCCTGCGCGCCTTGCTGGAGGCCGAACCCAGCCTGAGCGTGATAGGCGAGGCAGAAGATGGGCGTGCAGCTGTCACCCTGGCTTGCCAATTGAAACCCGACATCGTCCTGATGGACATTGCCATGCCCCTGCTAAACGGTCTAGAGGCAACACGTCAGTTGAGGCAACAATGTCCTGATGTGCGCGTGCTGGTGCTATCCATGTATGATAACGAGGAGTACATCCGCCATGCGCTCGAAGCCGGGGCTATGGGCTACCTGCTCAAAGATGCCACCACAAGCGAGTTGATTGGCGCCATTCACTCTGTGTATCGCGGAGAGGCGGTACTTTCACCCGCCATCACGCGGCTGGTCATTGAGGATTACCTACGCTGGGGCGGGATGCGCCCACAGGAGGAAGTGGACAGCCTCAGCCCGCGTGAGCGCGAAATTTTACAGTTGATTGCCGAAGGCTATACGAACAAACAAATTGCCGAAATCCTTTCCATTTCCATCAAGACGGTCCAGGCGCACCGTAACAACTTGATGCAGAAATTGGACTTGCATGACCGGGGGGAATTGATCAAATATGCCATACAGAAGAAAATCATCGAAATCTGACTATCGAAGAAACACATG
>DAOUCM010000351.1:0-13699 GCA_034431895.1 Anaerolineales bacterium
CCCGCTCCCATCGTGATGCCGTAAGAGTAGGTCACGAGGCCGATTCTCGACGGGTCCACGCCGGGCAGGGTCGCGGCAAACTCGATGACCGCCGCCAGTCCATCTTGCTGGATGAAGCCGTTGTAATCTTCCGTGCCGCTGCTTTGACCACGCCCATCGGGGTCAAAGACGATGACCCCATAGCCCGCCTGCACGAAGGCGTAGAACTCGCCGTTTGGCTTGCGGAAGGAAGAACTTGCTCCAGAGCCGCCCGGCACGAGGACCAGCGCCGGGACGGGCAACTCCGCGGCCGCGGCGGGCAGGTTGACATACACCGCCAGCGCCGCCCCGCTCGTCGGGTTAGTCACGGTGTACTTCTCCCCGCTCGCCGGGTTAGTGACGGTGTGCTTCTCCCCTCTCCCTGTGGGAGAGGGGTTGGGGGTGAGGGCACAGTCTGCCGGGCAATTTTGGGCGTTTTCCGGCCCCTCGCAGATGCCGTTACCGCAGGGGGAAGCAGGCCGAGGCTGACTGGGCATGGGCAGGGCAGGATGGGTTGGCTGAACGACCGGCGTCACAACCGCCGTTTCGGTTGGGATGGGGAGCGGGGTCGCTCTCACAGGAGACGCTGGCGTTTCGAGGGGCGTTCCCTCACCCCCGGCCCCTCCCCCAGTGGGGGAGGGGAGTCCCCCACTGGGAGAGGGGAGCGGCGCGCCCGTCAGCGAACAAGCCAGCGCCATCCACATCAAAAGAACGAATAGAAGCAAGCCTCGTTTCATTGTTTTCTCCTTACATAACATACCTGTTTACCTGTGTACCTGTTTACCTCTCTACCTCTCCATACCAGTTTACACCCACTCGCTTCCTCAAAAAAGTGCCTGTTGTCATCATCGCTCTGAAACACGTGTGAAATTCCAGCACCTCCCCATGACTGCTGTCATAGGAGAGAAGGAAAAAGCATGACTACCGACAGTCGTCGAATCGCTCTGACCATGATAAGATTCGAGCATGGCTGATTCCCCTGAAACCTGGCGCGGCCTGCGCATGGCCGCCTGGATATGGCTGGGCTACCTGGCGGCTTTGCTGGTCGTGGATGCGCTGCTCTATCTCCGTCTACCGCCTTCCGTTCAACTCTATTATCTGGGCAATGGCCTGGCTGCCCTGCTCTTTTTGGCGCTGGCGCACTGGGAGTGGATGCGCAAATGGCTGGGGCAAGGTTTCTTGCCGCTGATGATTCTGCTCGTTTCGGCTACACCCATCCTGATGCAACACCTCTTCGTGCCGCGCTTCCCGCCGGGTCCGCTATCGAACGCCGAAGGCATGGCTTTGCGTCAAATGCCGGTCTTGTTCATCGGTCTGGCGCTCACCGCCTGGCGTTATCCCCTTTTGCACGTTTTCCTGTTCAGTTTGTTCACCGCCGCCTTCGAAATGGCCGCCATTTTGTTGAGGGGATCGGCTCGCCCCGTTGTCCTGACTGTCTTTTTTTTCATAATCCTCGTGCGCACCGTCAGTTTCATCGTCATCGGCGTTTTCATCAATCGCCTGATGTCGCTTTTGCGTGCCCAGGGCGAATCGCTGCAGCAAGCCAATGCCCGCCTGATCCATTACGCCAGCGCGCTCGAAAACCTCACTGTCAGCCGCGAGCGCAACCGCATGGCGCGTGAACTGCACGACACCCTGGCGCACACCCTCACTGGCCTCTCGGTTACGCTCGAAACGGTCAAGGCCTACTGGGATGTGGACGCCGAAAAAGCCCGCGCCCTGCTGGAACAATCGCTCACTGCCACGCGCCGCGGGTTGGATGAAACTCGCCGCGCCCTCAAGTCCCTGCGCGCCAGCCCGCTCGAAGACCTGGGACTGGGACTTGCGCTGCGTCAACTGGCCGAATCTGCCGCCGCACGCGCTCATCTGGACCTCGAACTTGCTCTGCCCGACCCCCTGCCGAATCTCAGCCCCGACGTGGAACAATGCCTGTACCGCGTCGCCCAGGAAGCGGTGGA
Organism: Anaerolineales bacterium; assembly: GCA_034431895.1. Taxonomy (GTDB): domain Bacteria; phylum Chloroflexota; class Anaerolineae; order Anaerolineales; family Villigracilaceae; genus JAABUE01. The sequence continues at coordinate 1,977 of DAOUCM010000351.1, forward strand.
AAATGTCGTTCACCATGCCAACGCCAGGCACCTCAGCCTGCGCCTCGAATCGGAAGCCGGTTGCTGGAAACTGACCGTGCAGGACGACGGTCTCGGTTTCGAGCCGCGCGACAAGGTCAGCAGCGGTCACTTTGGACTGGTGGGCATGAGAGAACGCGCCGAACTTGTCGGCGGAAAGTTGATTATCGAAAGTCAAAAAGGAAACGGGACGAAAGTGGTGCTTGAGATATGAAAATCATCATCTGTGATGACCAGGCTGTTGTCCGCGATGGGCTGGAATTGCTGCTCAGCCTGGAAAAGGACTTCCAGGTCGTTGGCTGTGCGCAGGATGGCGCCGAAGCCGTCGAATTGACTGCCCAGCGTCAGCCCGATTTGGTGTTGATGGACCTGAAAATGCCGGGCATGAACGGCATCGAAGCCACCCGCCAGATTCGTGCGCGATTCCCCCACATCGAAGTGCTGGTGCTCACCACCTACGACGATGACGAATGGCTGTTCGACGCCATTCGCGCCGGAGCGAGCGGTTACCTGCTCAAAGATACCCCGCGCGAGAAAGTCATCGAAGCCATTCGCGGCACGCTGGCGGGCAAATCCTTCGTGGACCCGTCGGTGGCGGGCAAACTGCTGGCACAGGTCTCCAGTCAACAGACCCAGCCTGCTTCGCTCCTGACCGAAAAACTCACCGCACGCGAAACCGACGTCCTGCGCCTGCTCGCCAGAGGCCTGACCAACGCCGAAATCGCCGCGCAGTTATACCTGTCCGAAGGGACGGTGCGCAACCACGTCAGCGCCATCCTCGAAAAACTGGGCGTCACCGACCGCACGCAGGCGGCCATCATCGCCATTCAGCATGGGTTGGGCGGTTGAGTTTACGAAATTAACCGGAATTCGGGATACGCCTTCGAACCATCCCAAAGGCTCGATTTTGCCCATACAATTGCTCTAAAAAGCCTTTGGGATGGTTATACCGAACTGGCGTAAATTACCTCGCCAGCCTCCAGGCGGCGGGCAGGGGGAGCGTCTTCAGCGCCAGTTTGAGCAAATCGCCGGGTAAAAAGGGCAGCACGCCTTTGATAATGGCGGCTTGCGGGCCGAGGTAGAACGTCTGCCAGCCCGCGCCCGAAGTATAAAGGATGACCGTGTAGCCGCATCCTATATTCACATTTTGGGGGGGACTTTTTCCCTCGAAAGGATCCACCAAAGCGCCCGCCAGACGAGCATTCCCAGCCCGGCAGAACCGCTCAAGACGACAGCAAAGAGGGGAATGACCACCGTATTGAGCAGGAAGGCTCGCAGCAGCGCGGCCAGCGGCCCGGCCAAGACCATCCCCACGAAAGACCGCCACAACTGGCGTGGATTGGCTGTGATTTCAGGCCGGAACAGGCCCAAAAACGGCGCAACCACGAACCAGGCTACACTTACAGGCAGGAAGGTGGTCAACATGCGCGGGAAAAACTCCAGGCCGGTCTCGCCGTGTGTGGCAAAGCCAATCACCGTGACGAGGGCAAGGGCAAAAATATCGCCGAGTACTAACCAGCGGATGGGCTTCATGTATTCATGGCCTGTTTGTAGATGGTTTTGGCATTCCCAACTCGACGCAAAACGTAGCGCGGGATTTGCCCCGCACGGCATGATTGCCACGCCACAAAAATCTTCACGGTCGTGATAGATTTTGCAGAGCAATGCTATGCGCAGCCTGCTACAACCTTCGAGTCATTCGTGTAATTCGATGCATCAGTCCAACTTGCCGGTCACCATGGCCAGTTTCAACTCCCCAATCGCCTTGGTAATTTGAATTTCGCGCGGACAGGCAATCGTACAATTGAAGGTCGTATGGCAGCGTGTCACGCCCGATGTTTCGGACAAAATATGCAAGCGCTCGGCAGCGGCTTCGTCTCGGCTGTCGAAGATGAAGCGGTGCGCATTGACCAGCGCCGCCGGGCCAAAGTAATCGTCATTTCCCCAGAAAGATGGGCAAGAGGTGGTACAGCAAGCGCACAAAATACACTTTGTGGTATCGTCGAAACGCTCTCGTTGGGCGGGGCTTTGCAGGCGTTCTTTGCCATCTGCAGGGAGAGGGCTTTCGTTGATGAAGAACGGCAGGATCTTCTTGTAATTGTCGAAAAACGGCTCCATATCCACGATCAAATCTTTGATGACGCGCAGCCCCAGGAGGGGTTCGACCGTGATCTTGGCGCCAAAATCCTTGACCAGCGCCTTGCAGGCCAGATAGTTGCGTCCATTGATGCGCATGGCATCTGAACCGCACACCCCGTGCGCGCACGAGCGCCGGTAGGAAAGTGACCCATCGTAATACCCCTTGACCTTTTCGAGCAGGTCCAGCACGCGGTCGGTCGGTTCAGCCTCCAGGGTGTAGGTCTCGTAATGCCACTTCTGGTCTTTTTCAGGGTTGTAGCGGAAGATTTTGAGCGTTACATCCATAATGACACCTCGTTCCCTCACCCCTCGCCCCTCATCACCCCTGCAGGGGGCGCCCTGAGGGAGAGGGGTTGGGGTGAGGGGATTTCGCTAGTAAACTCTCTTCTTTGGCTCGAATTTGGTGATGACAACCGGCTTGTAGCCAATCTTCAACTTGCCATCTTGCCGCCAAATGAGTGTATGTTTGAGCCAGTTCTTATCGTCGCGTTCAGGGTAATCCTCGCGGGCGTGACCGCCGCGCGATTCCTTGCGGTTCAACGCAGAAGCCGTCACGACTTCAGCCGTATCGAGCAGGTTACCCAATTCCCAAGCGTTCAGCAATTCAGTGTTGAAAATCTTGCCCGTATCTTGGACGCGCACGTGCTTGAAACGTTCCTTCAGTTCGGCAATCTTTTCCAGGGCTTTTTTCATGCCTTCCTCGGTGCGAAAAACGCCCACATCCTCGAACATGACCTTTTTCATCTCCCGCCCGATGTCGAAGATGTTCTCTTTGCCGTTTCCATTCTTGAGACGGTCAAGTTGTTCTCGCGCAAACGAGGTCGGATCCTGCGGCAGAGGGACAAAGTCTGCGCCCTTGGCGTACTCCGCTGCCTGCAGGCCAGCATACTTGCCGAAGACTACCAAGTCGAGCAGAGAATTCGTACCCAGGCGGTTCGCGCCATGTACCGACACACAAGCCACCTCCCCAGCCGCATATAAGCCCGGAAAGACCGAGCCCTTGTCATCTATCACCACTTCTCCATATTTGTTGGTGGGGATGCCGCCCATCGTATAATGCGCCGTCGGCTGGATGGGCATCGGTTGGGTCACCGGGTCCACGCCCAGGTAGACACGGCAGAAATCAATGATATCCGGCAGTTTGGCAAGAATCTGCTCTCCAGTGACTATGTAGGGCGATCCGTCTGGATTGGTGCGGCCATCCAGAGCGGCGTATTTATTGACCACTTCGGGACGCACATCCAGGTAAATATAATTCGAGCCGTTCACCCCTCGTCCCTCGCGTATCTCCAGGTAAATGGCGCGGCTGATGACATCCCGCGAGGCCAGGTCTTTGACTGTAGGAGCGTACTTTTCCATGAAGCGCTCCCCCTTACCGTTGATGAGAACGCCGCCCTCACCGCGCACGCCCTCGGTGATCAAAATGCCCAGTTTGTAAATGCCGGTCGGATGGAACTGGAAGAACTCCATATCTTCCAGAGGAATGCCACGCCGAAAGACGATAGCGGCTCCATCGCCAGTATAGGCATAGGCATTGGAGGTAATCTCCCACACGCGGCCATGTCCACCGGTTGCAAAGATGACCGCTTTGGCATGGAAAATATGTAATTCGCCTGTGGCCAGTTCGACCGCTACTACGCCCGATACTTTGCCGTCTGTAAGTAACAGGTCTAGCACCTGGAACTCGTCATAGAATTCGACCTTATTCTTCAAACACTGCTGGTACAGGGTTTGCAAAATCATGTGACCGGTGCGGTCGGCCGCGTGACAGGCGCGCCGCACGGGTTTACCGGTCACGTTGTTGGTATGGCCGCCAAAGGGTCGCTGGGAGATACGCCCCTCAGGGGTGCGGTCGAAGGGCAGTCCCATATGTTCGAGTTCGTAAATAGCAGGGACCGCCTCCTCGCACATGAATTGGATGGCATCCTGGTCGCCCAGGTAATCTGAGCCTTTGACTGTATCGAAAGTGTGCCACTCAGGGTGATCTTCCTCATAATTGCCAAGTGCCGCGCCAATGCCCCCTTGCGCCGCGCCGGTGTGCGATCGAGTAGGATAGAGTTTGCTGATGACGGCGGTCTTGGCTGTGCGGGAGGCATACAGGCCAGCCATCAGCCCGGCGCCGCCCGCGCCAACGACCACCACTTCGAATTGATGTATGTTCATGGGCAACCGTCCTATGAAGTCCAGATGACGTAGATGCCGATCACGGATAAAACAGGTACCAGGATCGTGATGATGACGCGGAACAACACTCTCAGCGAGCGTTGCGCAAAATAATCGTCCAATACGCTCAACACGCCATGGAGCCCGTGCGTGAGCGCGGTAAAGAAGAACAAGCAAGCCGTCACTTTCCAGAAGGGCGTCGCCCATGGCGCCAGGTCAGGCACGTTCGTGCTTTGCACATGCGTCACGTTGGGGGTAAATCCCCAGCGCAGCACGTCCGCCAGGTTCATCTGGGTGCGGGCGCCCATCAGCAGCGCTCCAATGACTGCTACCAGCAAAAACAAGTACATCGCCAGAGCAGAAAGGCGCGTAAACAGCCACATCAGCGTCTCGAAATTCAAGCCGCGCTTGTTAAGGGGCAGGGTTCTCGATGGCTCGCTCATTTTCAACCTCCCAGCGCCGTGCGTACGATGACCAATACAGCCAGTCCAAAGATAGGCAGGAAGACAAACCACTCTGCCCAAATGGCCTCCCGTTGGTGCTCGAGTAACTGCGGCCACAAATCCAGAATGGTGATGCGCAGGCCGTTGATGCCATGAAACAGGGCGCAGAATACGACCACAATCTGAAACCACCAGGATTCATAAATTTGGTTGATGAACGCGCCGGCATCGCCTCCTATGAACGATGCCAGGACATGTAAACCTACAAACAACGCCATGCCCAGCCCGCTCAAGCGATGCAACAGCCAGGCGATTTGCGGTCCCCCTCCCTGGTAGCGTAATCCCTCGATTACGCCGATATTACGTTTGAGAGTCATGCTTGCCTCCTGCGATGGATATAGGCAGTCCAGGATGATTATCACACGGAGAGTTTTGCATAGAAAGTGACAATCATCCTGCTTATTTTATTCCAGATTTCCTCTAATAAACAGGGCAGAGAAACTTATAATCACGATAAGCAAGTCTGCGCGCACAGACTGTTTTTCTCGTTGTCAACGAACGAATCGAAAAGCGCCGCTTTAGTGGTATATTTGCCATAGGAATTGTATCTTCTCACGAGCAAAGGGGCAAGGGGGAGGCGTGAGCAGCGCTTAGCGTGCCTCGATTGATGGAGACGATACGAGGAATTCATTCAGGAGGTAGATATGTCTGGTTCGAAGCGGATCAACCGCAGGGATTTCATCAAAGCGACGACCGGCGCTGTGGGAGGAATCATTGGCGCAGTCTTTGGCATCCCAGCCATTGGATATCTGCTTGCTCCCGCCCTGCGGGAAGATAAAACCGGTGCGCCGGTCGCCATTGGCAAACTGGAGAATATCCCGGTTGGCAAATTCCATCCGTTCTCGTTCACTATTACCAAAGTCAATGGCTGGGAACGCACCGCCAGCAACTATGGAGGCTACATCTTGCGCAAATCCGAGGACCCCAAAGACATCCTGGTTCTATCCAGCCGCTGCACACACCTGTCCTGTACAGTCAACTGGAAGGAAGAAGCGCAAGTTTTCATTTGTCCCTGCCATGACGCCAAGTTCGACAAAGACGGCAAAGTGCTGGATGGTCCGCCGCCCGAACCGCTGGGTCATTTCGAATACAACGTCGACGCCGATGGCGTCCTCACCATTATCCCTATCGAGAAAAAGTCGGAGGCCTAACGATGTGGAAAAATGTCTTCGATTGGTTGGATGAGCGCCTTGGCCTCAACGATATGTACAAAGCCTTGCTCGACCGTCCCGAGCCAAAGGGCAATTGGTGGAATACGCTCGGCTCGGCCAGCCTGTTTCTCTTTGTCATGCAGGGCCTCACCGGTATCTTTCTGACCGTCTATTACACTCCCTCCCCTGACCACGCCTACGATTCCATCCAATACATCATGAACGATGTTGCTTTTGGCTGGCTCATTCGCGGCATCCATCACTGGGGATCGAGCCTGATGGTCTTGATTGTTTTCATTCACATGTTGCGCGTCTTCGTTACCGCTTCGTACAAATACCCGCGCGAACTGACCTGGCTGGTGGGTATTGGCTTGTTGCTGTTCACGATTGGCATGGGCTTCACGGGTTATTTGCTGCCCTGGCACCAAATGGCCTACTGGGCCACGACAGTTGGCACGCGCATTGCTGGCAGCGCCCCCTTTGTGGGCGACTTCATTATGAAGACCTTGCGCGGCGGCCCCGACTTGAGCGCCCTGACCCTCCAGCGTTTCTTCTCAGCCCATATTTGGATATTGCCGGGCTTGCTGGCGGCGCTCATCGGCGTGCATCTCTACCTTATCATCAAGCACGGCGAGTCGCATTTCCCCGATAAGGAAGATTGACCTTGGAAGGAATGCAAAGCATGAACGACGAAATCAAGAAGTCCATCCAACAAAAGTACGAGCGCGAATTGCAAAGAGGCGAGCGCTTTTGGCCCGACAGTATCTTCAAAGACGTATTGATGGCGTTGGGGCTTTTCATCTTGCTGGTCTTGCTGGCTACCTTCGTCGGCGTCCCTGACGTTCCCAAAGCCGACCCCAGCGACACCTCCTACGTCCCTCGCCCGGAATGGTATTTCCTGTTCCTGTTCAAATTCCTGGCGCTGTATGGACAAATTCCGGTGCTAGGCAAAATCGAATTCATCGCCACCATCATCATCCCCGGCCTGGCCATTGGCGTGTTGACCTTGCTGCCGTTCATAGACAAATCTCCCTATCGTTACTATGGCAAGCGCGTCCTGCCGCTCAGCGTCATGGGCATCTTCGTGGTCAGCATGATTACCTTGACTTTGATGGCCGATGTCCCCACCACCTCCAGCGAAAGCGGCCCCTATGTGGCAGGCATCACCCAAACGCTGGGCGGGCTGGTCGTTCCTGGCGTGGCCTTTTTATTGTTGTTCGTGATGGCGTTTACGCTCAAGGACAGGGCCAAAAAAGCCATGATTTGGACGGCCGCGACCGCCTCTGTGCTGATGGTCGCCTTCACAGTCGTCACGCTTCTGTTCGCCCCTCGGCCTGCCGCCGCTGAAGAAGAGGTCCCCATCACCCTGACCGACCGCATCCTCGCCGGGCAAGACTTGTATTCCATCTATTGTGTCGAATGCCATGGCGAAGATGGCTCGGTAGCCGTCATCGAAGGCGTAGAAGGGCTCGAAGGAGAAGAACTCACTCCCATCAACAGCCGGGATGTGTTGTACACCCTGACCGATTCGGCCATGCAAGAAGTCATTGCCTATGGACGGCCCAGCGCGGGCATGAATCCTTTTGGTCTGGCTTACGGCGGCGAACTGACCCGCAGCCAAATTGACTACATCGTGACCTTCATGCGCTACATGTGGGATGACCGCTTCGAAGCGCCAGAAATCAAACCGCTCTTCCCGCCGCTGGCCGAGGGCGAAGTCCCCTCCTATGATGTTCACATTGCGCCCATTGTCAAACGCTACTGCGTTTCCTGTCACCGTGCCGGCAAGGAAAACAACGACTACCTCATGACCACCTATGAAGAAATCTTGACCAGCGGCGAACACGCAGACAAGAATATCATCCCCGGTGACATGAACTCCTATCTGTTGCAAACCATTCAACGAAACGCCATTTTGGACGAAAAGGGAAAGGAAATCATCGGCGTCATGCCGCCCAACTCTGCGCTCAAAGCGGACGTGATAGACGTGTGGGTGCGCTGGATCATGAACGGGATGCCGCGCACAGCCGAAGATGCTGCTGCGCTTTCCACCTCCCCGGCTCCGGCGGCCACAGCCACGCCATAAGAACACGAAAAACAGTTCGACGAATCGATCAGGGCAGCGCGACATCCGCTCGCGCTGCCCTGATGTACCGATGGTTCATTGGGAATCTCTGGGATTGTTTCGCCAGCATTCCCTTGGGAGACTACCGCCAGAACTGGTGGTAGACCACTGCAATTCCCAATGAACCTTACCGATTCGGAGTCCAAAACCTGTGACTTTGCCAACGTAGGGCAAGCGGCAGCCGCCTCACGGCGTGGCGGTTGGCTCTAAGGTGGCAAACGCTGTCGGGGTCGCGGTAATCGTAGCGGCAGGGAGGGGCGTCTCCGTGACCGGCTGGGTCTGTGACTCGGGCAGGCCTGTCAGTAAAATGTGCCATGCAATATCCAGGTCATCGCTGGCGGCCACCGGGAACGCCGGCAGGTTAGACAGGGTCAAGTCCAGGCGCTGAACGACTTCTGCCAAATCATCGGCAAGAGCGGCGGGCGCAGCCGGCTGGATGGCGGTCAGCAGTTCGCGCGCCGCTCGAACATCCTGACGCGCCAGCCCGAAGTTGCTTTGATACAGGAACAGCCGGGCGCGCGACAGCAACTCCATGGCTTTCATCAAACCGATTTGGCGCTCCAGGTCGGCGTCCAGCGCCTCGTCTTGGGCCTGAAGCGCAGCCTGGATTTTTTCGATCGTGGCCAGCGTTTGGGTATGCCGGGCCACCTCTTCCTCCAGCGTTTGGACTTTCTCATCCAGCCTCGCCATGGATTGGGCTTGTTGGGCCTGTTCGCTTTGCAGCGCTGCCAGGCTGTCTTGCAACGCAGCAAGCGCGGCCTCGTCCTGCGTCAGGCGATCTTTCAGGAGCGCCAATTGGCCGCTATTCTCCTGCACCGGGCGGACATACTTCTGATAGAGCAAAGGCAGGCTATAAGCCAAACCTACCGCCAGCAGGGACAGGAAAATCAAAAGAATGAATATGCGCAACAGGAACCCCAGCAGCCATTTGAGCCGCTGACCCAACGTGGGAGCGCGGGAGGCGGTTGCATCGGGTGAGACGCCTTCCCCTCTCGCCTCGTCGGCAGCCGCGCCCTCGCTGCCGGCATTCCCAGCCGGTACGATTTCTTCTACGGATGTGGATTCTTCCTCCGACTTAGCCATAGGGACCTCCTGCTGAACCTTTTTTTTCGATTGTAAACGATTTCGGAAGATAGCGCCCCCAATTCAACACCACCCACCAGGCCACAGGCAGGATGAGGGGTTTCCAATGATGCCAGAAGAAAGCCTGGAACCACTTCCAGCGCAGGGCGTACAGGATGCGGGCGATGCCCCACCGCGCCAGCAAGGTGCGGCCAAGCGCGCTTCGCATCACCCGCTGCTTGTATCCGTTGAATGAAAAGTCTCCTACGCTGAAAGCGCGCGCCAGTTCCCCCGCCGCCAGATAACCGTAGCCCAAAGCCAGGCTGATGCCCTCTCCGAAGAGTGGATCGGCCCCGGCGGCATCGCCCACCAGCAGGGCGCGCGGCGCGGAAAGCGGGCTGCGCGGGTCGAAGCAGCGGATCGGATGGCCCTGCAGCGTGTAATGCTGCAAATCGAAGCCCTGCCGCCCCATTTCCTGCGCCAGCGGCTGCGCCAACGGCGGCCGCGGCCTGTTCGCCAGCAGGTTGGAATCGTACACCCCCCAGCAGCGCATGGCTTGACCCTTCACCTGGGTGGGAAAATCCCAAGTGTAGCCTGCAATGCTGGATGGCACGGGGAAGAAGTCGAAGACCGCTTCTTTCCCCTCCTCAATTTTCGCAGAAAATGGGAGAGGGCCGGGCTGGGGGCAGACGGGGGTCAACACTTCCAGCGCCCGCGCCGTGTGGAGATGCGCGCCGGGCAGCGCGCATCGCCGCGTCACGCCGTTGGAGCCGTCTGCGCCCACCACCACCTGAGCGCGGAATTCGCCCTGCTCGGTGAATACGCTGACGCCCTCCGCATCTGGGCGCACCTCTCGAACCTTTATCCCTTCCTTTATCTCTATTCCTTTACTCTCTGTTTTCTTGGCCAGCCAGGCGTCGAACTCCTCGCGGCGGATGATTCGCAAGGCGTGACGCTTGCGGATCGAAACGGTCAGCCCCTGCCCGGCAAAGAGGAAGCGGGCCGCCTCTGCGTCCACGTGCGGGACTTCGGTCACGTCCAGGCCGAGGCGCTCGAGCAGAATCTCCGCGTCTGGGGTCAGGCCGCCGGCGCACAGTTTGGGGCGTGGATGACGTTCCTTTTCCAGGAGCAGGACGCGGGGAGTCAGATGCGGAGCGGTCTGCGCCAAATGCAGGGCGGTCGAGAGTCCGGCCGGTCCGGCGCCGATGATGAGGATGTCATGTTCGCAAGCAGCGGCAGAAGTCATGTGGCGCGGTCGAGGGGGAAGAAGCGGTCTTTCAAGTCATTGATGGGCTTTTCGTACAGGTGAAAACTGAGCGAGGCCACCAGCGTGGTCGCCGTCAGCGTAAAGGCAAACATTTGCCAGGTAGCCAGGTCGAAAGGCAGGTTCAGTTTCAAGGTAAACCAGATGACCGCGCCATGGTAAATGTAAAGGCCATACGAAATTTTGCCCAGGTAGCGCAAGGGGAAACGATCGAGCAGGGCGGTCAGGAGGTTGGTCTTTGCCACGCTGTAGATCAGCACTGCAAAGAAGTAGTTGAGCAAAGAATAGCCCCAGATTTCCTTGTAAGCCACCTGAAGGGGAAATTCGTAGCCGAGCGAATCCCAGCGAATTTCTCCCCAGGCGGCCGATTGGGTATAAAAGCCCGCCAGCGGGACCAAAATCGAAAGCAAGAGTGTTTGCAGGCGCGGGCTGCGAATCTCGAATTGGGAAATGTAAGCGCCCATGGCAAAGGCGTCTATGTGAGAAAAGGGCAAGACGTACAAGGCCAGCATGGGGTCGTCTAACATGAAGGCAAAGGGGCGCTGCATGTAGAACAGTTTGAGCAGCAGACGGAAGAGCGGCCCCAATCCGATGACCGTCAAGAAAAGGCGTTTCTGGCGATGGGCGGGGGTCAGGAAGATGAGCAGCGGCCAAAGGATGTAGAATTGCTCCTCGACCGAAAGCGACCATAGCGGCGTCAGGAAGCGGGTCGGTTCGTAGACGGCGCTGGCATGGAAGAAATCATACAGGTAGGTGACAGCAAACCAAATCTGCTCCCAAAACTTGCCGTCGAATTCCTTGTGCAGCGGCTTGAAGGCAATGTGCGGCAGGGCCAGGTTGACGGCGATGAGAATGCCCAGGTACAGGTAGTAGAGCGGGAAGATGCGCAGGAAGCGCCGTCCGTAGAATTTGATAAAATAGGCTTTGCGCGGCAGGGTGGCTTTCATGCGCACCAAAATGCCGGTAATGAGGAAGCCAGAGAGTACGAAGAACAACTGGACGCCCACCCAGCCAAACGAGTAATTGTCGGTATGCCCGCCTAGTACAGCCAGGAAGGCCAACGCGCGTAGTCCATCCAAACCAGGAATCATGGAAATCGCTTTCGACTTCAGAGATAGCCAGCGAGTATTTTCTCGAAAGCAAGAGGCAGGGGGCGGCGTCCGTGCCAAACACCCCGCCCCCCGATTGATCGAGAGGATACTTCGGGTAATTATACTTGAGCAGCGCGGGCTCATACGAACCCCGCTCAAGCGGACCAGGCGGCTTATGGAGTTTAACAAACGCCAGTTCGGGATAAC
>DAOUCM010000352.1:0-3091 GCA_034431895.1 Anaerolineales bacterium
CGCAACGCCCTCAAGGCCGGGGACGACAGTCCAAGATTGATTCTGGTGGAAGTGGGAGAGTACTGGCTGGACGCCGCCCGCTTCACGATAGATGTGGACGAGTTCAACTTGGCGATCGCCAAGGCGCGTTCTGCAACCCATGATGAGGTTGCGGCTGAATGGTACGAACGAGCGGCGGCGTTGTACCAGGGCGAATATCTGCAGAACCTGTATTACGAGTGGGTGTTTCCCGAACGACGCCGGCTGACGCAACTCTACCTGCACGCCTTACAGGAACTGTCCGCTTATCATCTCTCGATTCGCTCTTACACGCAGGCCATCGAATACCTTGAGAAGGCCATTCCGCTCGATATGCTCAACGAGGACTTGTATCGCCTGTCCATGCAGGCTTATGCCGGAATAGGGGATCGTTCCGGTGTGGCGCGGATGTATGCTCAATTGAAGCAAGCCTTGAACGCTGAATTGAACGCCCTCCCCCTGCCTGAGACGACCTCGCTGTACCGAGAACTCACGAAAAAACATCGCAGCGCCTCTTGAGAGGCGGATAATTCTCCACTTGGCCTGGTAATGAATGGGCCTTGGGGCTCCAAAAATGCCCTGACCGGTCTATGGTTCAGGGCGGCAAGACAACAAGAGATGGGTTATTTCCCGTATCCCATGCGCGCTATCGGGTTAAAGCAAGAAGGCGGCTCGAACCTGTGGCGGCGATGGAATGCGATATGCCTGTATACTTGTAGTCATTATGTCCCTTATCCTCTTCGACTTCGACGGCGTGCTGGCAGATACCCTGAGCGACTTACTGCTATTTGGACAGCAGGCCTGTGACACGTTGGGGGTCAAGCACGTGGCAACCCAGGCAGACCTGGATGAACTCGATGTTATGTCGTTTGCAACATATGGATTGCAAATGGGCGTACCCGAAGCGCTGGTGGATGAATTCGTCCGCCTGTGCATTGACAAATTCAACCGCAAGGAAACCCCGCCGGCAATTTTCGATGGATTGGATGAGGTTGTCAGGCGGTTGTCGGCGGAGCATGTCATTGTCGTGGTCACCGGCAATGACTCGGTGGCTGTGAAGGCTTTCCTGACCGCGCATGGGCTGGAGGGGTGTGTCCGCGCGGTCTTTGGCCTGGATGCGCCCGGCTCGAAGGTCGAGAAAATCTTCCGGGCGCGGGAGCAATTTGCGGCGCGGGGCGAAACAGTGTGGATGGTGGGCGATTCCGCCAGCGACATCCGCGCGGCGAAGGAGGCGCACGTAAAAAGCGTCGCTGTCAGTTGGGGGCACCAGGGTGCGGACCGGTTGGTCCGCGCCGGGCCTGATTATCTGGTTCACACGCCGGGGGAATTGTTGGCGTTACTAGCAGGAAGCAGCGACCGGGCAGCGTGAGGTGACTCACCCTTGTACTTGGAAGGAATCCGGAAAATTGAGTGATGGCGAAGCCGTCATCTTCAATGGACAGGAAATAATTGTCCTCGACCTGTAATATATCCTGCTTGGCAGGGCTATTTGCATTGCAGGTATAATTTGCGCCAGAGGCCCTTATGAACCTGCTCATTATTGGACTGATTACAGTAATGTATCTGATAGACCTGGCGGTTACGTTGCTCAACGACCGGCACAGCCGCAGACCGCTTCCCCCTCATGCGCAAGGGATTTATCATGCCGAACAATATGCCAGATGGCTGAATTATTCTCTGGCGACCCTACGACATGAGATTATTACCAAAAGTGTCATCACCGCCTTGATGCTGGCGTTGTTGGTCTTTGGCGCGTTTGGCGCGCTCGAACGTTGGACAAGCGCTTGGTTCGACCAGCCCTTGTTGCAAACGCTGGCATTTTTGGGGATGTTTGCCTTTCTCAATTTGCTTGTCGGCCTGCCTTCGAGTTACTACAAAACTTTTGTCATCGAAGAAAAGTTTGGCTTCAACAAAACCACCCACAAAACCTTCATTCTGGATGTCCTCAAAAGCCTGGGGCTGGGAATCGCGCTGGGCGGAGGAGTGGTTTCCCTCTTGCACGCTTTGTATATTGCATTTGCGCAACAATTGTGGCTTTTCATCTTTTCGGCTTGGGCTTTGCTCTCGGTTCTCCTTGTGATTCTCTTCATATTGAATACCAAAGTGTTCGTCAGACTCTTCAACAAACTCACCCCCCTGCCGCAGGGCGAACTGCGGGATGCGATTGAAAGGCTGGCAAGCCAGGTCGGGTTCAACGTCCGCGCCATTTCGATCATGGATGCTTCGAAGCGTTCCACCAAACTCAATGCCTTTTTCAGCGGGCTGGGCAAAACCCGCGAAGTGGTTCTGTTCGATACTTTGCTCGAAAAACTGAAAACGGAAGAAATCCTTTCAGTCCTGGCGCATGAGTTGGGGCACGCGATTCACAAGGACGCAGTGCGTTTCCTTGCTGTGCAAATCGCAATTTTGGGCTTATACGCTGGGTTGATTGGCGCCATTCTGCAAAGTCCGCAATTAGCGCAGGCCTTTGGGCTTTCAGGCGTTCATTTTGGTTTTGGCCTGGTTTTGTTTAGCATCTTGATCGAGCCAATTGACCTGCTCTTGAGCCTGCCCGTCAATGCCATCAACCGCAAAGCCGAATTCGCCGCCGATGCTTTCGCCGCTCACGCCACGAGCGCACAGCCTACCATGAATGTGTTGCGCATTCTGGCACAAGAAAACCTGGCCAATCTCAATCCCCATCCGCTGTATGTGCTTCTCCATTACACTCACCCGCCCATCCCAGAACGTTTGCGCGCTATTAGTGGACAAGGTGGATGATAATGTCCTGTAACTATCTCGACAATGCTAGATTTCACGTAACTACCTACCGCCCTCACCCCCATCCCCTTATCATCCCCGAAAGGGGCTCCCGAGGGGAGAGGGGAGCAAACGCAAAGATTTTCCGTTTCCCGTTTCCCTCTCCCTTTGGGAGAGGGTTAGGGTGAGGGCATAATTACGCACAAAGGAATTATTTACGGCTAACTCTTATGATTTCATCATCGGCGTGGGACACAATGGAATGGTCGCCGCCGCGTATCTTTCCAAACGGGGCAAAAAGGTTCTGGTTCTCGAACGCCGCGCCGGTATTGCT
>DAOUCM010000353.1:0-4840 GCA_034431895.1 Anaerolineales bacterium
CCGCCTCCAACCCGGATCTGCAACTGGTCGCCAAATATGACTGGATCACGGTGGCCGGCTGGAACATCCAGTACCACCTGGGTGTGGACGGCCTCAGCATCCTGCTCCTCCTGCTGACCACGTTCCTGACGCCCATCTCCATCCTCTCGACGTGGACGGCGGTGGAAGAGCGCGTCAAGGACTTCATGCTCTTCTTCCTCTTGCTCGAAGTGGGCATGAGCGGCGTGTTCCTGGCGCAAGACCTGTTCCTGTTCTACATCTTCTGGGAATTCACCCTCGTCCCGATGTACTTCCTCATCGGTATTTGGGGCGGTCCGCGCCGACTGTATGCCGCCATCAAGTTCTTCCTGTACACCATGGCCGGTTCCATCTTGATGCTGCTGGCTATCTTATGGCTGGGAATCAACCAGGGTACCTTCTCCGTCCCAGAAATCATTGCTCAAGGCAGCATTCCGGGGAACATCCAGTTCTGGCTGTTCCTGGCCTTCACCGCCGCCTTTGCCATCAAGGTCCCCATGTGGCCGCTGCACTCGTGGCTGCCAGATGCCCACGTGGAAGCGCCGACGGCCGGCTCGGTCATCCTGGCGGGCGTGCTGCTCAAGATGGGTACCTATGGCTTCCTGCGCTTCAACATTCCGCTCTTCCCCGAAGCCACCGTGAAAGCCGCTCCGTGGATTGCGCTCTTTGCTGCCATCGGCATCATCTACGGCGCAGCGGTCTCCTACGCGCAAGCAGATGTCAAGAAACTGGTCGCATATTCCTCCGTCAGCCACCTTGGTTTTGTCATGCTCGGCATGTTTGCATTGAACGCCCAGGGCATTTCTGGCGCCATCTTGCAGATGATCAATCACGGCCTGAGTACCGGCGCGTTGTTCCTCCTAGTAGGCATGATTTACGAACAGACTCACACCCGCGAAATCAAAGTCTATGGCGGGTTGTGGAAGATCACTCCTATCTATGGCTCTATTATGCTCATCGTGGCGCTCTCTTCGATGGGCCTGCCCGGTCTGAACGGCTTCGTAGGTGAGTTCACCATTCTGTTGGGCGCGTTTGGCTCACAAGCCATTGGCTCGCCCTGGTACGCGGGCGTCTCTGCGCTGGGCGTCATCATGGCAGCAGTGTATATGTTGTATATGTTCCAGAAGATGTTCCTTGGCCCACAAGGCGAAATTGTGGACGAGGTCAAGAAGCACGGCCACGCCCTGCGCGACCTGAACTGGCGCGAAATCATCACCGTTTTGCCTCTGCTGGTATTCATCTTCTGGATTGGCCTGTACCCCAAGCCCTTCTTCGACCTGATGGGGCCTGCGGTGGAGAAACTCATCTCGGCGTTGGCAATGCCGTAACCTTTTCGTTCCAAAACGGAATGTTGGCTGCACTGCAAAAACCTTGAAGATTCATCACGAAGACACGGAGTCACGGAGTTTTCCTTCGATCATGCTCAGTGTCTCCGTGTCTGTGTGTTCGATTTCTACCTTTTGCAGTAGACTCGATGTTACAATAACCAGTGGCAGGAACTTCGCTCATGTACATTGACGGTTTCTTGTGGTTGCGTGATGTTTTGGAAAAACTGGCAGTCAAGCATCACGTCAATCAGGACGAGGTCGAACAAGTGTTTTTCAATAAACCACGCTTCTTCCTCGTTGAACGAGGAAATGTGCCAGATGAGGATGTATATTCTGTCAGTGGACAAACCGATGCTGGTCGTTACTTGATTGTGTTCTTTATTCGTAAACCCGGTCACATTGCGTTGATTTTAAGCGCGCGAGATATGGATCAGAAGGAACGAAATCGCTATGGAAAAAAATAAAAAACGAGTCACAAGCATCTCTCATGCGAAGACGCTCGATGAGATTGCAGATTTCTGGGATACGCATAGCCTTGCCGATTACGCTGACCAGGTTACTGAGGTCGAATTCGAGGTCAGGGCAATGCCCCGCCATCGCATCACTCTCGATCCTGAAATTTTCGGAAATCTTGTTTCTCAGGCGCTTCGGCGCGGCGTCTCCCCTGAAACATTAGTCAACTTATGGCTTGCAGAACGATTGCAACAGGCACATTGAGATAACCTCCTGGAGTAATGCATGACTTCCTCTGTCTTCATCACAGACCTTCAAACCATCCTGCCGCTGATCGTCCTCACGGTCTGGGCCTGCGCGCTCCTGCTGGCAGACCTGTTCATCCCCAAAGGGCGCAAATGGCTTACCGCCCTGCTAGCCGCCTTTGGGCTGGCGTTGGCCCTTGGCCTCACGCTCTCCCAAATTGGGCAAGAGAACGCTACCTTCAACAACATGGTAGCGCTGGACGGTTTCTCGGTCTTCGTCAATGCCTTGTTGCTGCTCTCTGGCTTGCTGGGCGTGGCGCTGGCCTACGGCTACCTTAAACGCATGGGCCTCGAGCGCGGCGAATACTACACGCTCATGCTGTTCAGCGTGAGCGGCATGATGCTCATGGCGCAGGCGCTCGACCTCATCATCATCTTCCTGGCGCTCGAACTGCTCTCCCTGCCGCTCTATGTGCTGGCCGCCTTTGCCCGCCCCAGGGTCGACTCGGAAGAAGCCGGCCTCAAATATTTCCTGCTGGGTGCGTTTGCTTCGGGATTTGTACTCTATGGGATTGCGCTGGTCTTTGGCGCGACCAAGTCCACCGCCCTGAGTGGCATCGTGGCCTCTCTTGCTTCGGGACAAGCCTCGGGCCTGCTCCTGACCATCGGCGCCGCCCTCATCCTGGTGGGATTCGGATTCAAAGTCGCCGCCGTCCCCTTCCACATGTGGACGCCCGATGTCTATCAGGGCGCGCCCACCTCCGTCACCGCTTTCATGGCAGCGGGCGCTAAGATCGCCGGTTTCGCCGCCCTTCTTCGCGTCTTCGCCACTGCTTTCCCCTCCCTGGCCGTGGACTTGACACCCGTGCTGTGGGCGCTCTCCGCGCTGACGATGGTGGTCGGCAACTTGATTGCCATCGCCCAAACCGACATCAAGCGCATGTTGGCTTACTCCAGCATCGCGCACGCTGGCTACATCCTGATGGCCTTCGTGCCGTATGGGAATCCCGAGGTGGCCCCGCTCTCGGTAGCGGCAGGACTGTTCTACCTGGCAGCCTACGCGATCACCAACTTTGGCTCGTGGGGCGTAGTCATTGCTCTGGAAAAAGCCGACCCTTCGATAAACTCAGGGCAAGGAGGCAAGGGACTCGCCATCAGCGATTATGCCGGCCTGGGGAAAAAGCACCCCGCCCTGGCTGCGGCCATGACCGTCTTCATGCTCTCACTGACTGGCATTCCGCCCACGCTGGGGCTGGTGGGTAAATTCTACCTGTTCCGCGCCGTCATCAGCGGCGGCTACGTCGGCCTGGCGGTGATTGGCGTGCTGACCTCGCTCTTCTCCGCATACTACTACCTGCGCGTGGTCGTCACCATGTACATGCAAGAAGGCGAACCACAGACCGAGCGCGAGGGCTGGCTCAATTTCACCTGGGGCCTGTCTGCGCTGGTCACGGTGCTGTTCAGCCTCTTGCCCGCGCCGCTGTTCGACTGGGCCAGTCAAGCAGTGTTGAAGTTGTTTTAAACGCTGCGTTTTGGGCGTCATCCTCGGCGCAGCGTAGAGTTTCCTCGACAGTAGAGAAACCATCCCCACCGCAAAACAGGACGAGGAATAACCTTCTCAGGCGCAACGAATCAGGTATAATACGCCGCATGAACTTGAACCCGTCCCCTAGCCCGCGAAGCCGCAAACCTGCCTGGTGTGGATAGGTTCGTTTCAGCGCGCAAGAGACGGCTCCCAACCAGGCGAGCCGTTTTTATTTGGTGAGAGGTAGAGAGTAGTTCGTGGACATCAAAGAACTCACCCAACGCATGGACGCTTTCGTCCGCTCGAAAGGCTGGTACGCGGCAGGGACGAAGCGTCCGCAGACGCCCAAGAATCTATCCATCTCGCTGGCGCTGGAAGCGGCAGAAATCCTGGAACATTTCCAATGGCGCGAAGAGGTCAAAGACAAGGACGAACTTGCCGGCGAACTCGCCGACGTGACCCTTTATCTTCTGCAATTGGCCTCCATCACAGGCATTGACCTGGAGCAGGCTGTCTTGAACAAACTGGAAGTCAACGCCTCCCGTGAATGGGACTGATCACTGAACACTGGATAATGGACACGATGAACATAAGCATCTTCGGCGGTTCCCAACCCAAACCCGGCGACCTGGCTTACGAGGAAGCCCGTACCCTCGGCAAGTTACTGGCAGAGCGCGGCCATACCGTGCTGACCGGCGGCTACATCGGTATCATGGAAGCCGTCTCGCGCGGCGCAGCCGAAGCCGGCGGACATGTCATTGGCATCACATGCGGCGAGATCGAACGCTGGCGCGATGTTGGCGCGAATCGATGGGTGAAAGAGGAATGGCGCAAGCAAACGTTGGTCGAACGGCTGCAGGTCCTCATCCGCGAATGCGACGCGGCCATCGCCTTACCCGGCGGACCCGGCACCCTGACGGAGGTCAGCCTGATGTGGAACCTGATGATCGTGGAGTCCATGCGCCGCAGGCCGCTGGTGCTGGTCGGGAGCGGCTGGCAGTCCGTTTTCGACCAGTTCTTTGCCGCATTTCACACCTACATACCGGTCGAACAGCGCCAGTTGGTGCTGTTTGCAAAGGATGTGGAAACTGCTGTGAAGAGAGTAGAGAGTAGAGAGTAGAGAGCAGTCTCTATCCCCCACTACTCACTACTCACTACTCACCACTCACTACTCACTATTCCTGGAGCAAAAATGGCTGACGAAAAACTTCCTACCCAGCAAGAAAACTTCTCCGAGTGGTACAACCAACTCGTCCTCAAGGCTGAATTGG
>DAOUCM010000354.1:0-1855 GCA_034431895.1 Anaerolineales bacterium
GAATTGGTAGCGCGTTTGTATTATCAGAGCATGTGTATTGGCAAGCCGCGCATTCTTCCAGATGAAGAAATGGAAATCATCACAAAGAAATTTGCTACGTATGGGCAGCCGCAAACTCGTTGAATGTTTCGTAACCAGGATATGACTTGTCTGGTTTGCTGAAGAGGATGATTTCTCCTCATTCAGAGGGTTCATTCTCCATTGCAAAAAGGCAGTTTTACCGCCGAGACCGCAGAGTACGCGGAGGTATGCTTTTGGCGCCTGCGGTTGGTCTTTGCAGTGGACTCATCAAAAAGAGAGAATCATGCCCAACTGCCGCCGCGGCTTTGGGGTAGAATTGTCGTATGAGACGCATCGGATGGTTTCTCTTGCTCTTTTTGCTCAGCGCCTGCACAGGCGGCGTTCAGCCGGCGGCCTCCGTCAATCTGAGCGACCTTTCTCCCCTTCCGACCCCTGACCTGGAGGTGGTGCCGCTGCGGGTAGCGGTGGCGGCGGTCATCTCGCCCAAAGGGACGGTCGAGTCATATGCACCCCTGCTCGATTATCTCGGTCAGAAACTCAACCGCCCAGTGGAACTTGTCCAGCGCCGCACCTATCTGGAAGTGAACGACCTCATCGAGCGCGGCGAGGTGGATTTGGCTTTCGTTTGCACCAGCGCTTACATCGTGGGCAACAATGATTTCGGCATGGAACTGCTCGTCGCCCCGCAGGTGAATGGTGAGACGGTTTATCATGCCAATCTTATCGTGCCGTTCGATAGCCCGGTCAAAGACCTGACCGGCCTGAAGGGCAAGGTCTTTGCCTTCACCGACCCCATCTCGCTGACCGGGCGTGCCTACCCTACGGCGCTCGTCCAGCAACTGGGTTTCAGCCCCGAAACCTTCTTCAGCCGCACCTTTTTCACCTACAGTCACGACGAGGCCGTCTACGCCGTGGCCAACGGCCTGGCTGACGGCGCCAGCGTGGATAGTTTGGTGTTCGATTACGCTCTCTCACGCGACCCCTCGCTGGCCCAAAAGGTGAAGGTAATTCACCAATCGCCGCCCTTCGGCATTCCGCCGGTGGTGGTCAACCCGAACCTGCGCCCGCAAGTCAAGGCAGATTTGCAGACCCTCTTGCTCGATATGCACCAGGACCCTGCCGGTCAGGCTGCGTTGAGCGCCATTGGTCTCGAGCGCTTCGTCACGCTGGACGATTCGGCCTACGCCGCCGCCCGCTTGCTCATTCAAGAAGTGCCGCTGCCGGGTTTACCATGAGAGAACACTTGCGTTTTCTGGCTGCGCGCCTTTGGTGGCTGATTTCGGCAGTCAGCGTGCGCGTCAAAATTCTGGGGATGGCGCTGGGATTGGTGCTCCTGTTCGGCGGCGGGATTCTCTGGCAGGTGCGCGCCGCGCTCACCCAAACACTTCAGACGCAGGCCGAAGCCGAGAGCGTGACCCTGGGGCGTGACCTGGCCGCCCGTGCCGCCGATCCCATCCTGCTCAACGATCTGGTCGGCCTGCAAAGGCTGCTTGCAGAGACGCTGGCCAACAATCCCGACCTGCGCTACGCCTTCATCCTGGACAAAGGCGGTCAGGTGCTGGTGCATACGTTCGGTCAGGGCTTTCCGCTGGTTTTGCTGGATGCCAATCGCGCCGAAGTGCAAGAACATCATCACACCGTTCTGTTGCAAACCGAAGAGGGCCTGGTGTGGGATACCGCTGTGCCGATTCTGGATGGCCGCGTGGGGGTGATGCGCGTGGGCGTTTCAGACGCCGGGCTGCGGGCTGCGATTACCGCCGTCAGCGGGCAGATTTTGCTGACGATGGCACTCGTCTCGGCTTTGGGCGTGCTGGGGGCGACGCTGTTGACCTTC
>DAOUCM010000355.1:0-9000 GCA_034431895.1 Anaerolineales bacterium
GTCGCGCCCGGTCATCAGGCGCAGCGCGCGCGGTTTGAAGAATACGATGACGCTATCGGGGGGGGTCTTTTCCTTGATGAAGTCGTACAATTCGATACTGTAAGGATCGAAAGGCCCGTTGATGGCGCGCTCGTCGCGCAGATTGGCGGCGGCATTCGAGCAGGCATTCCATAGAAAAACGAGCGTAACCAGCGTCAATGCGCCGCGCAGGGTCGTGCGCGCGGCCGGCTGCCAGGAAAGCGGCAAGAGGCCCTGAAGATAGTCCAACCCGTGCCACGCCAGCAGGATGAAGATCGGCAGCATGGGAAAGAGGAAGCGGAATCCCTGCCATTCGGGCCAACTCCACAGCACGATCAGATACAGAAGCGCATACAGGACAGGAAAGGCTTCGGCTTCGAAGCGCGCCGCCAGCCCGAGGATGAAGAGCGCCGCAAAGAGGCCAAACACGACTCCAGAAGCAGGCAAACTCTCGAAGAACAGCCCAACGAGTTGTGAATAGGCGGCCATGTTGTCGGTGAGGGTATGGGGGCCAAAAGCAGCATACAAAGCCAGGTACGATTCCTGCCCGCCGGGGAAGAGCCAGGCTGACAGCCCCTGCAGGGCGCCAAAAACTGCCAGCAATGCAGCGACCTCGAGCGCGAGGCGTTTCCGTTCGCCTGGCGTGCGCAGAAAGCGCAGCGCAAGGAAGAGCAAGGCGCTCCCCAACAGGATCCATCCCTGCGTGCGAACGAAAGCGGCAGTAAACATGACTATTCCCATGCCGCCGGCCAGCACCAGCCTGCGTCGGCCTTGCCTCTCATGCAGGTACACGTCAACCAGCAACAGCGAGAGGGTGGACAAAAACAGGAAGGGGATATCGGACAGGATGTTGTCAAGGAACAGCAACAGGCCGGGATGGAAGGCAAACCACGAAACGGCCAGCAGGCTGTCGGCGATAGCGAAACGTCGCCGCATCCAAAAGAAGAAGACCAGCAGAAAACCCAAGAACGTCAACAAGCCGGGCAGTTTCAGCGCCAGGGGGCTGAGACCGGCCAGGGCATAGACGGGAGCCAGCATCAGCGGGAAACCCCACGGATAGGCGGCCGGGCCAATTTGGTGTGAGGATTGCGTCACCGTGAAGGTATTGTGCGCTACGAAATCGTCCATGTCGCCGCTCAACAGGCTCTTGGCTTGCATCAAGTAGGCGGCAAAGTCATCGCCCCAAGTCTGTCCGCGGGTGAGGGTTCCGAAGCCAAGCAAGGCGCTGCCCAGCAAGAGGCCGATGAGCAGGGCAAGGGTCGGTTTGGTCATGGCATGGATTTTACCCGACAGGGAGAAAAAAAAACATCCCGCACAAGAGCGGGATGTCAAACGCTAACCAAAATATTCAGGGGTGATATTTTCTCGAAGAGAAGACAAAAACGGGGCGTTTTGGCGCCCCGCCCATCGAGATGATACCCAGAGGTTATTTATGGGCAGCGGCCAGGCGTTTCATCAAACGGCTCTTGCGGCGGGCAGCATTTTTCTTGTGAAGCACGCCCTTTTCTGCGGCCTTGTCCAGCGCGCTAACAGCCTTCAGAATAGCCGCGCGAGCCTCTTCGAGGTTTTCGCCGCCGAGGGCTTGGCGGGCGTTGCGTACTGCCATGCGGGCGCTGCCGCGAAAGATGCGATTGCGCAGGCGGCGCTTCTCGTTTTGTGCGTTGCGTTTGATTTGGGACTTGATGTTAGCCAAGGGTCTTCCTCCAAAGGGACTTACTCATTTTGTTGCGCGCCAAAGAGCCGGGATAACAACCTGTTTGGGCGGCAGTTCAACTGCCGCCCCATCGGTTTGGCGCGCTAATCGAATTTTGCAAGGGCTTATTCTACATGAGAGCGTTGGATTTGTCCAGTGCGATTTTCAAGCCGGCCGTATCCAGCCCCAAGCCCTCCAGGAGATTCTTGATGGTGTTGCGATGGACGCGCTCCCAGGCGGCCGGGCTGGAATTGGCGTTGTGTGGGGCCAGCAAGACGTTGTCCATTTTCAAGAGCGGACTATCGAGCGGAAGCGGCTCCACCTCGAAGACATCCAGCGCGGCTCCGCCCAAACGACCGGCCTGCAACGCTTCGATGAGGGCTTTCTCCTCGACGATGGGGCCGCGCGCGGTGTTGATCAACACGGCTGACGGTTTCATCAACGCCAGGGTTTGGGCGTTCATCAGGTGGTAACTGGTGGGATTGAGGTCACAGTTGATGGAGACGAAATCGGACTCGGCGAGGAGAGAATGGAGATCAGTGAGCAGGATGCCCGTTTCGGCCACGAAGACGTGGTCAATTTCGATGATGTCGGTTCCCAGCACTTTCATGCCGAAGGCACGCGCACGGCGGGTGACAGCCTTGCCGATGTTGCCCACGCCAATCACGCCCAGCGTAACCTCGCTGAGGGATTTGCCGGGTATTTTCTCCCATGCGCCGCTTTTCATGGCTTTGTCCATCCAGGGCTGACGGCGGACAAAGGCCAGCAGGTAGCCCAGCACCGTGTCGGCAACGGGGAGGGTGAAGGCGTTGGGGGTGCGGCCAATTTTGACGCCATAACGGGAGCAAGCCGAGGCGTCAATGGAATCGATGCCCGTCCCCCACTTGGAGATGACCTTCAAGCGCGGGGCGCAAGCCTCGATGACGCGCGCCGTGTAGCGGTCATCCCCACAGATGGCGCCGTCGAATTGACCGGCGTAACGCAGCAGGTCTTCTTCTTCCAGACGTTCCCGCACTTCAGGGACGATGAGTTGGAGGCCGTAGCCTTCCAATAGCGGGCGGAAACGGTCGAGGAAGGGAATCATGTAGGGGGCGGTAAACAGGATGGTGAAAGTTTGTTTTGGGGGCATGGTTCGTCCTGAAATCAGTCTGCGCTGCCGCACAGGGTTTGGATGAGCGGCTCGGGGTCGGCAGAGGCCGGCCAGGTTCCCAGTTGTTTGCACAGGCTCAGACGCAGGTTTTTGTCGGCTTTGATTTTCTTGGCTACCTGAGCGGCTTTTTGAGCCTGCGCGGTGCGCAAGTAGGCTTGTACCACCGGCAACCATTCGGAGCGGTCGGCAGGCTTGAATCCCAGTTTTTCGGCCTGGTCGGCCAGGCGGGCGGCCTCCTCCCAATCTCCGCGCTGGCGAGCCAGGTTTATTTTTTGGTAATAGTAACACCAGGTATGTTTTGGTTCGCTGCCGAACACCTCCACCGCGGGGGTATGGGGGGGAGCCTCGGTCAGAATCAGGTCGGTGCGGGAGTAAGAGGCAATGTCTTGCACCAGGGGGTCTTCGATGAACGGCAGTTCCAGCCGCGCACCTTCGATGACATGCAGGCAGGAATTTTCAGACGGTTTGGAAAGGATGAGCGGCTTGCTGTAATCGCGCAAGACCAGCACGCTGCGCATGTGGCGCTCGTCTATATCGCCTTTTCGCAGGGCAAAGCCGATGTCATCGAACAACACCTGACCGGTGAATTTCAGCGGAGCAGCCGGGTTGTAGATCATGTTGAGAGGCCCCCACACCTCGTATTCTTCTGCCAGACGGTAATCGGACGGCGGGATAGCGATGACGGTGGTGCCGGCTTGCAAGTCGGGCGCGCGCCAGGAGAGTTGCCACCACATCTCACGTTCCTGGTCCCAAAACTCGCGATAGAAGACGCCGCTGTGATATTGCGTTATGACGCCAGAAACCAGCAGGCTGAGGAGAAAGAGCCAGCGGGCCGGAGGACGAACAACATAGAAAGCCAGTCCGCCCAGGAACAAGGCTACGCCCAAGACGGATTGGGCGGTGTAACGGTCCCATTGGTAGTCGAAGACAACGTTTCGGCCGGCTGCTACGATAGGGATGGTGGTGACAACGATGATGATGGCGCCCAACACGGTCATGTGCAGGGCAGAACGGTCTGGCGATTGTCCGTTGGGTTCGATATAGGTCTGCCTGTGCGCCCAAAAGAGGCAGGCTGCTGCCAGGCCTGCAACAAGGATTGCCAAAAGGAGCGAGGCGCCCAGGTCGCGGTAGGTGCTGTCGAGGACGAACTGATAGAGCGGCACAGTCCATGCGAACAGGGTGGTGTCGAACAGGTCTTTGAGGGTCTCGAAAACAATCGCCAGGGCGCTGTGCAGCGGAGAGACGCTGTATTCTCCCAGCAGGGCATCTACGTTGGTGGAGCGGCGTGTGCTGTCGAACAGGAAAATTCGCCAGTAGGCGAAGCCAAGCCCCAACAGCAGGTAGGGAACGGCTTTCTTGAGGGTAACGAGCAGGTTGGTTTTCAGGCTTTGGAAAACGCCGCTGCCCTGAGAGACAACGTAGAACAGCAGAAGCAACCTGGCGACTTCGATGCCGATCATGGCCTCGTAGATGGCCAGATAGAATACCGCCAGCGCAATCGAAGAGACCGTCCACAGCGTTTGCGCAACGCGGTGATGAACCTTAACGGCATGAATACTCATCGCAATCGAGAACAAAGCGGCTGCCTGAGAGAGCAGCAAGTTTTTGAACAAGGCGGCATTCGGCTGCTGATAGAAACCCGGATAGACGGCGAACAGCAGGGTAACGAAAGCGGCTTCCAGGTTTTTCCCTGGCCAGACCAGGCGCATGAGCCAGTAGACAGCCAGGACGCTGAGCAATTTAATGAATAATGCGTATATCTGCCAATGCAAGGGAGATGGTCCCAGCAGTCTGTAGTCCCAGGCATACAACAAACCCACGAAGGGGCGGTCAATTTTGAACAGCGCCAACACGCCTTCTGGCCCTTGGGCTTGCGCCGTCCAGAGCATGTACCAGTCGTCGCGGTAAAAGCCCAGGTACGGAATCAAGACGCCGTAGGTGAGCAGCGTAACGGCAACCACGACCAGGAGGGAGACGAGATTCTCATGCGAGCGAAGTTTTTGGAAGAAAGTCATGCGCGATACGTCCTTTCATGGGCGGAGTACATTCCGCGCTATAGTACTGGCTTTGCGCTACAGTTCAACCGCGGCGTAACGCCAGTTTGGTTGCGGCTAGAGGCCGCCCTATGGCGTCAACGCCCAGAAACAGCAGCAGCCAGCAGGAGAGGATGAATTGTACCGCAAGCGACAGGGCGTGCCGATCCATGCCCGAGGTGTCGCCGTGCCAGACGATAAAGAGGTGAGGATAAATCAGGAGGGATGAAGCCAGGAAGACCATCCAGGCCGGGTTCGTTTTCCAGGCCCGCCGGGCAAGGACCACCAGGGCGGCGATGGTGTTCAGCGCCCACAGCCAGAGAAGGGCCCGGCGCGGGTACAAAATCGCTGCCAGGCGCCAGGGCAGGATGGGCTGGTATCGTTGAGGGAAGAAACGTTCCAGGCGTTCGAATTCGACCAGCGTCTCGAAGTCTGCCAGCGGTTGAAGAAGGCTTTGCTGAGGAACAGACAGCAGCCAGCGCGCATAACAGGATTTTCCGTCGGCGTGCAGCCAGAGGCGATACGATTCGAGGGCCGGGTCTTCGTAGAAGGCGCGTTCTGCGCTGCCGGCATGGCCGTCTCCCAGTTGCAACAGTTCGGGCGTGATGGGCATTCCGCAGTCCGAGAAGAAGGCCAACGCCCGCGCGTCGGTCAGGATGCGCTCGGCAAGCACGTTTTGGAAGGGAAATACCCATCGCTGGCCCTGGTTGGCGGAAAAGTTGTTCAACGCAAACAGCAAGGCAAAGGTCAGGCTCAATGCTAGGAAGCGCCTGTCGGCTCCAAAGAAGAGGACGGCCAGCAAGAGCAGCCCGGCCAGCATGAGCAGCAGCCAGGCATTGGTATCGCGGCAAAAGGCCCACAAAAAGGACACCAGCATCAGCGCAGCGACTTTCCACCCATTCCAGCCTTCGAGCAGCCACAGCCAGGCGGCCACGAACAAGGCCAGGAGCGAGAGCGACAGCGACTCGGTCAGCATGACCAGGTCCCAGCCGGCAATGTGAGGCTCGAGGCTGAGAGTCAGAAGCAGGCCGAAGGTCAGGAGACGAAGCGCCGTGTTTTGGAGCGAGACAGCCGCCGTCAGGGCCAGCAATCCCCACGAAAGGATGGAAAAGGCTGTTTGGAAGGAGGCCACAGCCGGCTGGTTGCCCCCAAAGGCTTTGATGACCAGGGGGAAGATGAAGGGGCGGGCGTTCAACCAGAAATCTGGGTCAGACAAGGGGAGGCGCGCAATGCGCATGTAAGCGGGCGTATCCGAAACATGCCGCGCCCTTTCGAAGGCTGGGGCTTCGTTCGACCAGCGCAAAACGGCGTAAGCCATGAACAAGAGCGCCATCGAAAACAACGTCAGGAAGGCGCTTGGACTGGAAGGCTTGTTCGACTTGAAAGCCACGTTCATTCATGCCCCTTGGCCGACCGTCGTTTCATCAAGAAATCGCACAGGTCGAAGTCCAGTTCTTCGTCAATGTCCCAGGCTTCTGCGGGGTTGATTTCGAACATGGCAGGGCGCGCGCCAATGCGGTGACGATGCTCGAGCAGCGTTTGGCGGGTGAACAGGTATAGGCAGGAATTCTCTTCGTACACGGGCGGAAGGTCTTGGGTCTGGAGCAGTTCGGCTGGGTTGTGATTGATGGCGCGTCCATGCTGGTCGTATAGGCGCGTTTGTAGTCGGGTGACCGAGAAGAGGGAATCGTAGGCGGGGTAATGATCCCAAAAGAATTGGATGGCGCGCGAGACGGTAGCGGCCTGAAGCAGAGGGTTGGTGCTGTGCGTTTGGAGGTAAAAGTCCGCTTCGACCTGCTGCGTGTCATAGAGCAGGATGTCGTTCATGGGAATGGTATCGGCGCGCAGGGCCTCAGGGCGCGGCAGGATGCGCACGGAGGGAAAATGCCGACGCAGCCCATCCATGACCGGCTCGGAGTCGGTATCTACCACCACGCGGTTGATTTCAGGGACGGACAGGAGGGTTTCGATAATGTGATGAAAGAGTGGTTTGCCTGCCAGCGGACGGTAGTTCTTGCCAGGCACGCGCTGGCTGTGATGGCGCATGGGGACGAGAGCAATGAGAGTGGGCATGGGTTAGGGAAAGAAGATTTTGATTTTTACGCCGTAGAAACGCTCGGCGCATTTGGTAATCCAGAAGCCGGTCTTCCCCGGCGGATCCAGGTCGCGGATTCCGCCAACAGGGGCGCCGTCAATGGCCGGGACGAGGACGCTGGCGGCGGTAGTGGCCGCTTCCAGGCGGATGGCCGCATCGCGCTCGTCCCAGGCTTGCGCCCGGTGCGCATAGAGACCTATTTTACCGGCGGTCATGGAGATGGAATAGGCCGTCCAGGCGTAGACCAGCAAGAGTGTGAACGAGAACAAGGGAGAGATCCATTGGGGGGCGCGCCAGGCACGCAAAGCCTCACCGCAGAGCCAACCCGCACAAACCAGGGCCAGCACCACCACGAAGGTCGGGATGATTTGGGCGCGCAGGGCCGGCACGCCTTTTTCGATGTAGGCGCTGGGTGCAAGCGCGGCTGCCACCAGGGTCACAGTCAGCAGACCCAGCACCAGCATAGCGGACAACCAGGCGCGCCAGCCGGGCCTTTCTTCTTCGGTTGACGGGAGAAGAAATCCAAGCAATGCAGCCAGGACGAAGACGAGCAGGCGCTGGTAGTCTTTGAGCGAGGCTGCCAGGAAAGCATAGGTGAACTGCATCAGTAGCCGCGCCAGTTGAGCAAAGTCCGCTGTATCTCCATACCGCGCTGCGCGCACCTGACTGGTGGGCGAATAAATCAACAGGGCCATAGCCAGCAGTGCAAAGAGCAACGCCACCCCTGCGCTAGGCAGGCATCGGGCTGCCCAGGGGCGTTTGCGAACGGCCCCAAGCGCGGCAAAGAGGAGATACCAGCCTAACGCGGCAACCAGGAAGGCGCATCCCGCCTCAGAGAACCCGCCTGCCAGGAACGAAAGCAGCCCAGTCCAGGCCATGCGGGCGGGGGAGGCTTTTTCCTGAAGGGCTTGTTGGGTCAGCAGGGCAAGAATCCATACTGTCGCTACCAACGGGGCGGTATAAGGCAAAAAGCCAGACCGCCAGTAGAGGGATTGGTACAGGTGCGGCGCCAGGTAGAGGGTGAAGTAGACGCCGATAGCGGCCCACAGGAGGGGAGAAAGAAACGACCGCTGGTCACCGTTCAGGCGCTGGAGGCGGCGCAGAAAAACAGCCAGGCCGCTCGTCCACAAGAGAATTGCCAGGAAGGTCATCCATTGCAAGCCAGGGATGCCAAAGGCTTGCAACAAAGCGGAAAACAGAGTCAGTGAGAAACGGTTAGAGGCGTATGTAGTGATGTAAGTATAGCCTTGCATGAAGCCCCAAAAGCCCAGGTCTTTGAGGTTGGCGTTGTAGCACCAATCGTCTGCCCAATAGCGGTTGTAGAGGCCGAGAAAGGCAAAGACGCCCAGCCCAATCACGAACAGGGCCAGGCCGAACAAGGCTATCCCTTTCTTGAGGGGCGTCGTCATGCGTGCAATTATAAAGCATGAAGCCTTGCGTAACGGCAGGCATTACCTGGTCAGGCCGGCCATGCTACTTTGTTCATTTCTCAGCGTGGCCTTCAGATGCAATCGAACTGGCGTTGCTTCCCTGTTCACCCGCCGTTCATGAAGTTTAACAAATTATTGCCGTCATCTCGTACCACCGGCCTTTGGTTGGTGCGGCCAGGCAGAGCCTGGTGGTACAGAGCCTGGGGATACAAAGCCTGGGGATACGCTGTTTGCATCCTGCGTGCCACCGACCTTTGGTCGGTTCGACCAGGCAGAGCCTGGTGGTACAGAGCCTGGGGATACAGAGCCTGGCGATACGCTGTGTGCATCTTGCGTGCCACCGACCTTTGGTTGGTTCGCCCAGGCAGAGCCTGGGGATACAGAGCCTGGGGATACAAAGCCTGGGGATACAGAGCCTGGGGATACAACCTGGGGATACGCTGTTTGCATCCTGCGTGCCACCGACCTTTGGTTGGTTCGCCCAGGCAGAGCCTGGTGATACAGAGCCTGGGGATACGCTGTTTGCGCCTGGAGGCGGCTTCCCGCCGGAGCCGCAAGGAAGGTTACCGAATTGTTTTGTT
>DAOUCM010000356.1:0-39759 GCA_034431895.1 Anaerolineales bacterium
GGCGCGCAGGATGGCATCGTCGTCTACGATCAAAACTTTCCTGGGTTTCGATGACCGATTGTTCATAAGCGTAACCCTCGAGGCTGGCTAAAATCCGCAAATGTACACTCATCTTCGCTAAGTACAGGATTTCGCCATTACATTCCGAGCTCACCTTGCATTGTAATACTATAAACGCAATTGTCTTAATTTTACATATCAATTTCCTGTCATTGTATCCTATGTCTCTGGGATTACCCACATCTTTGTGTCGCCTGCTTCGGCGGGCTGAAAGCCCTGCCTCAGAACCCGCCCGACCTTCGGGCTATGCGTTCGAAGGCGGCTCATGGAGTTCAACAAAATAATCTGGTAACTTCCTCTCCGGCTCCGGCGGGGGATCAATCCCCCGCCTCAGCGCATGAAAGTCGGCTGGAAGCCGACTCCAGGCGCCAGCAGCCAGGCTCGAACAGCGGATCACCAGGCTTTGCCTGGTCGAACCGGCCAAAGGTCGGTGGCACGCAGGATGCATACAGCGTATCGCCAGGCTCTGCCTGGCCGAAAACCGACCATACCGCTTCGTACCATTTCATGGCACAGGTGGCACAGGCAGGTCGGGGGTACGACGGCTGATGGTCGCATCTTGCCAGATGACGGCAATAATGGGTTGAACTCCATAAGCCGTCCAGCCCGCTTTAGCGGGGTTCGTGTGAATAGCAGGGGGTCATCCTACGGAATTAAAAGGCCCGCCGCCTGGGTGAGGGGGGCACCCAAGCGACGGACAAATCTAGTTTACTACAAAATCCCCAAAAAGCAAAGTGTTTCGCAGGGCAATCACAAGGGTATAATCGCACCGAATCACGAAGACCATGCCCGACTTGCTGCAATCCCTCCAAATTCATGACCGCGGACACTGGCGCCTGGTAGCCGAATTGTGGGGACTGGATGTAGAGGCGGTGGAGGCTGAGAAACTGGCCGCCTCTCTCTTGGACCCCGGCCTGCTGGCCGAGACCCTCGAGGTTCTCCCGGCTGCGGCCCGGGCCGCTCTGGCGACGCTGGTTTCCAAAGGCGGGCGTATCCCCTGGTCAGAATTTGCCCGCCAGTTCGGCGAAATCCGCCCGATGGGACCTGCCAAGCGCGACCGTGAGAGGCCACACCAGCAGCCCGCCTCGCCCGCCGAAGCGTTGTACTACCGCGCTTTGCTGGCCAAGGCCTTCTTCGACGCCCCTAACGGTCCAATCGAATTTGCCTATATCCCTGACGACCTGCTGCCCCTTCTCCAAGACAACCTGGAAGCCGCCCTCTCAGCCGCAAAAACAGACAGTCTGGGCCGCCCGGCCTCGCCAGGCGAAAAGGCACATCCTCTGCCGCTCAGCCACGCCCTGCTAGACGATGCCACCACCCTCCTGGCTGCCCTGCGCATGGGCATCTCTCCGCCTGCAACGGCCATTCCCCTGCCCGTGTTAGAGGGTTTCTTGCGCGCTGCCGGAATCCTGCTGAAGGCCGGCCCCAAACCCGAAGCCGTCAAAGCCTTTCTGGAGGCCTCGCGCGCCGAAGCGTTGGACATGCTTGCAAAAGCCTGGCAGGAAAGTGAAACCTTCGATGAACTGCGCCAATTGCCCGACCTGGTCTGTGAAGGCGAGTGGAAGAATCAACCCCAGGTGACGCGCGAATTCTTGCTCGACCTGCTCGAAGCCCTCCCGGCGGGAAAATGGTGGAGCCTGGCCGCCTTCGTCCGCGATGTGAAGGCCAGGTATCCTGATTTCCAGCGCCCGGCCGGCGATTATGACTCGTGGTTCATCAAGCGCAAATCAGACGGAACGTACTTGCGCGGCTTTGCCTACTGGGATCAGGTAGACGGGGCGCTCATCCGCTACTTGATTAGCGGTCCGCTCTTTTGGCTGGGGCGCGTAGAATTGGCAGCGGCAGAGGCGGGCGGGGAAATTACTGCTTTTCGACTTGTGGCTTTGGACGCTGGGAAAGAAGGAAACGATACCTTGAGGCCCTCGAAGGGAGGCAAGATTACGGTGGCCTCCAACGGGCGCATCCTCGTCGAACGAGCCGCCTCGCGCGCCGTGCGCTATCAGATTGCGCGTTTCTGCGAATGGGAAGAACCCAAAGCAGACGTGTACCCCTACCGCGTCTCGCCGGCTTCGCTGGAGCGCGCTGCCCGCCAGGGACTGAAGGTGGAGCATCTGCTTGCGCTGCTGGTCAAACACGCTTCTGGCGGCGTGCCGCCGCTTTTGGCGACGGCGCTCAAACGCTGGGAAGTTAACGGTACCGAGGCACGGGTGCAGAGACAGGTCATTTTGACGGTCAGCCGGCCCGAGGTCCTGGAAGAGATGCGCAAGTCGAAGGCAGCGCGCTTCTTGGGCGAGAGGCTCGGTCCCACGGCAGTCATCGTCCAAGACGGTGCGCAGTCCAAAGTATTGGCAGCGCTGACAGAGTTGGGTCTATTGGCAGAAGAAGAAAAATAAAGCGACCGCGCCTTTTGCCGAAAGCGGGAAAGTTGGTATAATCTTTGTGAAATCTATTGCAAACGCCATTGCGAGGAATGAAACGGCAAAACAACTGCAATGACTAGAACGAGGAGAAAATACATGTCCAAAACCGAATGGATTCAGCAAGAAATCAGCCATTTGAAAGAGGCAGGATTGTACAACACCATCCGCACGCTCTCGTCGCCGCAGGGCGCGTGGTTGGTGGTGGATGGGAAGAGGGTGCTCAACTTTTGTTCGAACAATTATCTGGGGCTGGCCAATCACCCGAAGATCGTCGAGGCGGCGCGGCGGGCAACCGAGACGCACGGTGTGGGGCCAGGCGCGGTGCGCTCGATTGCGGGGACCATGGATTTGCATGTCGAACTGGAAAGGAGGATGGCTGCTTTCAAGGGCGTGGAAGCAGCCATTACGTTCCAGAGCGGCTTTTGCGCCAACCTGGCGACGATCCCAGCCCTGGTAAGCAAGGAGGATGTCATCTTCTCTGACCGCCTGAATCACGCCTCGATCATCGATGGCTGCCGCCTGTCGGGCGCTAAAATCATCGCTTACGAACACAACAGCCCTGAATCGCTGGAGGAGCAAATCCGCGCCAACCTGCCGCAGTTCCGCCGCGCGTTGATCGTGACGGATGGGGTGTTCAGCATGGACGGCGATATTGCGCCGCTGCCGGCCATTTACGAGGTGGCGAAAAAATACGATATCCTGTTGATGGTAGACGACGCGCACGGCGAGGGCGTGCTGGGCAAGGGCGGACGCGGCATCGTGGATCACTTTGGGTTGCACGGTAAAGTGGACGTAGAAGTTGGCACCCTGTCGAAGGCCTTTGGCGTGATGGGCGGCGTGGTGGCCGGCGATAAGGTCATCGTGGAGTGGCTGCGTCAGCGCGGGCGCCCCTTCTTGTTCTCGTCGGCCATGACTGTGCCAGATACCGCCGCGTGCCTGGCTGCGCTCGACTTGTTGGAAACCTCGACAGAATTGGTGGACAAATTGTGGGAAAACGCCCGCTATTTCAAGGCCGAGATGAAGCGCTTGGGTTTCGATACCGGCGCGAGCGAGACGCCCATCACGCCGGTCATGTTGGGCGAGGCGCCGCTAGCGCAGCAATTCAGCCGCGAACTGTATGCCGCCGGCGTATTCGCTATGGCCATTGGCTATCCTACCGTGCCGCAGGGCAAGGCGCGCATCCGCGTGATGCTCTCGGCTGCCCACAACCGTGACGACCTGGAGGCCGGGTTGGAAGCCTTCAGAAAAGTGGGCCGGCAATTGGGGGTCATCGGGTAAAAGGGTTTTTGCACGGGGTGTAAAGTCATGCCAGTTTGGGATCACCGTCCCGAAGGCTTTTTTAGAGCAATTGTATGGGCAAAAGCGAGCCTTCACCCTGCGGGTACTTCGCGGGACGGTTCGAAGGCTGATCCCGAATTCAGGTCAAAATCACTGGGCCAACTGGCAAAAAAAGGGAGTAAAATATCGGTAGGCAAATGTCAATATGAGCAAAATGACCAAAGGAAGCACACTCGAGCTCGATGTCCGGACGCATTCACTACTCGAACTGTTGTACCATGTCAGCCGTGAGGTAGCCAGCGCGCTCGACTTGCGGACGGTGTTGCAGCGTGTTCTGTACGAGGCCATTCAAAACGTGGGCGGCGAGCGCGGCACGATCGTTGTGTTGGACGACTCTGGCAAACCCATTGATGCGACGATCGTGTATGGCAAGAATTTCGTCGAGCATACTACCCAGCAATTACGCGACACAGTAGAACGTGGACTGGCAGGCTGGGTATTGCGCAATCGCAAGGCGGCGTTGATTCCCGACACCAGCCGTGACGAACGCTGGCTGCGCCGCCCTGACGATGCCAGCGACAAAACGGGCGCCAAATCGGCCATTTGCGTACCGCTGACAGCGCGTGAACGCATCGTGGGCGTATTGACGCTGGTTCATTCGGTGCCGAATACCTTTGGGTTGGAACATCTCGAACTGATGCAAGCCATCGCCGACCAGGCGGGGATCGCGGTGTTGAACGCGCGCCTGTATACCGAGAGCCAGCGTCAAGCGCGGGTGATGAGCGCGCTGGCCGAATGCGCTGCCGCCATCAACATGTCGCTGGACCTGGAAGAAGTGTTGCAACGCATTCTCAACCATACCATGCAAGCCTTACAGGTGGAAACGGTGGCGTTGGCGTTGACGGATCCCGTCTCTGGCGAACTGGTCTTCCGAGCCGCCGCCGGGCAGAACGCCGGCAACATTCTCGACCGGCGTATTCCGCCCGGCAAGGGCTTGAGCGGGCAGGTTCTCGCCAGGGGGCAGGGCCTGGTCATACCGCTCATCAAACGAGACGACCGCTTCACAGAAGAGGACAAGTTTGCGGGCATGGATATGCGCGCATTGGCGATTGCGCCCATTTTGGCGCAAGGCAAGCCGATCGGTGTGTTGCAGGCCATCAACCCCGCCGCCGGCATGTTCGACCCCGATGCACTCTTGGTGATGAACGGCATCGGCAGTTTGGCAGGGACGGCCATCCAAAACGCTCAACTGTTTGGGCGCCTGGATGCCGCTCACCAGCGTTATCGTGAATTGTTCGACACCAGCATAGACCCCATCTTCATCACCGATTGGGAGGGCAAAATTCTGGAAGCCAATCGCCAGGCGGTGGCCATGAGCGAATTTCCAGACGAAAAACTCCGTGAAATGACCATAGACCAGGTGCATGAGATCGTTTGGAGCAAGGTCGGCCTGGAATTCGAAAATTTGAAGACGTATCAACCCTGTTCGTACACTTCGTTGTTACACAAAAGGAGCGGCCGTTATATCCATGTAGAGGTAACCGTTCGGGCAGTGAATTTCGAGGATGTCGAGGCGCTGCAATGGATGATTCGCGACATTAGCGAGCGCAAGGCATTGGACGATTTGCGCAATGATTTGACGGCGATGGTGTATCATGATTTACGCTCGCCTCTTTCCAATATCATCTCTAGTTTGGAGATCCTGGGTGGGATGATCGAGGCCGATGAAGCCGTGCAATCCATTTTGACGATTGCTTCTAATTCTACGGCGCGCATCGAACGGCTGATTAGTTCCCTGTTGGATATCAACCGCCTGGAGTCGGGACAGCAAATTGTCAACCAAAAAAGTGCCGACATCAGCCATCTGATTGTAGAGGCTATCAAGATTGTGCAGCCGGGCCTCGATAGCCGTAATCAAAAGGTCAAAACCAATCTGTCGGCCAGCCAGCCTATGGTGTGGGTAGATACGGATATGATCCTGCGGGTGATGATCAATTTGCTCGAAAACGCGGCTAAATTTTCACCCGTGGGCGGCGAAATTGTCGTCAGTACGGTCAAAGAAGACGGCTGGGTCAAAGTGGCCGTTCAGGATAACGGGCCGGGCATTCCCATCTTGGACCGCGAGCGTATTTTCAACAAATTTACCCGTCTGCGCGGCAAGGACAAGACCGCTGGCCTGGGCATCGGTTTGGCCTTCTGCCGCATGGCAGTAGAGGGACACGGAGGCAAGATTTGGGTGGAGAGTGAAAATAATGTTGGCTCGACCTTCTTTTTCACTCTGCCGATTGCTACGCCAGAGCAAGCGGCGGTCAAGAAGGCAGATTGAGGAGTTGAATGGAAGCGATTGGTCAGAATGTTTTCGTGGAGAATCAATATTCTGGTGTTACCCTGGGGGTCATCAGCCAGCCGCGAGGCTTGATTCAGATTGATGCGCCGCCCTCGCCGGAAGACGGACGCGCCTGGCGCGCGGCTTTGATGAACTTGAACGGCGGCCCAGAGCGGGTGCTGGTCAACCTGGATTCGCATCCCGACCGTACCCTGGGCGTGCGCGCCATGGACTGTACGGTCATTGCTCACGAAAAGACGGCTCAAATTTTCCGCAGCCGCCCCAGCGCTTTCAAGGCTCAAAGCGAGGATAGCGGCGCCGATTGGGAAGTCATAGCCGGCCTGGGCGGCATCCGCTGGGTACAGCCGGAAATTTCGTTCACCCATAACTTGATTCTGCACTGGGGAAATACGCCGGTCCTGCTCGAAAGCCATCCCGGTCCAAGCGCAGGCGCCATCTGGGTCATTTTGCCCGAGGAGAAAATCGTCTTCGTAGGCGATGCGGTAGTGAAAAACCAGCCCCCGTTTCTGGCCAATGCCGACCTGCCTGCCTGGCTCGAGGCGCTCGATCTTTTGCAACGTAAGCCTTATCGCGACTACACCATCGTCAGCGGGCGCGGAGGCGTATTGCAGGCGGCCCTGGTCAAGAGTCAGGCTGACTTTTTGAAAGAATTGCTCAAAAAACTGGAGAAACTGGCTACCAAACAATCTCCACCCGAGGCCGTCGAGGGACTGGCACATGAGATGGCGGCAAACTTCAAAGCCAGCGGCGCGCATTCTAAGCAATATTCCCAGCGCTTACAATACGGCTTGCAGCGTTACTACAGCCGGCACTATCACAGCGGGGCCAATACGGCAAGCGACGAGGAGTAATTCAACTCATTTGCTGGTTTCTACGCGGTTACGTCCCTTGTGCTTGGCAAGATACAAAGCCTGGTCAGCACGCGCAATCAGAGTCTCCAGGTCGGGAGTTTCACGCGAAAAGGCCGCCACGCCCACACTAATGGTCACGCGCAAGTTGCCGCTATCGGTCGCTAGAGAAGAATTCTCGACCGCAGAGCGCAAACGTTCGGCAATTTCCCTGGCAACTTGCAAAGGCGTTTCAGACAACAGAATGACGAACTCTTCTCCCCCGTAACGTCCGACGATGTCTATGTCCCTGGTAATGCTGTTCAAATGCCTGGCCAGCCCTTGTAAGGCCTGATCGCCAATCGCGTGACCGTACAAGTCGTTGACGCGCTTGAAATGGTCAATGTCTACCATCAACGCAGCAAAGGGTTGGTTGTTCCGTATAGCGCGGGAGAATTCCAGACGACCTATCTCGAACAATCCGCGCCGGTTGTAGAGACCGGTCAACGAATCGGTGAGCGCCATATTTTGGGCTTCTTCGTACAGACGTGCATTCTCTAGCGCAATGGCTACCTGGCCGGCAAATGCGACCGCCATCTTGACCTCTTCCTCATCGAAGCGATTGGGTTGCGCGCTGTCAATTGCCAGCAAGCCGATGACCTGGTCCCGAATGACGAGCGGGACGCCCAGCCAGGAACGGATATGATCGTGAGGCTCTTGTTCGAAGGTTTTGTAGACGCTGCTGGGGTTATTCAAAATATAGGGTTTGCCGGTTTCGATCACTACGCTGTTGGGATTGTCGCCCGGCACCGGGAAGCGCATTCCCATCACCATTTTCATGGACTGTTCATCCCATCCGCGCCCGCCTACAATTTCCAATTCGTCCTTGCGCAAAAGTTGCACTGAGGCGCTGTCGTAGGGCAACACGAAAGACAATTGTTCGAGGATGCGATTCACGGCCTCATCGGAGCGTAACGTTTCCAGGATGGCGGCGCTGGCGCGCCGCAGCGTTTCGGACTCTTCGGCCCGCTTGCTGGCGTCTTCGACAGCCTGGAATTTTTCCATCGCTAATGCAATCAGGCTGGCGGCCTGCTCTCCAAGCAAGATTTCTTCCGGTTGGAAACGGCGGGGATAATTGTATGCCAGGATGATGGCGCCCAACCATCTTTGCCCAGCGATGAGGGGAAAAGACATCAGCGCGCGGTAGGGGAACATATCCAAAATCCGCTGGCTGACATAGGGCGTATGAGTCACATCATTGATGACCAGCGCGTGGCCGCTCTTGAGCGTCGAAGCTGCAAGGGTAGTTTCCCCTTTTTCGGGTTCGATGGACAGGAAAACCTCGCGATACTCTCCATGGGCAGAGAGCGGCCTGGCGGATTGTGTGGCCTCATCCCAAATGGAAAAGAAACAGGCATTGGCGTTCACCAATTCGCTCAGGCGGCTTACCACAGCGTCGCCCATCGTTTGTAAGTCGTTGGCTTGCAAAGCGGTCAAAACGACTTCGTGGAGCAGGTTGAGGGTGCGCTGACGGCGGCGCAGGGCAAACTCATTTCGGGCGCGTGTTTCTGCCGCACTGAAAATGTCGGCGGCGGCCTGGATGGATTTCAGTTCGGTAGTTTGCCAGACACGTTCACGCTCGTTATCTTCCAGACCAATGAAACCCCACCATTTGCCTTCTACGAAGATGGGCGCCATCAAGGTCGAACGCACGCCGCGTTTGTGCAATTCTGTTTGTTCCATGAGCGGCAATTCGCTGGTCAGGGCCGAAATCAATTTTCCCTGGCCCAGTTGGTTGCTCCAGCCGGCCGGCCCGATTTGTGTGATGGGAATGTGACGAAATTGTCTGTCGTTCAAATGGGGCGTTACGTTAGGCGCTGTCCATTCATACGTCTGGCTGGTATACATCATGCCATCTTGCTCATGATAATTCTGGAAAACATATGCCCTGCTTGCCCGTGTGACCTGCCCCAGCCTTTCGAGGAAGGCATAGATATTGGCCTCCCAAGCGGCGGTTTTCAAGAATTGTTGCGCCGCCAGGTTGAGGGTTTCGAGCAGCGCCTCGCGCCTTGCGAGGTCCATTTCGATTTGCTTGCGCTGGTGAATATTGCGAAAACCCATTACATAGGCCGAGGGGGCCTTTTCTTTTCCCTGTTCGAGGTTTTGGATGGGCTTCAGGTGAATTTCGAACATCGTTTCCCGGCCATCCAAGAGAAAAGGCTTTTCGATGAAGGGTTCCCGGCGTTCGACCAATCGCAAAAACGTATCGGCGCACTGCGGGTAGAGCCGCTCGATTGGCTGCCCAAAGGAAGTTTCCAGCGAAATCCCCAAGATTTTCTTCAGAGTCTTGTTGAGATAGAGAACTCGTCTCTGATGGTCTATAACCAAGATGCCATCTTGCAAATCTTCCAGGATCATCGCCGGCGCCATGGGGACGACATCCAACAAGCGATAGCGCAGGATGCCCCATGCCATGGCCGCAACGGCCGGGAGAAACAGAAAAGGCAGCCAATCTAGGCCAGGTCGTGTGGCTGCCAGGACAATCATACCGCCAATCCATGGCAAAGCCGTGCCGGTCAAAACCAGGGCGGGCTTGAAACGCTGCTTCGCCGGCGAATGCAAAAAATCCAATAACAGAAATCCTAAACTGATGAAAACGACGATATGCGTATAAGCGGTTTGTAACCTCAGCCATGCCCCCATTTCGACTTCCAAATAAGACAAAGGACCCAGCGACGCTATTTGCACACGTTTCCAAATCAAATGATGATAGGGATTGGTGAACGCCAGAAAAAGGGTGCCGATAGGAACGATCCAGGTCAGGGCTTGCCTGGCAGTCGTCAGCAGGTGGCTTCGTCCTGTAAACGTCACGCAAAAGGTCAACAGGAAGACAGGCGCGCTGACCGTTCCCATCAGTTTGATAGTGGCCGCCAAAACTTTGCCGGTGATGTTGGAGGCTGCCAATTCCAGCCCATTGCCCAGCGAAAGGAGAGCAATGCTGGTCATCATCCACGCAAAGGGAGTAAATGCCAGACCCGGCCGCCGCTGCCAGATGAACAAACCCAGCCCGGCATACCCTCCAGCAAGGAGTATCAGGCTCGCCGGGGCCAAGAAAAGCAGATTTTCCATAATCGAGCCACTATTGTAACGGAGTTTCTGTGCCTGCGCGAATTGCGTTTTCAAAACAAAATTTGTTGGTGCGTCAACGTGCTGGGATAATAGCCCGTTCGAGCGGCAGTCCCCAAAAGGGATGCCGTTGAACTGTCGCTCCATCGGTTCGATGCGCTCACCAAAATTTCAGAGGCTATGGTCGTTCCTCGAGCAAAGTATTCCACTCGACCGGCGCCGCTTCCAGGTAGCGTAAAAAGTCAGCATAGAACGCATCTGTCACGGCTTCCCATTCTTCGACCCCATACGCTTGCCCTACTACTTGCCGGCCGGCCTGCATCCCCAAAAGGCGAAAGAGGACGTTTTCGAGCGTCTCGGCCATGTCGGGCGATAAGGTCTTCGACAGGACGAGAGTTTCATACGGGATGATGGCCGGAACGCGCCAAATGACAAGCACCTGTTCGAGGATGTCGGGGAAGGCATCGCGCAGGGACGGGAATTCGCGCGCGTCTATGTAGGTTACGCCAAAGTCACAGATGCCGCCCGCATACACGGCCCGCGCAACGGTAGGCTGCCCTTGCACGAAGGCGGCCGGGCGAGTGGGAATATTGTGATACGCCAAAATGCCGGCCGGGATGACGTAGCCCGAAGGCGAAACGGAATCGGACCAGCAGGGCTTCTTCTCGCGGAATTGGGATAGGGCTGTGGCAGCATCGGCTGTGTTCTCCTGCGCGCGCGCATCGTAATAGGAGGTAAAGCCTGCGTCTGCGCGAGCAATGAACTGGGCGCCGTAGGCCTTCTGCCCCGATTTCATAGCGGCAAAAGCGGCAGTTGCATTCCCCTTTTCATAGGCCAGCGCGTAGGCATAGGGACTCAAAACCGCAACGTGCGCGTTGCCTCGTCCCAGCGCCTCGACCAGTTTGGTGTAGGATTCCGGCGCAGTCACTACGAAGGTATAACCGGTCTCCTCGGCCAGTTGGGCGGCAAAGGCTTTGCCCGCTTCTACGCGCACTCCTTCGGGAGCGGCAGAGGGGGAAAGCGCCAGCACCAAGGGGTTTTCCGGCGTCCCCAGCGGCGCAGAGGTGGGCGTGGGACGCGGCAGTTCGGCGGTGGAAGCGGTCGGCGCAGGAACGCTCGCGGTAACGGAGGCCGCTTCGGGCGTCGTAAAGGAGGCGTGAAGTCCCGGGAAGGTGCAGGCCGCTAGCAGGAAAAATGTCCAGGCAAGACGAAGTCTATGAGTCATGTTCTGATCTGGAAAAACAAGCAGTATAATTGTGACATGAAACAGAATTTCCTGTCGCTCTTGATCATTATCGTGTTGATTGCTGGCGGTTATTATATTGTCAAAACCATGCAAGAGACAGCCCAGCAGGCCAATCAGGCTTTACAACCGCTTCAGCAAGCCAACCAGGCCTTGCAGACGCAGGTGTCGGACTTGCTGCACCCCACGCCCACCGTCATCCCCGACCCGGTGACCTACATCAACGAGGTGCGGGCGCTGGCGCGGCTGGAGACCATCCAATATAGCGTGGAAAAAGTAGTCACTTGTGAAATCAATCAGGGGACGCTGGGATTCCTGGTGGGCGACAAGGTGCTGTTCGTGGGGCATGGCATCGTGATTGCCGGCATTGACATGGGGAAGATTCTGCCAGAAGATATGCGCCTGGAGGCGGGCGCGTTGTCCGTCAAACTCCCCCCAGCCGAAGTTTTCGTAGCCACGCTGGACAATCAAAAGTCCTATGTGTACGACCGTGACACGGGCATTTTCACCAAGCCAACAGTAGATTTGGAGACGATCTGCCGCCAGAGCGCCGAAACGGAAATCTTGAAAGCCGCGCTGGAAGACGGCATTCTGACCCAGGCACAAACCAACGCCGAGAATTACCTGTTCCGCTTCTTCCAGGCGCTGGGATACCAGAATGTGATTTTCGTGAAGTAGTTCGTTCTACCCACAGTTCCACTGCGGGTAGAACAAGGTTACACCCGTTCCGTCCAGGACGGGTGCGCGTATTTCTCGCGGACGAGTTCTTCGGCCCGCGAGATTTCTTGTGGAGAGAGTTCCCCTTCCTCCAGGCGGATTCCCAACTGCGCTTCGAAGGCGCGGACGAAGGCCTGCGCGGCGGTTTCCCAGGCCACTACCCGCCCTAGCGCCGCCTCAACGGTCGTGGCGCGCTCCAACAGGCGTTGACCGGCGACGGCGCGCGCCGATTCATCTGGAAAGACCAGCGCCTGACAAATGCGCGTCAGGTCGCCGGTCAGCGGCAGGGAACCATGCTGCAAGACGCCGTCTCTGCGGCGCGCTTGCGCCGAGCCGATCAATTTCTTGCCCTTGACCGTGATCTCATACGTGGACGGGACTTCGAAGCAGACCGGATGAGGACTGCCGTTGCCGTTTGCCTTGCCTTCCTTCATTTCGACCGGCAGTCCCAGGTCGTGGACGGCGGATAGTAAGGCCTGCGCCAGGCGGTTGTACGATTCCAGCACCGTCCCGGCTACGCGCGGCTCGTCTGGCGGGGCAGTGACGGAATAGGTCAATTCGTCGGTGTGCAAGATAGCCCGTCCACCGGTGGTTCGACGCACGACCTCCCAGCCGCGCTCGCGCAGGCGGGTCAGGTCCACATCGGCAAAGGGTTGTCCCTGCCCAAGCGACAGACAGGGCGGTTCCCAGGCGTATAAGCGCAGGGTGGGCAGCGTTTTACCCCGCCCACTAGATTCGAGCAAGGCCTCGTCTACGGCCATGTTCCATGCGCCGCGAGCAGGAGGGGTGAGGAGGAGGCGCCAGGTAGTCATATAGATATTGTACCAGCAGGCAGGCCGCCCGAACAACCTTGGCCGTTCCCCCAAAATTCTAACCTTTTTCCTACGTTGTTTTTCCCGCTTTTTGGTAAAATCAACCCGACAGGTTCTGTCTGAGTGATTAGGAGTATCTCATTATGTCTGGTATGGATCGCTTTACACAGCGTGCGAGGCGGGTGTTGAGCCTGGCTCACCAGGAAGCCGAGCGCGCCCGTCAAAACAATATTGGCACCGAACATTTACTGCTAGGCTTGATGAACGAAGAAGGCGGAGTAGCCGGGCGTGTCTTACGTGAGTTAGGGATGCAAACCGAGCGGGTGCGCGAGGTGATCGAGCGGGTCAGCACAGGCGGCCGTTCGCTGTTTACCGGCAAGATTGACCTGGCGCCCGATACCCAACAGGTATTGGAATACGCGGTAGAAGAGGCCCGTCAACTAGGACATCATTACATAGGCACCGAACACATCCTGCTGGGTCTGGTGCGCGTGGAAGGGAAGGCGATGGAGGTGCTGCGCCGTTTGGGCGTCACGCCTGACCAGATTCGCCGTCAAACGCGGCGAGTGCTGAACGAAGGCGCCTCTACCCCCACCCC
Source organism: Anaerolineales bacterium (assembly GCA_034431895.1). Taxonomy (GTDB): domain Bacteria; phylum Chloroflexota; class Anaerolineae; order Anaerolineales; family Villigracilaceae; genus JAABUE01. Next base: position 13,429 of record DAOUCM010000356.1, read on the forward strand.
CGCCGGGCCTGTGCAACCCCAACGCCCCAACCCAGCCGGGCAGAAGACGCCCCTCATAGACCAACTGGCTACCGACTTGACTTTGCTGGCCGAAGAAAAGAAACTCGACCCGGTCATCGGACGGCAGAACGAGATCGAGCGCGTCATCCAGATTTTGGCGCGCCGGACGAAGAACAATCCCGCTTTGATTGGCGAACCTGGCGTCGGCAAGACGGCCATCGTGGAGGGACTTGCCCAACGCATCGTGGACGGAGACGTACCGGCCCCTCTGATGAACAAGCGCGTCTTGCAACTGGACGTTGGCTCGCTGGTGGCCGGCACGATGTATCGCGGGCAGTTCGAGGAACGCCTCAAGCGCGTCATTGACGAACTCAAACAATCTGGCTCCATCCTTTTCATAGACGAAGTCCACATGCTGGTGGGGGCCGGCGCGGCCGGTTCCTCGGTAGATGCGGCCAACATCCTCAAGCCGGCTCTCTCGCGCGGAGAGTTGCAAGTCATCGGGGCAACCACGCTGGACGAGTACCGCAAATACATCGAATCCGATGCCGCGTTGGAACGTCGTTTCCAATCCATTATCGTGGATGAACCCTCCGAGGAAGAGACCATCGAAATCCTCAAAGGCATCCGCAAGGCCTACGAAGAGCATCATCACCTCGTCATCTCTGACGAGGCCCTCGAAGCGGCGGCTCACCTGTCGTCCAGATATGTGACCGAGCGTTTCTTGCCGGATAAAGCCATAGATTTGATAGACGAATCCTCCTCCCGCGTGCGGATGTACAAGAGTCCGGCGGCCAGAGAAGCCAAAGACCTGTTCAGTCAATTGCGGCAGGCGCGCCAAAACCGCATCCTGGCGCAGGAAGATGGCAATATCGAAGATGTCCGCGAGTGGGAAGAGAAAGAACTGGAATTGCAAGCCAACATCGAGCGCCTGCGCAGCGGTTGGGACCGCGCCTCCAGTCCGGTTGTCTCGGCGGAGGACATTGCCGAAGTGGTCTCCATGTGGACCGGCGTTCCGCTGATGCAACTGGCCGAGGAGGAAAGCCAGCGTTTGCTCAAGATGGAAGCCGAATTGCAAAAGTCCATCATCGGGCAGAAAGACGCCATCGAAGCCATCTCGCGTGCAGTGCGCCGCGCCCGCGCCGGTCTCAAAGACCCGCGCCGCCCAATTGGATCCTTCATCTTCTTGGGGCCGACAGGCGTTGGCAAGACCGAATTGACCAAGGCCCTGGCTAAATTCATGTTTGGCAGCGAGGAAGCCGCCATCCAGCTGGATATGTCCGAATTCATGGAACGGCATACCGCCTCGCGGTTAGTAGGCGCGCCGCCCGGCTATGTGGGCTATGACGATGCCGGCCAGTTGACCGAGGCCCTGCGCCGCCGTCCGTATTCCATTGTGGTGTTCGACGAAATCGAAAAGGCGCACCCTGAAGTCCATAATATGCTGTTGCAAATCATGGAAGAGGGGCACCTGTCTGATGCGCGCGGCCGCAAGGTGGACTTCCGCAACGCCATCATCGTCATGACTTCCAACATCGGCGCAGATGTCATCAAGAAACAGGGCGCCTTGGGCTTCCAGTTGAAGCGCGACGAAGAAACTGAAGAGCGCCTGTCTTATGAAGAGATGCGCAAGAAACTGACGGAGACCCTCAAGCGCGCCTTCCGTCCAGAATTCATCAACCGTGTGGACAGTGTGGTCGTCTTCCGCGCGCTCAACAAGGAAGACATCCAACAAATCGTCTCGCTCGAACTGGACAAGGTGGCGGCCCGCCTGGCCGAACACGCCCTCACGCTGACGGCCACACCTGCCGCCCTGGCTTTGCTGGCCGACCTAGGCTTCGACGCCGAGTTTGGCGCCCGTCCGCTGCGCCGCGTCATCCAAAACAAAGTCGAAGATCCGCTCTCTGACCGCCTGCTGGCCGGCGAATTCCCGTCTGGCTGCACCGTATTGGTAGACGTAAATCAAGAAGGCGAAATCGTCCTGAAACAACAAGAAGCCAAAGAACCTGAGACGGAAATGGCCGTCTGAAATAGAGAGGGGGGAAGCAGGGTGTTTTGGGCGCGCAGCGTGCCTAAAACACCCTGTCTCATGCTTTTTTCGAGAAGATGCAGCCGCGCAAAAAAAAGCCTCCCTGAGTATCCTCTCAAAAAACGGGGGAAACATCCCGAAGGTTTTCCGGAAAAGCCTTCTTGAGACGCTCGAACCTTCACCCTGCGGGTACTTCGCGGCAAAGTATTGAGAAGATATCTCCCTGAGAACTATCGTGCCTGCCCCTCTTACCCGAATTGCGAGATGACGCCTGCGACGATTGCTATCTGCCCCAAGTGGTACAGCCCGATGTTCAGTACGCGGCCACGTCGAATGGGAGCGACGAAGCGATTCCATGCCAACACGATATCCGACAGGTAGAACAAGAACGCCCCCACGCTCACCAAGAGCGCGGGCGTAGAGCGCCATTCGGGGCGGAAGAGCGTCAGCAATGCCGAGAGCAGCATCAGCGTAATCACAACGCTGTACACGACCACCGGCGCAACCAGACGGGGCTGCCCTTGGGCGCGTACCCCTGCCACGATAGGACGTATCACCCGCACCGCCCCTACGCCCAACACAACGGCCATTCCCAGGCTCCAAATAGCCGAGGTCTTTGGTAAAGGCGTATTGAAACCCATCACATAGGCAATCTGTGCAAACAGGAAAGCCACCAAACCAACGAGGAAGAAACGGTCGCTGAAGATCAACGCCACATCTCCAGCCAGAGAGAACAAGACGCCCAGCCCAAACCACAGCAAGGCACCGTGCAAACCGGCCGTCAGTGCCAGCCAGGCAAACAAGCAGAGCATCACGGCTGGTTTGGCAACCAATTCCAACTTTAGCCAGCCCTTCCACACCGCCAGGGCTTCCAAGACGGCGAACACGAATGCGGCAAAGGGGAAAATGGACATGCTTACCTCCTTTTCTTGTTCTTGAGGGTATACCCTACCCTTTTCATGGCTCTTTCATCCTTACGCCATTCTTTCAACAACTTGACCCGCAACTCCAAGTAAACCTTGCGTCCTGACATGGCTTCGATTTGCGCGCGCGCCGCGCTGCCAATTCGTTTCAACATCACGCCGCCGCGCCCAATCAGGATGCCTTTTTGCGATTCGCGTTCTACGAACACAGTCGCCACAATATACGCCCCCTCCTCGCCGCGTTCAGTGAATTCATCTATGCGAACCGCTACTCCATGCGGCACTTCATCGCGCAGATTCAACAAGCAGGCCTCGCGGATGAGATCGGCTGCAATCTCGCGCTCGTACCAATCTGTCACCTGCTGCGGATCGAATTGCGGCGGCCCTGGCGGAAGATAGGTGGCCAGCGCCGCTTGCAGCATGTCGAGGTTGGCACCATGTACAGCCGAAATGGGGATGACCTGCGTCCCTGGCGGGACGAGGGCGCGGTACGCTTCGAGGCGCGCAGACAACGCCTCGGCGGAGAGTAAATCCATTTTGTTGCCGGCAAGCAGAAGCGGAGTCCGCTGCGAGAGACGTCCCAGGCGGGGGGCAATCCAGCGGTCCTGGTCGGTCGGCTCGACAGACGCATCTACCAGGAACAAGACTACATCCACCCCTGCCAACGCTTCTTGGGCTTCTTGATTGAGAAATTCGCCGAGTTTGTGACGCGGCTTGTGGAGGCCCGGCGTGTCCACGAAGACCATCTGGAAGTCCTCGGTCGTGAGGATGCCCAGTTGACGACGGCGCGTAGTTTGGGCTTTGGGCGAAACGGCGGCCACTTTTTGACCGAGCAGGGCATTGACCAGCGTAGACTTGCCCGTATTCGGGCGGCCTACAATGCTGACGTAGCCAAAACGATATTCGTCACTTTGCATGGGGCGAGTGTATCATAAGAGTCGCAAGGATTCAAAACGCCTTGCTTCCTCACCTTGCAGCCGTGTGTAGACTCTGAGCAATCGAGCAATCGCTCTCGACGCAAATTGGGCGAATGACACACATTTTTTAGGCAGTTCGCAGCCACAACCTTGCGCGCACATCTTGTGAAAAATGGGACTTGCGTGTAACTAAACATCAGGGTATGATTAAGTAACCTGAATTCGGGATAAGCCTTCGAAACGTCTTGAAGGCTCGATTTTGCCCATACAATGGCTCTAAAAAGCCTTCGGGACGGTCATTCCAAACTGGCATTAAGTAGCCCCGCAGGGGCGGTCGTTATGCTAGAGAGTTTTTACCTCAACTTCGACATACTCATCGAGCGGGCAAGCGACGGAAAATACCACGCGAGGGTCATTGATTCTCCCCTCGGGCCGGCCTCTACGGAGTTCGAACGCCCTCTTTCTGACCTGCAATTGGAAAATTACATTTTGCGCATGGGGCAAACCCGTCAAGGCGTGCTTCAACCCTTCGATTCGGGGGAATTGCAAGCCATCAAACAATGCGGCGAAGACCTGTTCAATGCCGTCTTTTCGGGTGAAGTCTATACCTGTTTCATGTTGAGCCGCGAACAGGCGCGTGAAAAAGGCAAAGGACTGCGCATCCGCTTGCATATTGAAGTGCCAGAATTTCAGGATTACCCCTGGGAATTGTTGTATCACTCCAAGATGAATCAATTTCTGGCGCTCTCGAAAGAGACGCCGGTGGTGCGCTACATCGAATTGCCCGTGCCAGAATATCCCCTGGCGTTGAAACCGCCGCTCAAGATGTTGGTGATGATTTCCAGCCCAGAGGGCTTTCCGCCTTTACAGGTGGAGGAAGAATGGAAGAAGTTGACCGCCGCCATCCAGCCGCTCATCGCGCGCGGCATGATTGTGTTGGAGCGCCTGAACCGCCCTACCCTGGCCGACTTGCAAAAAGCCCTGCGGCGCGATGATTTCCACATCTTTCACTTCGTAGGGCATGGCAAATTCATCACTTATCGGCAAGATGGCGTCCTGCTGCTGGAAGAAGACCTGAACGAACGGCGCGGGCGGCCGGTCAGCGGGCAATATCTGGGCATCTTACTGCATGATCACCCGTCATTGCGCCTGGTGCTGCTGAATGCTTGCGAGGGCGCGCGCACGTCCCGTTCTGATCCGTATGCGGGTGTGGCGCAATCGCTGGTGCAGCAAGGCATCCCGGCAGTGATTGCCATGCAGTTCCCCATCTTGGAAGAGTCGGCCATCAAGTTTACCAACGAATTCTACGGCGCCATCGCAGACGGCTTCCCCGTAGACGCCGCCATGTCGGAAGCACGCAAAGCCATCTTCACCACCGGCAACGAGACGGAATGGGCTACGCCGGTATTGTTCATGAACGCGCCGGATGGGATGATTTTCAAGCTCCACCGCGAACGAATGGAAGCGCCTCTTCCCACGCCTGAACCTGCTCCACCATCCCAAGAGGCTGCTATGCCCCAGCCTGGCCCGCAGCCCCAAGAGACGGCCACGCCTCAGCCTGCTCCTCTGCCTGAAGAGGCCGCCTCTTCTCCGCCTCCAAAAGCACCGCCCAAGCGCAATGGAGGCAAAAAGGGACGCGCAAAAAAACGAAAGTGGCTGTGGGCGCCTTTCTTTTTCCTCCTTCTCTTGCTGTTAGGCGGGGGCGGCTGGCTGGCTGCCAGAAGCGGATTCCAACTTCCTTTGCCCCTCGTGCTTCCCTCGCCAACCCATACGCCGCTGGCTACCGCCTCGCCGCCAACGACCTCTTTCACGGCCACCACCTCCCCAGCGCCAACCGAGACTCCCCTCGCGACGCAGACTCCTATCATAATTGCTTCTACTCCCCCTGAGGAAGTCATCGACTCGAAAAATGTGGAAATGGTCTTCATCCCGGCGGGCGAGTTCTTGATGGGCAACGACCAAGGCCCAATTGACGAGTATCCCATTCATCTGGTATATCTGAGCGGCTTCTACATAGACCGCTACGAAGTGACCAATGCCCAATACGAAGCCTGCGTTGCGGTCAAGTTGTGCAAAGAACCGCGTGAAAGAAGCGCTTACAACATAGAGGGCGCCTATTTTGGCAATCCTGAATATGCCAATTATCCGGTCGTCAATGTCACCTGGGAAATGGCTCAAGACTATTGCACCCAATGGCGCAACGCCCGTTTGCCCACCGAAGCCGAGTGGGAAAAAGCCGCCCGCGGCCCGTTGGCCTTCCCTTATCCCTGGGGCGAGGGTATCCAGTGTGAATGGGCCAATTACCGCGACCCAGCCTGTAAACGCTTCAGCGCCACCCGGCCCGTAACAGAGTTCATGACCGGGCAGAGTTTCTACGGGGTCTATAACATGGCGGGCAATGTATGGGAATGGGTGGCAGATTGGTACTCCCCCACGTACTACTATGATGCGCCGTTGGAAAATCCGCTCGGCCCAGAGACTGGCCGCTTCCACGTCAAGCGGGGCGGGGGATTCCTCAACACCTGGGATGTGCTGATGTCCTCCAACCGCGAGTCGGAGGAGCCCACCGGCTATGGTTCAGACCTCGGCTTCCGCTGCGCCCGCTCCGTGACAGCCGATTTCCCGTAATTCTCAAGCCATCACCGCCCTTTCCAATTTCAATAACCATTCTTTGGTTGGCAATCCTTCTCCGCCGCCGTAGCCGTGCAGTTTTCCGTCGCTGCCGATGACGCGGTGACAGGGAATGACCAGCGGCATGGGGTTGGTAGCGTTGGCGCGGCCTACCGCACGCGCGGCGCGCGGTTTGCCCATCTGGCGGGCAATTTCGCCGTAGGTGCGGGTTTCGCCGTAAGGAATGGCCGCCACGATTTGCAGCACCTGACGCTGGAACGGCCGCAGCAGGGACCAATCTATCGGCAAGGTAAAGGCCTTTCGCGCGCCTCGCAGGTACTCGTCCAGTTGGCGAAGCGCCGCGGCAACTGCCTGCGGGTCGGGCCGAACAGGTCGCCTGAAGCGTCGCATCAAGGCAGTCTCGAAGGCCGCTTCGTCTGGCGCCCACTCGATGGCTGCCAGGCCGTCTTCGCCAACGGCGATCCATAAATCGCCCAGGGGGGACGCGCGCAAAACGCCAATAGAAAAGGGGGATTTTTGCTTCATATTGTCTCCCAGGCTTAACAATTTCGTAAGTTGTCTAACAATCGTAGGGTAAACGTAGGTTTGGCGTCAAGTTGATTGTGACCATTTATGATAAATTAGGACAAAGGTGATTTCTCTTCTCCTCCTTTCAAGAGAGAACCGGGGTCGGCGTCCCCGGTTCTCGCAATTTAAGGGACAGAGAAAGGGGGATTGGCTGTGAAAGCAGTATAATTCTATCACTTCACAGTCGAAAGGATGAACATGAGCATACAGGTTACAATCATCGGCCTGGGGCAAGTAGGCGCTTCAGTGGGCCTGGCATTGGCTAAACACCACCCCACACTGCGCCGTGTAGGACATGACAAGGACGTCCAAACAGCCAAAGCCGCTGAAAAGAAAGGCGCTGTAGATGAGGTGAAATTCAACCTCCCGGCCGCGGTGCGCCAAGCCAAAGTGGTCCTGCTGAGTATACCGCTTGGCGAAGTCCGTTCTACGTTGGAAGCCATCGCGCCAGATTTGCCAGAGGGGGCCGTAGTAGTAGATACCTCGCCGGCCAAAAAGGCAGTTGCCGCTTGGGCGGCGGAACTTTTGCCGGCCGGAAGGTACTACATTGGGCTAACGCCGGCCCTCAACGCCCACTACCTGCACAGGATCGAATTCGGTCTGCAAGCAGCACAAGCAGACTTGTTCGAGAACAGTGTGGTGATGCTCGACGCACCGCCTCATACGCCCGAAGAGGCGGTGCAGTTGGCGGCGGATTTTGTGCGCTTGTGGGGAGCCACCCCCATCTACGGCGACCTCGAAGAAACCGACGGTCTGATGAGTAAAGCGCACCTGCTGCCTCAACTGACCGCCGCTGCCCTGCTCAACGCGCTCGTAGACCAGCCCGGCTGGCAAGACGCCCGCAAACTGGCAGGGCGGCCCTTTTCGACGCTCACGGCTGCGTTGGCCTACCAGGATGAAATCAAGTCTTTGACCGAAGCGGCCTTGCTGAATCGCGAGAACGTCGCCCGCGCCCTCGACCTGCTCATGGCCTCTCTCCAGGGCCTGCGCAACGCTGTGGCAGACGGAAACGAGCAAGCGGTTTTCGAACGCCTCGAACTGGCGCTGGATGGCCGCACACGCTGGCTGACAGAACGCACCCAAGCCGATTGGTCAGAAGTGGAAAAGCCCGACCTCTCCGCTATCCCCGGCCTTTGGGAGCGGCTGCTTGGCTCGCGGGAGAATCTGAAAAGGCGTGGCTGAGAGCGCCGCTTGCTACTGTTATATCTTGAAATGCGCCGATGGAACATATTACACCGGCTGGACGAGTGACCCCATCCGTCGGCTGGAACAGCACAACCAGGGAAGCGCCTCGCGCTACACCCGTGCCCGCCTGCCGGTCGAGATGGTTTATCTCGAGCCCCTGCCGAATCGCTCCGCCGCCATGCAACGAGAGAGGGCCATCAAAGCCCTCTCTCGCAGACAAAAACAGGCATTGATTGTCTCCTCCTCGTCAAGCGCCCTTCCTCGAGAAGAGGTAACTGCTTGTCCTCACCCTAACCCAGACAAGGCAGAAAAGTTCACCACAAAGGCGCAAAGTTCTCGAAGAAAACCTTTAAAGTTCGAACGTTCAATCGGTAAAAAGCGGCAGGTGACCTAAGGAAATGATGTGCATCCACTTAGCGCGGTCGCCTTCGGTAAAAATGGCGGCCTCTGCCGCAATCGTCGCGCCGACTTTTTCCAGGATCATGCGCATTCCCTGTAAGGTGGAACCAGTGCTGATGACATCGTCCAAAATGACGGTGCGCTTGCCTTTCATCAAATCACGGTCTTTCTCATCCAAAATCAGTATCTGAGGTTGACCGGTGGTAATAGAGAGAGTCTCGGCTTTGATGACGTCTCCCATATAAGGCTTATAGGTTTTACGCAGGATGACATAGGGCTTTTGGGTTTCCAGAGACAAGGCATACGCCAGTGGAATAGACTTGGCTTCAGCGGTAACCAACACATCGTACTCCACTCCTTGCAATTTCTCGGCAAGCGCCTTGGCACAGGCCTGTACCAGTTCCGTGTCGCCCAGAATATTCAAAATGGCAATGCGCAGGCCAGGTGCTACCTCGAACAGGCGCAGGTCGCGCTTCAAGCCAGCAATTTCGACAGAATAGGTTTCACGAGCGGGCATCATTCCCTCCAGAGAAAGTATTTCGACAAGCCGTAGTTTATCACAATTTATGACCGGCGGTGTCCGAGGTCTCCAGACTACGGACTCTGAAACATCCAGATTTTGCTCGAAAGAGGAGAGACTTTCGACTCCGCACCCAGCAAGGTTTGGGCGCACACCTCCAGGCAGTCGAGCCCCTAAAGGTCTGCTTCAGCGTGTATAATCTGTCTATAGTATTACCGCTTAACATTTACATCGTTCACGCAAATGTGGGTTCGCGCCGCAGTTGCTCATCCCCTGGACACTTGTTTCACCCGCAGTGGAACCGCGGGTGAACAGGGAAGCAACGCTAGTTTGGTTGCGGCTGGAGGCCGCGCTATGCTTCTCGATCTGCAAAAAGACGATATCGTTCGCATGAAAAAAATACACCCATGCGGCTCCTACGAATGGAAAGTGACTCGTTTGGGAGCCGATATCGGTCTGGAATGCAAGGGGTGTGGACGGCGTATCCTGCTAACCCGCCGTGAGTTGGCGCGCCGCGCCAAGATCATCCTGCCTGGCGAAAGACAAGGGAATGAACACAGCGCATAAAAAACCTCACATCCTGTTCTTGTTCTCCGATACCGGCGGCGGACATCGCAGTGCCGCCGAGGCCATCATCGAGGCCCTCGAAGCCGAATATGGCAATGCTTTCACCACCGAGATGCTCGATTTTTTCAAGAGCCATGCTCCCATCCCTTTCAACAAAATGCCCGATTGGTATCCCGATATGGTCAAAGCGCCGCACTTGTGGGGCTTGAGTTTCAGAATCAGCGATGGTCGCCGCCGGGCGCGCGCCATCATTACCAGCATGTGGCCGTATGTTGGCCGCGCCGTCCGCGCGTTGGTGCGCGATCATCCCGCCGACCTGGTGGTGACCGTCCACCCACTAGCCAACACCATCATCCTCAAAGCCATGGGACACAACCGTCCGCCTTTCGTCACCGTTGTCACGGACATGGTGACTACCCACGCGCTTTGGTACGATCCCAATGCCGACCTGGTATGCTTGCCTACCGAGATGGCCTGCCAGCGCGCCATCCAATACCAAATGCCGCCCGAAAAACTGCGCGTGGTAGGCCAGCCGGTGGCCTTGCGGTATTGCGTGCCGGCCGGCAACAAAGCCGACTTGCGCGCCAAATTGGGCTGGGAACAAGAGAAGACGACCGTCCTGTTGGTAGGCGGAGGAGAGGGAATGGGACCGCTCGGCAAGACTGCCCGCGCCATTGCCGCCTCGGGCCTGGACGTGAGCCTGGTCATCGTAACCGGGCGTAACCAACGCCTGAAAGCGCATCTGGAATCGCTCGAATGGCCGCTTCCCGCCCATATCTACGGATTTACGCGCGATATGCCCGATTTCATGCGCGCTGCCGATGTTCTTGTCACGAAAGCCGGCCCCGGCACCATTGCCGAGTCCTTGAACGCTGGGTTACCCATCATCCTGTACGCCAAATTACCGGGTCAGGAAGATGGAAACGTCACCTTCGTAGTCAAAGAACGTGTGGGAGTTTGGGCACCCTCCCCCAAACAGGTTGTCGAAGTTTTGACTCGTTGGGTGCAGCACCCAGATGTGCGCAAACGATACGCAAGCAATTGTCTCCGCGCCGCTCGTCCCGACGCCGCAAGGCAAATTGCCCGAGCGATCGGAGAATTATTGGGTTACCCCCCCGCTCAACCGCTGACACAAGAAAGCCCAGCGGCGTGAACTGAACGCCTGCTCATTCCATTTCCTGGCGTCCGGCCAGCGCACGCAGCAGGGTGTTCTGGTCGGCGTATTCCAGGTCGCCGCCGACAGGCAAGCCGCGCGCCAGGCGGGTGATGCGCACAGGGTAGGATTGCAATTGCTGTTGGATGTACATGGCGGTCGCGTCGCCTTCCAGGCTGGGATTGGTAGCCAGGATGATTTCCTTTACGCCGCCGCGCGCCACACGCTCGATGAGGGGCTTGATTTTGATGTCGTCGGGGCCTACCCCCTCGATAGGCGAGAGGACACCATGCAAAACGTGATATTTGCCCAAAAAGCCGCCGGTTCGCTCCAACGCCAACACATCCAGAGCCTCTTCAACAACACATAGAACAGAGGCGTCACGCTTGGGCGATTCGCACACTTCGCATAGTTCGCGCCCCGCAGAGGTAATATTGAAGCATTCGGCGCAAAAAGCCACTTTTTCCTTCAAACCGTTCAGAGCGTCAGCCAAATCGTCTGCAATAGAGCGGTCGGCGCGCAGCAAAAAGAACGCCAGCCGCGAGGCAGATTTAGGGCCAATGCCCGGCAGCCGCTCGAAGGCGTTGATGAGTTTCTGGAGAGGGTCAGGGAGGAGCATGGGGCTAAAACGGCAACCCGCCTGCCAGCGGGCCCAGTTTTTTTGCCGCCAGTTCGCGCGACTGGTCGAGCGCCAGATTGACAGCCGAAAGCACCAGGTCTTGCAACAGTTCCGCGTCGGCGTCTTCCAACAAGGCAGGGTCAATGACCACCGCGCGACATTTCTGGTCGCCGGTCATCGTGACTTGAATGGCGCCGCCGCCAGCCGTAGCAGTGACGGTTTCCTCGGCCAATTGCGCTTGCGCTTCTTCCATCTGCTTTTGCAGGCGCTGAAGTTGCGCCATCATGCCGCCCTGACCGCCCATGGCAGGGCCTCGATTGAATCCTTTTGCCATAGAGTACTCCTAATTTACGCATTACTCCTGCATATCTATAATCTCTCCGCCGTTCTGCAAGGCAGTGGCAACCATGCCATCTGGGTTGACGTGCGGAGGCAATTGACCTTTGGCGGTGGTCACAACACATTTGATAGCCAGGTCTACACCGAGCAGGTCACGGATAGCCTGACGGGTGGTTTCGATATGTTCGGGACGGTTCATTTTTTCCACCAGCACGTCGCTTGCCAAGCCTAAGATCAGGGTGGCGCCTTGAACATCGAGAGATTTGACCGAATTGAGCAGCGCCGCCAAGTTGACCGAGTGCCCTTTGACGCGCGCTTGAATCTGTTTCCAGGCTTGGATGACTTGGGCATTGCTGACCAGCGGCGCAGTGGAGGCGGGCGCTTCAGGTTGACGGGTGGCAGGGCTTACGGCGGGGGGCGTCTCTGGCGATGCAGACGGTTTTGTCGGCGCGGCAGGCGCTTTCTTGGACACCGGGGGAAGCGTTTCAGGAACAGTCGTTGCAGCCGGCCGGGGCGCCTCGAGGGCCTCGGCCAACGCCAGTTCCAATCCCAGGCTGGGCTGCCAGCCGCCGCGCGTATCGGCCGCCGCCGCGTTGAAGGCTTTCATCATGCGCAGCACTTCTTGGGTAGAAAAAACTGTAGAATGCGCCGACATGGTGGACTTGACCTCTTGGGTGGCTTCCACCTGGTCGGCGTTCCCCATTTGGATGAGCAGCAACCCGCGCAGATAGTCCACAATTTGGCGCGCCAGGGAACGCGGGTCGGCGCCAGCGTCGAGGGCGCGGTGGATGGCATCCATAGCGGGAGCAGGCCGACGGTCCGCAATGGAAGCGATGAGGTCCAATACGGTTTGGGAGGTGGCGGTGCCAAGAACGGTCTGGGTGAGGGCCAGGTCTATTTTCTGTCCACTAGAGGAGAGTTGATCGAGCAGGGAGATGGCGTCGCGCATCCCGCCAGCCGATTGATGGGCGATGAGCGTCAGGGCTTCGTCTTCAGCCTGGATGTTTTCTTCTTGAGCGATGCGCTTGAGTTGGCCGACGATGTCCTCTACCGGCACGCGGCGGAATTCGTGACGCTGGCAGCGCGAAAGTACGGTAGCCGGGATTTTATGGATTTCAGTCGTGGCCAAGACGAAGATGGCGTGCGGCGGCGGTTCCTCGAGGGTTTTGAGCAGGGCGTTGAAGGCCGCGGTGGAGAGCATGTGGACTTCATCTATAATGTAAATTTTGTATTTGCCCTGAGTAGGCGCAAAGTTGATCTTGTCGCGCAGATCGCGCACGTCGTCTACGGAGGTGTTGGAGGCGGCGTCTATTTCGATGAGGTCGAGAAAGCGGTTTTCGTTGACAGCCATGCAGTGATCGCATTCGTTACAGGGACGCCGGGCTGGGTCTGCGTGCAAGCAATTGACGGTCTTGGCCAGGATGCGCGCCACGGTCGTTTTGCCTGTGCCGCGCGGGCCGGCAAACAAATAGGCGTGGCCCACCCGTCCAGCGCGGACAGCGTTGGTGAGCGTCTGGACGATGTGTGCTTGGCCGACAACTTCGTCCCATTGGCGGGGCCGCCATTTACGATAGAGGGCTTGGGTCATGGTTCTCTGATTGACGATTTTTCGATTTTCGATGGGCGGTCATGGCACGCGATAGATGGCGCGTAGATTGTTTTGGGGGTCGAGCAAATTGGCTACTTCGCCTGATTCCCAGATGGGGTCGCGCCGTCCCATATACAGGTCAATGACCGTATCTGTTCCCGACGCAGTATGCACTTGCACTGCGCCGTTGGGGAAGAGGGTCAACTGCGGGAAGATGTAGGTGTTGCCATCGTCGTCCTTGAGTTGCCAGTTGGCAAGAGAAAGTTCGTCTGTGCCGTTATAGCGAATAACGACCGCTTCGACATCCAACGCGCCGGCGCCTACCACGCTGACAATCTCGACCGGGATGTCGGCCTGCGGTTCGAATGCAGCCGCCGGCGTGGCCGCGCTCTGCGAAGGAAGCGCAGCCAGCGAAATGGGACTCAGTTGGGCACGATACGTGCGATCGTACCAGAACAGAATCGAGCCGGTCACACAGGCCGAAACGAAGACGTTGAGCAGCAAGTAGTAGACGAGCCGACGACGAGTCATGCTTATTTCATCTCAAGGTATTTTTACCCATCCTTCATTTTACGGAGGATGAGATGCTTATCCCAGGCCGGCATGTCTCATCTCCTCCGCTGACCTGGATTTCTCCGTATCCCAAAATGGGCGGATTTGATAGGAACGCCAATTCTCCCCAGTCCATGTTTCATCCTCGAACAAGAGTTTGCCATCGCGCGCCACAGAGCCAAACAACACCGCCAGGCGCAGGCCATATTTTTGTACTATGGGTTTCGATTGTTCAGAGGTGGGGAGGATAGCAGGCGTCGCAGACATGGCATCACCGGCGAAAATTGTATCACAAAGTAGAGTCAACTTGAATTCGAATACGATAGCCCTAGATTTTAACGTAATCTCAATATTTACCTGCATAAAATATGTTAGAATTTGCACTAGTCTAAACTATCCTTGTCGGCAAAATCCCGAATGCCCGCCCTGGAAAGGTTGCGCGGACAAACCGCGAGCAACTCTTTTCAAAAAACGATGACCTGAGATTTAGTATAGATGAACACTCACGTATCTGGAATCTTTTGTCCAGCCTGCAAAATGAAGAACGAGCCAGGGGCGGTCAGGTGTATCTACTGCAACACTCCTCTTGGCGTCTATCAACAGCAAAAAACGGTGGCGTTGCCGCGCGTTGGCGAAATGACCGGCGCCCTGACCGGTTCTTTGGAAGACATCCTGTCCGCGCCTCCCGAGCGCTTCATGGACTTCGAACTGCCATCCAAAGGCATCGCTCTCATCAATTTAGAAGACGGCCGTCCGGTTGCCATGCTGGAAGAAAAGGTCTTCATCCTGGGACGTACCTCGACTGAAATCAAAACCCAAGAACCGTTGATTGACCTCACCCCTTTTGGCGCCCTGGAACTGGGCATCTCGCGGCTGCATGCCATGATTCGCAAGACCCGCAATGGATACGAAATCATGGACCTGGGCAGCAGCAACGGCACCTGGCTCGAAAACCAACGCCTGATACCCAAACAAGCCTATCCCCTGACCAGCGGCGACCGTATCCGCATGGGGCGCTTGAACCTGCTCGTTTTTTATCCCTAGCGGACGAAAGACAACGCCACCCAATCTCCCATCTGCTTCTGCGCGCTCAAAACCAGACCTTGACTCTGCGCGGCTTCGATGACGCTTTGCTCCTGCCCGCGCAGGATTCCGCTCAAGATCACCGCCCCGCCCGGCTCCGTTAAATCGGCCAATCCTGCCTGCAAGAGCCGCACCAGCACGGGCGCCAGGATATTCGACATCACCAGCGGCGCCTGCCGAAGGGGAAACTGCCCCGCCAACACCTCCTCCACCGAACCCTGTCCCACGATAAACTCTGCGCCAATGCCGTTGTGATGGGCGTTTTCACGCGCATTTTTGACCGATTCGAGGTCAATATCCACACCCAGAGCAGCCTCGGCCCCTAGTTTGAGCGCAGCAATGGACAGAATGCCCGAACCACAGCCAATATCTATGCTTTTGGTCTGACGATTCGCCATTTTGGATGAAGCGTCGAAGAAGGCTTCGAGGAGTTCAAGGCAAAGTTGCGTGGTTGGATGCGTGCCGGTGCCAAAAGCCATGCCGGGGTCTATCTTGATTGGGATGCGCTCTGGGTCGGGCGAATCCAGCCAGGCAGGCACGATGATCAGCCGCTTGCCAATGGGGACAGGGCGGTAATGTTCCCTCCACGCTTCCATCCAGTTTTGGTCCGCCACCTGCCGATAAGTCGGCGCTGGTAAGGGCTGGATCATTCCCAAATAGAAAAGCGCTTGCTCGAGTCTGCGGCGTGTTTCTTCGATATTCTCGTCCATTGCAAGATAGGCTCGAACGGTAATGGGACCGCTTGGGGTGCCTTCATCTTCGTCATCCAAGAATTTCACACCCTGTTCGGTCGTCACGCCGTTGGGCGCAAAACGCGCCAACACATCCGCCACGGCCTCGGCCAATTCGCCGTCAACGGTAAGAGAAACTTCGAGCCAGGCAGTCGCAGGCTTCATTTCACAGCCTCCCACAGAACGAAAAATTTGTCCCTAACTTTTGCAAAAACCACATCGTGTAATCCATTTTACACGATACCTTCGGGAGTGTTCACGCAAACCTTGTCAGGCGCGGAGCCGAAAGTCTCCCGGCTTTCGAGCCAGTGGAGATTTTGCAGTCCGCGGCGAAAACCCTTGCGTCCATACCCTTCACAAAGAAATGGAAGCGGGAGGAGGCGCATGGTAAAATAAGGCAAAATTGCCGCGCTACCGTTGTGTTGCTGAGGCCTTCTTGCATGGAATCGCCGACATCACCAGCCGATTTGCTTCGCAAGGCCATCCAGGCTGCTCGCAGCGGGCGAGAACTGACCGCCCGTGATTTGTTTCAGGACGTTGTACGTCTCGATCCTAGCAATGAAGTGGCCTGGATGTGGCTATCTGGCCTGCTCGACTCTCTCGAAGACCGACTGGCAGCCTGTGAGCAAGTCTTGTTCCTCAACCCGCGCAACGCGCCCATGCGCGCGTACTATGAAAAATTACTGGCCGAGCAAGAAGCCATAAGACAACGCAAAAGGCTTGAATTAGAAGAAGTCCTGGCCTATGCCCGCACCCAATACGAGAAGAAAGAATACGCACAGGCACTCCTGGTCGTGCAAGAACTTTTGCAGCAGGAAATCCAATTGGCAGAAGCCTGGCTGCTATACGCGGAACTGGTCAGCAGCCTAGACGAGAAGGTGCAAGCCTACGAGACCGCTTTGCGCCTCGACCCGTCCAACGCAACAGCGCGCCGGCAATTGGAACGTTACCGCCAATACCAGAAAGAGCCGCACGAGTTGGCCGCCTATTTCGAGGAAGAAGGCAGACTGGACGAGGCGATTGCTGTGTACCAAGAAATGGCCGCAAAAGCAAGCAATTCGTCTGAGTTCGACCACGCCTACCGCGAAATGGTGCGTCTGGAAGACCTCAAAATCGAAAAAGTGCGCCATGTCCATCCCGTTGTCCACATCATGCGCATCAGCGCCGGCCTGCCGCTGTTCTATTTCCTACTCCTGTTATTGCAAGAAGGCTTGAATCCGTTTGCGCATTTTGCCTTTTACCATTGGGTAGGCATTCCCTTCGTCCTGCTAGGTAGTTTTCTCATTGCCATAGCAGCCGTGCCTAGCCACATGATTTGGCAGCGCCTGTTTGGAAAGCAAAATGGGCGCCGCTCCAAAGGGGCGCGTTGGACGGTAGCCCTAGGGGGCTGGGTTTTGGTTTTACTGCCGCATCTCCTTCTGACTTTGGAGTCGTTTGCACGCCTGGCGACATTTCAGACGCCTCCTTTGCCGCGCTTTTAGGTAGCCATGATCCCACTCAACGACACCGAACCCAATCGGTATTCCTATTTTCCCTTGATGACCATCTTTTTGATTTTCCTCAATACGGTCATCGAATTCAGCAAGCCGCTCTATCTACCAGAAGGGACTCTAGAGGAATACTGGCCATTCCTGATGCGCTATGCGTTCACCCCCCAATTGATTTTGAATGTGCAGGGAGCAGGGATGTTATCGAATATTACGGCCATGTTCATGCACGGTGATTTCTTTCATTTGCTGGGCAACATGGGGGCATTATGGGTATTTGGTCGCCGCGTAGAGGATGCCTGCGGTCCACTGCGATATTTGATTTTCTATTTGCTTGCCGGCACTTGCGGGCACATCTTGACAGCCATCGTTCTATACGACTCACCGATTCCCGGTCTGGGCGCCAGCGGCGCCATCTTTGGCGTGATGGGGGCTTACTTGTTGTTATACCCTTCGGGCCGCATTCGCACGCTGGTTTTCCTATGGTTCGTGCCAACCTGGCCGCTCATCCGCGCCGGTTGGATTGCCTTATATTTCGTAGCGCTTCAAATTATCCCTGCGCTGGACATTCTCTTCGGAAAAGGCGATTACTCGATTGGCTATTGGGCGCACCTGGGCGGTTTTTTTGCCTGCGTGTTCATTTTTCTCTTCCTACGCCCTGAAGCCTTTGCGCGTTACCTGAGCGACACTTCAGTATGAAAACAGCCAGGCCTTTGCCTGGCTGTTCGATTTGGCTTAACCACCGGTGGGTAATCTCTTTTCTAAAGTGCGAAGCAAAATATCTTCCTGCTCATCGCTGGGACCCATTTTCATACGCCGAGCCTTTTTGTTCTTCTTGTGCAGGTTGGCACGATCGAGCGCCTCCTGCCAGGCAATTTGCATGGCGGTCATTTCCGGCTCTTTAGACTGTTCCTGAATCTCGACTTCTTGCGCTTCTTTCTGGGGTGCACGCTTGCCGCGCCCCTTGCGATCGCCCCTTTCTTTCTTGGCCGGCTTTACTTCCTCGATTTCGGGCTGCAGGGATTTCATGCTCAAACGAATTTGCTTCTTCTTGCGATTGACATCCAGGACCACCGCTTCTACCTCGTCCCCTTCTTTGACCACCTCGTTTGGATTTTTGATGTAGCCGCGTGACATCTCGCTGACGTGTACTAGCCCCGGGCGCTCGGCGCCAAAATCAACAAATGCGCCGTAGGTCTCCAACCGCACCACCTTGCCTTTCACAATCGTATCCGGTTTGATCTCGCTCCACTCCATCCCTAACGGCTCGATCATCGTCAATTCGATGCGATCCTTTTTGACACGGCGCACCCACACGTCCACTATCTGACCGACTTTGACCACATCTTCTACTTTGTTGACATGCTCTTTTTGAAGTTGTGAAATGTGAATGACGCCTGGTAGATCTTGTCCAATATCTACCAATGCCCCCGCCAGGGTGGTCTTGATCACCTTGCCGGTCAATTTGGTCTTAGGTTCTAACGCGCTCGCTTGCGCGGTCATCGTTGCTTCGGTAGTCATTGTTTTGCTCCTATAACAGGGGATAATGCCAAAGGCTGATTATACCTGCTCAAGAGAACCTCGTCAACTTAAAAATTTGGTCATTGCTCAAATGCTCAAATTCCGACCTTGACAAATAGAAAATTTGTTCTATAATTCAATCATTGTTCATTCTTTCAACAAAGGAGGTTGAAATGAGCACTTCCCTATCCCATGGCGGCGGAGGCGCCCTCTCTACCCTCTTTCGCGGGCGGCGCTTGAGCCGCGGCGCCGCCTGGGGCATCATGATCCTCGGTGCATTGCTGGCCTTCGAAATCTTCAATTTCAGCACCACCGAGTTTGCCCTGAGCGATGTGCTTGGCGACCTGAAATTTGCCGGTTTTCGCTGGGCCACCATCCTATCCATTGCATTCTGCGGTATTGACTTTGCCGGCATTGCGCGCATCTTCACGCCAGAACAGGGCCGCGACGAACCAACCGAGGTCTGGTACTTGTTTGGCGCCTGGTTATTGGCGGCAGCAATGAACGCCACTCTCACCTGGTGGGGCGTCTCCATTGCCATCATCAATCACACCAGCATGGGTGCTGGCGCAGTGGTCAGCAATGCCACTCTGACCAAAGCCGTGCCGGTCTTCGTTGCCATCATGGTTTGGCTGATTCGCGTGTTGATTATCGGCACCTTCTCGATGGCTGGCGACCGGCTATTCAGCCAGGCTGACCGCCCTCGCAGCGTAGCGCGCCCAGCGCATCAACCTCAGCCCAACACGGCCACCGCCTCCCTGCGCCCGGCTTCCAGTTTGCCGCGCCCAGGTGGTGCTTACCGACCAGCGCCCAAACCGGCTGCGCAAGGCAATTTTGCACCTCGACCGGAACCCACCTACCATAACGTGTCCTTTAGTGGCCGAGTCGCCAACGAACATTACGAATAGAACCCGCTCGATCCATCCCGTCCCTGATTCGAGCCGGGATTCCCCCGATGCAAGGAAAAGACCATGCCCCGCGCTCGCCCCTCCTCTCCTTACCGGCAGACAGCCGCCTCCGAACCAGGAAGCGGCTGTTTGTCTGGTTTCCTTTTACCGCCGCTGGCTGTGCTGTGCGTGGGTTTGCTATTATCACTTTTGGCAACAAGTGTGAATCCTGCGTTTCAAGCAAGGACGCCTCTACAATTACCCCCTGCCGACGGGATGACCGCCGAACTTTCCCCCATTTTCAGACCAGAAGTGCGCGCCTGGAGCGATTCCATCACCCGTTGGGCAGCCGCCTCCGGCCTGGACCCGAATCTGGTCGCCGTTGTCATGCAAATCGAATCCTGCGGCGACGCCCGCGCATTGTCGCGCTCTGGCGCAATGGGACTCTTCCAGGTCATGCCCTTCCACTTCCACGTTGACGAGGACCCCTACGACCCCGATACCAACGCCCTGCGCGGTCTGACCTACCTCAAGCGCGCTCTACAGGCGGCCAACGGCGACCCGCGCCTGGCGCTAGCCGGCTACAATGGCGGTATGACTGTCATCCATCGCGCCGAATGGCTATGGCCTGCACAAACCGCCCGATACGTTCAATTTGGCGCGCCCATCTACGAGGATGCGCGCAGCGGAGCCACAGCCAGTCCTATGCTGGAGGAATGGTATCATCGTTACGGCGCCAGCCTATGCCAGCAAGCCGCGCAAAGATTAGGGATAACGCAATAAGCGTCTCATGATTTCAGCCCTAGCACCTCGTACACCTCGACCGGTTGGGTCTTGCCTTTGACCATCAGCGGGACAAAATGCCGGGCTTCCACTTGCCGCTCGACGCGCGCATAGGCCTCACGGCTGATGAGGATTTGGTTCCTGGCCGAGTTTTCTTGGATACGTTTAGCCGTGTTGACGCTATCGCTGATGGCGGTATATTCCAATCGGCGTTCAGTGCCAATCAACCCTAAGACGGCATCGCCATAGTGAATGCCTACCCCAAAGGCCAGGTGTGAATCAGGCGGCAGGGATTTGTACAGCCGCTCGACCGACTCGCGCATCGCCAGGGCGGCTTTGACAGCGCGTAAGGTATGATCGGGTTGGGGAATGGGGGCATTGAACCAGGCCATCACCGCATCACCCAGAAATTTATCTATGGTACCGGCTTGCGCCAATACCGCTTCGGCCATGGCGGCTAGGTACAGGTTGAGAATAGAGACCAGCCGCTCAGGGGAGATTTTTTCACTGAAAGAGGTAAAGCCGCGAATGTCGGCAAACAGCACCGTCAGGTCTACGCGCTTGCCGCCCAGTTGCAGGCTGTTGGGGTCGAGTTGCTCAATGACGGCCGGCGAGACCATGCGCTCGAACAGACGGCGCTGGGCTTCCAAGCGTTTGCGCTCGGTCAGGTCGTCTAGCACGATGGCTACCCCTTGAGTGGTCTGGTCAGCATCTTTGAGAGGAGAAAGATTGAGGCGCCAATCTACCACGCCGCGTTGGGGCAAGGTGTGGCTGATTTCCAGGCCTATCAGCGGCTTGTCCGTTTTGCGCACGGCTGCCAGATGAGGCAGAATGCTGGCGGCAACGCTAGGCAAGACCTCGGGCAGCGGATGGCCGATCATTTCGGTTGCAGCACGCCCCAGGATGTTTTCTGCCGCGCGATTGCACAAGGTAATCTGATCTTGAATGTCGGCTGTGATCACGCCGCTGGCAATGGAAGCAAAGATGTTGTCCATCAGGTTTTTGAGTTCGGTCACCTCGTCCAGCGTATGGCGCAGGGAGGAGAACAGACGCGCGTTTTCGATGGCAACAGCCGCCTGGTTGGCAAAGGCGGTCAACAGGTCGCGTTCATTTTCAGAGAAGATGCCGGTGCGAATGCGATTGTCGGCATAGAGTACGCCGATGAGTTCGTTCTTGACTTTGAGCGGTACGCACAGGATGGAGCGCAGATTGAAAGCCACTACGCTTTCCTGTCGCCCAAAACGAGGATCATCTTGTGCATTCGTGGTCAGGATGGGTTCACCCGATTCGATGACTCGCTGGATGATGGTACGGCTGACGGCGGCTTCGTTGGGTTTGACAGATTCTTGCTCCCAATTGCGCGCAATACGGATGGTCATAGAGCCGGTATCGTCGCGCAGCATCAAGAAACCACGCTCGGCGCGTGTGAGGCGCACGATGGTGTCCATGACGATTTGGAGGACAGAATCCAGTTCGAGAGTGGAGTTGACCACTTGACCAATGCCGGCCAACGCACGCAGGTTGCCATGTTCGATTTCGAAGGATTCGATTTGCCGGCCCAGGCGGACAAGAGAGTCTTGCAGGTGGCGCAGAGTCTCTTCAACCGTCTTGGGCAGCGTGGCGTTGTTGTGCAACAGGCCGCGAATCATACCCACCTGTTGGCTGAGGACCAAAAGTTGATCGTGCAGGGTGGTAGGTTGGGTTTTATTGCCAATCATGAGAACTGTCCAGAGGTAAAACGGTGATAGAGGGCTTGCCGGGCGCGGTGGAACAACGTATGCAAAGTATACAACCAAATCGTGAAACTGGCACGTCGAGATTGGGCCAAGTGACCCATTCGTGGAGTGAACAAGGAAGCCTGGTGTTGGGCCAGCAAGGTTTGGATGGCGCTTGCGGCCTTCGGGAGACATTCTTCCAGGGCGTGAGCGCGTTCGGCCGGGGTGTGGAAGGAGGCCGGGGGCTTGCCGAGCAGGCGCAGGCTGAGATTGACCGTTTCGTAGGAGCGTTGAATGGGCGTGAGCAATGTCCACCCGGCCCAATAGTCCAACCAGGCCGGGGCTGGTCTACCGTTCCTTTCGTAGAGGGCCTGAAGTTGAAGAGGAACGCGGCGCAACAAGGCATAACGGCGGTCGAGCCGCCAGGTCACAATCAAAGCGAAACCTGCCAAACCCAACAAGAGCAGAAGAGATGCCCCCTGCCGGCTTTCCAAAGGGAGTCCCCCCTCTTCCTCTGAAGGAAGGTCCAATTGGGCCTGAGGCTGTCTTTCGAGGTCATCAGCGACCTGAAGCCGGTTCAGAGGGTTGGCGGGGGCGGCTTCGAGTGTATCAGGGATGTCGGGACGGACGAGCGGGCTTTGGCTGCTGGTCGGTTCGAATTCTACCCAACCTATGCCGGGGAAATAGACTTCGGGCCAGGCGTGGGCGTCTAGGGCGCGGACGATGAGAAGCGTCTCGCTGTCGAATTTCCCTTCATCCAATTGACCTTCGGCAAAGCCTACTGCCATGCGGGCGGGGATGCCAAGCGAGCGCAGCATCAACACCTCGGCAGTCGCATAGTAATTGCAAAAGGCTTGTTTGCTTTCGAAGAGCACCCATTCGAGCGGGTCGGCCTCCGCCGGCGGAGGGAGCGGCAAGGGGTTTACGTATTCGAGTTCGCTGCGCAGGTAAAGGGTGATGGCAGCGGCTTGGTCGTAGGGCGTGGTTTGTCCGGCGGTGATTTGTTCGGCTAGGGCGCGAATACGAGGGGAGAAATCTTCTGGCAGTTGTAGATAGCGTTCGACCACCCAGGCAGGATAATCCACGCTGGCTGCCCGCAAGTCTTGGATGGAAGGGTTAGACAGAGCGGCTTGAATTCTATATTGCTCCCCTGGTAGAAGTTGCGGCTCGGCATACCAGGCGGCCATATCGCGTTCCTGGTTTGGCGCAGAGGCGACTTCGATGCGCCCTGGCCGGCTGACCCAGAGCGGCTGGTAGGGCATATAAAGCAAGGATTGTGGGATTTGGACTTTGATCGTGAAACGAGCAGGGATGAGACGAGAGGCTTCGAGGACAGGCCAAGGCTCCATATCTGGAGTGAATTCATTCGATTGTATGTGGGCGTTGCTCCAACCTTGCTTTGTGTAAGTGTCGTACACGTATCCGCGCCAATACAGGCGAGCGGGTTCTTGGGGCAGGCTGTCCACTTTGGCAGTGAACACGATGCTCTCTGCCAGCGAAGTGCCTACGCCAAGATCAAGACGGTGACCGTAGAAATCTCCCCCTGAGCGGCTGGCCGGCGATTCGAGCGCTTCGACGGCGGTGGAAAGCCATTGCTGCGCCTCACGCCAGGGACGAGTGAGTTGCTTCCAAGAACGAACGGCGGCTTGCCAACCCGAGGCCGAGGCGGGTATACTCCAGGCCAGCAATACCAGGACGGTGGCCGTCGCCACCATGCCGCGCATCAGGTCAAAGGAGGCGCCCTGCATTTGGAAAATGCGTTTGGCGCGCCAGGCCTGGCTGTCTTCCAGGTAGGATTTTCGTCCTAGCAGCAGGAGCGCCAACAGGAGGTAAATGCCCAACGCCCAAATGCGGCGGCCAACAAAAGGGTCGTACAAGTGAATGATGAGCGTAAAAAGTCCACCTGGCAATACAGCCGCCAGGTAGCTGTTGTGCCGCGCCCAACCGTAGGCCGAAAAGAGGCCAATGCACCACACAACGACGACAATGAAGGTCACGAACAGCAGGCTGTCTTCTACGGCTTGGCGCTGGAAAAACTGTTGCAGCGCCAACGACAGCCGCCCGCCCACGCTAACCAGACGTTCCAGCCATTCCACACGCCCAGAGATGACCAGGCTGATTTGCCACGCCACAAAGACAACCGAGTAGCCCCATGTCAGCAGGTACACGGCGCCACGCCTGAAGCGACTATATCCTAGCGCCAAGCCTAAGAGAATGCTCAAGCCGGCTAACGTCTCAGACAGATACAGAAAATCCGTCCAGTCGGTCATGGTGAGGCGAATGGCCGCCACTTGCAGCATGAGCAGCAGCAGGAACATCGAAGGCCAATCCGGACGAATGGAGGCTGTCTTTCTCATAAGTTGAGTGTACAATATCCGTACACAGGCGTCAATGTGAAAGGAGTTAAAGGATGATGACATTTTTGCAAGCCGATTTGCTCTGGGTGATTGCCTTTCAGTCGGTAGGAGAGTGGCTGATTGCCCCCATGAAGTTTTTCAGTTTTCTAGGCTCTGAGACGTTTTTCATCCTGGTACTGCCGGTATTGTATTGGTCGCTGGACTCGGCTCTGGGAATGCGGGTGGGTGTTGCGCTGTTGCTCAGCGGAGGAATCAACGACCTGTTCAAACTGGCTTTTCACAGCCCGCGTCCGTATTGGGTCAGCGCCGAAGTTCAGGCTCGCGCAGCCGAGACCTCTTTTGGCCTGCCTTCGGGCCATGCGCAAATTTCAGTGGGGGTATGGGGAATGGCGGCGGCCTATTTGCGACGCGCCTGGGCCTGGGTGGCGGCCTGTCTGTTGATGCTGCTCATCGGCCTCTCACGTCCATTTTTGGGCGTACATTTCTTCATAGATGTCGTTGTGGGATGGATCATGGGAGCGGCGCTGTTAGGCGTGCTACTGTACACTTGGCAGCCAGTGACAACCTGGGCGGGAAAGCAATCTTTTGGGCGGCAGGTCCTTTGGGCCTTCCTCGGCTCGCTGGGGATTGTGCTGCTCAACGCTTTTTTCCTGTTTGCCTGGCAGGAGGAGAGCCAATTGGCATTGAAAGATTGGACGGTGACGGTTACCCAAGCCGGCGTAGCGACGCTGCCACAGCCATTGACATTGAACGGCGCACTCACCAACGCCGGCACCCTCTTTGGTCTGCTGACCGGCCTAGCCTGGATCAAGCCTCGGGGTGGCTGGCAGGCTTCGGGTCCGGTTTGGAAACGGGCAGTACGTTATCTGGTCGGTTTAATAGGGATCGTTCTACTATGGTATGGGCTAGGCGCCGTTTTCCCACGCGGAGAGTCTTTGCTGCCGTATGTCTTGCGATATGTGCGTTATACCCTGCTGGGTTTTTGGGTTTCGGGCGGCGCACCGCAGATTTTTACGAAATTGAAATTATCCTAGCCTACCCCTGGGGGTGCAAGATGATATAATCAGCAAATCTTGGGCAAACGCTCATTCGTAGGGAAGAGACTTTGGCTCTATGACATTGGAACGCGGCACACTCTTACATAAACGCTATCGCATCGTCGAGATTCTCGGACAAGGCGGTATGGGCTCTGTCTATCGCGCGGTGGACGAGAATCTTGGGGTAGACGTTGCGGTCAAAGAAAACCTGTTCACGACCGATGAATATGCGCGCCAATTTCGCCTGGAGGCGGTTATTCTGGCCAATTTGCGGCATCCCAATTTGCCGCGCGTGTCTGACCATTTCGTGGTGGGTGATCAAGGCCAGTACCTGGTGATGGATTTCATCGAGGGCGAAGATTTGCGCCAGCGCATGGAGCGCCAGGGAACCGTTTCTGAGGAAGAGGCCATCATGATTGGCGCGGCCATGTGCGATGCCTTGACATACTTGCACACCCGCAAGCCGCCCATCTTGCATCGCGATATCAAACCCGGCAATGTCAAAATCACTCCCGATGGTCACATTTTCCTGGTAGATTTCGGCCTGGCCAAGGTGGTACAGGGTAGTCAGGCCACCACGACCGGCGCGCGCGCTATGACGCCGGGCTATTCGCCGCCCGAACAATATGGCACCGCACGCACCGATCCGCGCACCGATATTTACTCGCTGGGTGCCACCCTGTATGCTGCGCTGACCGGCATCATTCCAGAGGACGGTCTGGCGCGCGCCATGGACAATGC
>DAOUCM010000357.1:0-3960 GCA_034431895.1 Anaerolineales bacterium
AAAAGGATGCCAGAGGCGCAGGACCTCCTACGCCTCTGGTGAATAAGGCTCGAATTATTTGGTCAGCACAACTGGCTTGGCAGCATACTTGGCCGGCCAGACCGGAATCAACTCGCCGTTTTGCACCTGCACGATGAAGAGCGGAGCATTCGGGTTTTGCCCACTCTCATCGAAGTAGATGTGGTCGGTCGGCAAAATCATATTGGGGCCAGAGGGCATGTCGGTAGCAGCCAGGGCATCGCGCACGGCGTCGCGGTCGGTGGAGGCGGCGCGCTCGAGCGCATCGGCAATCACCCAGCCGGCCTGGTAAGCATACGCGCCGTTGCCGGTGATGTCATCGCCAAACTTTTCTTTATAGGCATTGTTCAAGACATCCGCTCCAGCGGCATACTTGGTGAATTCGATTTCGGTGAACCACCCTTCAGCCGTGGCGCCCAGTTGCTTGATGAACTCCGGGTCTACGGTACCGCCGGCGGCATCCACGAAGGGAATGTTCATCATGCCCAGGGCTTCGCGGGCGCGGGCAATCAACACCGAGTCGTTCAGGTAAGTGACGGTCAAGACGGCGTCTGGGTTGGCGGCCTTCACTTTGGACACCTCGGTCGTCAGGTCGGCGGCGCTGGCCGAATACTTCACTTCCAGCACCATCTCCATACCGGCTTCTTCCAAATATTTCTTCTGCCCGGCGGCGGTCGATTCGCCGAAGTCGGTGTCTTCATGCAACAAGGCTACCTTCTTGACATCCAGGCCGGCCAGGTCTTTCAAGTCCTTCAAGAAGGAGACCTGGTCCTTGGCGTACCAACTGGCCTTGGGGCAGATGCGGAAGGTGTATTTGAAGCCGCGCTCGGTAATCTTGTCCGAAACGGCCATGCTGACCAGGAAGGGCGTCGAGAGACGTTCCGCTTCCTGGGTGGCCGGGGTGGTCACGCCCGACTGATAAGCGCCGATGATGGCGACCACGTTTTCTTGCTGCACCAGGCGGGTCACCTCGCTGATGCCCACCTCGGGCTTGCCCTGGGTGTCGCCCCACACGATCTCGATTTTCGCGCCACCCATGGACTTGATGCCGCCGGCCGCATTGATTTGATCAATAGCCAATTGCAGGCCGTTCACGTTCTCCTGCCCCAGTTTGGCAAGGTCACCGGTAGTGGGATACAAGCCGCCGATCTTGATGACAGGTACCTCAGCGGCAGGCGCTTCGGTCGCAGCGGGCGCTTCGGTGGCGGCAGGCGCTTCGGTCGCGGCGGGCGCTTCGGTAGCCGCCGGCCCACAAGCCGACAAAATCATGGCCAGCGCCATCAGTAAAACGAGGGTAACGGTGATTAAGTTGCGTTTCATTTCTTTCTTCCTCCATTTGGACATTCATTTGAGATGGGTTACAAGAATACGTTATGAACTATCGTCTTATAGGAAACACCTCCTTTCTCAATGATGTCGAAACGTGCAAAGACAACATGTCGGCAAAATGCTTGCGCAGGGCTTCGTTCTCGCGCAGCACCTGTAACGCAATTCGAGCGTGGCCCGGCAAGTAGCCGTTTCCAATCAGCATTTCGACCGGCTTAGCGGCGCCCTCGGCCCCCAAGGCCGCACGGCTGAAATCGGTCGCCATGCCAAAGAAGATAATTTTACCATCATCCCGCGTAGCCAGGATGGTAGCCATTTCTGTACCGGGCAGATTAGCACAATTGAAGGCGACGTCTGCCAGCCGGCCGCCGGTGACCTGCTCCACCTGCCGCATCACCTCCAAGCCGTTAGTTGCATCCGCTATCACGAGGCTGTCTGCCAGCCCCAAGCGCAGTGCCGCCCCCCCGCGCGTCTCATCCTTTTCCACCAAGATAACCTGCCCGGTTACGCCGACTCTCTTCTTGGCCTCGTGCAGGCACAACAGGCCGGCCTTCCCGGCTCCTATCACCAGCACGCGCTGCCCGGCGTGGACGTAACGCGCCGCGTAGGCCGGCGCCCCGGCCACATCCAGCGCCATCAGCGCCAGTTCGGCGGGTAAGTCATCGGGCAATTTGGCCCACAGTCCCGATTCGAACAAGATAGCGTAGCCCTCTACCTCCACCTGGCCGAGGGAGAGGTTGACTTTGCCGACCGAGTCCAGCCGCAGGGGGGTGAGCGCCAATGAGACCATGCTCACAAGCGGGTCGCCGGGGAGCAGGTCGATGCCCAGGGCAGGACCCACAAAATCAACGGTAGCAAGCAGAACGCCGCCCGAACCGGTCAGCGGGTCCTGAAATTTCCCCTGGCGCTGGACGATGTCCATCACCGTCGCGGCAAAACGCTCCCGGTCGCCCCCGGCTTCCTGCCAGAGGCGGGTAAAACTGGTAGAGGTGATGTGCAGGGCACGGACGCGCAGTCCGATTTCGTTATCGAAGGGCGGCGTCTGGTTGTCCAGGCGCAAGGCGGCCTTGGGCAGGGCGCCTTGCGGCTCCAGCACGCGGTGCGCGCCATAACGATCGCCCAGGTTCATGGCCGACCTGCCTCGTTCAGGTGTAAGATGCGGCGCGCCTCTTGCGGAGAGGCAGGCGGGCGTCCCAACTCATTGGCAAGCCGCGCCGCACGCGCTACCAACGGCGCATTGCCTTCGCTCAGCACGCCGCGCCGGTAGTAGATGTTGTCTTCCAGGCCAACGCGCACATGACCGCCTAGCAGGATAGCGGCGGTGGTAATAGGCAACTGGGCCGCGCCGATGCCGCTGGCCGTCCAGGTGCAACCGGGGGGCAAACTCTCGACCATGTGCAGCAGATTCTTGAGGGTGCCGGCCGCGCCGCCCGGCACGCCCAAAACGAGGTCGAAATGCAGCGGCTCGCTGAGCAGTCCCTCTTTCAGCAGGCGCAAGGCAGCCGGAATCATGCCGGTATCGTAGACTTCCAACTCCGGGCGGATGCCTCGTTCTTGCATGGTGCGCGCAAACTGGCGCACCATTGGCATGGGGTTGGAGAAGACCTCCTCGCCAAAATTGAGCGTTCCGGTGTTCAGGCTGGCCATATCTGGCTGGAGGGCCAACGGCTGTAAGCGTTCCTCGGCACTCATCCACACTGCGCCGCCGGTGGAGACCTGGATAATGAGTTCGGGCGCGCGGGCGCGGATGGCCTCGATGATCTTGCGATAATCTTCGACGTTCTGGCTGGGGACGCCATTCTGGTCGCGTGCATGGATGTGGACCATGGCCGCGCCGGCCTCATAGACCGCACGGGCTTCGGCGGCGATCTCTTCGGGCGTCAGCGGCAGGTAGGGCGTGTTTTCGCGGGTCAGTTCCGCGCCCAGCAGGGCGGCAGTGATGACGACAGGCTCTGGCATCAGCACTCCTTTCGACGTTGTTTTTCGAGCGGCACCACACAAGTCCCTTCGGCGCGCGCTACCAATTGGGGCGGTTCGAGCACGTCAGCAGCCGAGTCGTTTTCGGGTGTAGGCGCAGGTTGGATGATGCGATAGGCTTCGAAGCGCATTTGGCGCGAGGTGCGCCCGGCGCTGAGCAGTTCCCCGGTCACTTCTAAAAAATCCCCCGCATGAACGGGCGCAAGGAATTCGACGTTCTGATAAGCGCGAAACAAGCCCTCGTCCCCGTCATAGCGAATACACAGTTCTGTGGCCGCATCGCCAAAGAGGGCCATCAAATGCGCCCCATCTACCAGGCCGCCGGCGTAATGCACATCCTGTTCCGATATTCGCAAGTGCAACTTGACCGTGAGCAAAGGTCGAGTCATAGCCTATTTGTTCCTTGTCGCTTGTTTTCGAAAAGAGGCTGTTACGTAAGCAGAACAACCCCAGGCGCAAGCAGTAGTTACGCCCGCCCAAGGTGGAAACGGATTGTAGAGTTAACGAATTATCCTACTCCAACAAAAGATGGATGTATATCCCCAAAATGCGCGAATTTCAGCCGCTTTTTTCATACAAAGTGTATGAAGAGCCTGACCACCCAGCAAAGAGATTGGCTCCTCTCGATGCACTGGCGTC
>DAOUCM010000358.1:0-8420 GCA_034431895.1 Anaerolineales bacterium
CCTGCATCCAGCGGGATGGGGACTTGAGAATCCGCGCCGCTGACGGTTGCCTCCGCCGCCGCTTCGGTCGGGACGGGAGGCGGGGTCGCCGTTTCGAGGGGCGGAATCTCCGCTGTGGGGGTCGGCGCGCCAAGCGAGCAAGCGAGCGAGACCAGGGCGAGAAAAACGGAAACAGTGAGCAATCGGTTCATGGTTAATCTCCTTGTCGTTCATATTATGACCGCGATGTTATCCAATCGTTTTCCCCTTGTAAAATTTATGCAAACTCACTTAAGGATTTACATGTCACTGCGAGGAGGCTGAAAGCCGACGAAGCAGTCTCCCAGCCTTTTGAGATTGCTTCGCCGCCCTCAAACAGCGGCTCGTAATGACATCCTTGCAACAGCGCAATCGCGTTAAAAAATCACCTGCCCCAGCGTGAGCGCAGCGACAAGGATGAAAAGAATCGCCAGTCCGATTTCCAAACTGCGCTGTGGAATTTTGCTGACAATCCGCTTTGACGAAATGTCCTGCCGAAGTGGCTAACGCGGTGACCGCCACCACGAAAACGCTGGTCGCCACGGAGACCTTGCTTGGTACGCGGCAGCGCTGGAGCAGGAAGTAGCCGTTCATCTCGCCCAAGCCTGTGGAGACCATGCCCATAAACATTGCGCCGATTCCGCATAGGATCATGCCTTCGGTGTGGTTGCAAACAGTGTAGCGAATCTCTTCCCCGTCTGCGGTAATCAACAGGGTCTTTGCTTTTGCGCCGCCATATTCTTTTTTGATCGCATCATCCATTCGCCGTAAGACTCGAGCCGCCTCTCCAGCGACAGATCGTTTTGATTTCCGACCAGACGAAAAAAAGCCTCGGTCATCAGGATGTATTCATTCGAGGAATCAGCCTTCTTGCAGAGGAGTCACACATGCAATTCATACGCGGTGCTTTCCTGTCGCTTACTTTCCACCCACGACAGGCTTTCCGTGAATGGTCTCTTGCAATGCGGACACTCAAAACGGCATGACGGAAAATGCACATACTTTCTGTCGTTCATCGCATACTCGGTGACGATCATACCGGGTAATCCCAATTTAGCGCTTTGGCATTTGCCCGCTTCGATAGGCAATTTTACGCTGATTGTCGTGCCTTTACCTGCTTCCCCCCAAAACTTGAGCCCCCTTTTTCTCTTTCTTTTCGCGAAAATTGTTTGCCTGTGCCGTAACTTTTTCGACCGTAAAACGACTAAATGAGTGAAATTAATCCTAATTCAAAGAGGTGAAACATGAAACAAACGTACCGTTCTTTCTTTTTCTTCGTGGTGCTGGTCAGCGTGACTACTATGCTGCTCAGCGCCTGCGGAGCGGTCACCGCCCCCGCGGCTCCTGTTGCGCCGGGCAGCGCCAAAGTGGATGCATCCATCATTGGCTTTACCGGCATAATTGAGAGCATGAATGGCAATGAATGGGTCATCAATGGGCAAAAGCTGACTGTCGACCCAGCAACTGTGCGCGGCGGCCCATTCCAGGTTGGCGATCAAGTCAAGGTTGAAGGCGTCGTCAACCCCGATGGCACTGTGACCGTGTCCTCTGTCGAAAGCCCCAGCGCAGCCGATTTGATCCAAACGCCGGCGCCTGCTGACAATACGAACGCCAACACCAACGATGCAAATGTCAACGATGTCAACGACAACGATGCAAATATCAACAACGGCAACGACAACGAAGACAACGAAGACAACGACAATGATGCAAATATCAACAACGGCAACGACAACGATGACGATGAGGATGACGATGACGGACAAGCGGTTTCCAACGCGAATACCAATGGCAGCCAAGGCGATCATTCGCACGACGACGACAGCGGCAGCAATGACAGCAACGGCAACGGCGACCACGACGGCGGCGATGACAGCGACGACGACGACTAGTCACCTTCGCCAAAGCGTATAACCATGAAATGAGGCAGCACATCAAGCCAACAGTCTTCGACGTGCTGCCTCGATGGCTATTATCAATTTTCAAATACATGCTATGAAAAAGCGCTGGTTCTCATTCTTCGTTCCCCTCCTCTTATTTCTTTCTTTTGCTGTATGCATGGCTTTCGTGCAGTTTGCATCCCCAGACTTGCCGGATAATGATGGGTATTACCATATCAAAATGGCCTATATCATGCGCACCGAGGGGGTAAAACCAAAATTTCCTTGGCTGCCGCTCACGATTTTGAACGAGGCAGAATTCTATGATCATCATTTTCTCTTTCATATTGCTCTCATCCCCTTTACTTTTGGCGACCTGCGGCTAGGAGCAAAATGGGCAGCGGTCATCTTTGCCAGTCTAGCCTTTCTTTCAATATGGTATCTGTTCTATCGGCAGCACATCCCATTGGCCTGGTTGTGGGCGCTTGCATTACTCGCAATCTCAGAGGCTTTTTTGTATCGCATGAGCATCACAAGGGCTCAATCGCTCTCGTTGGCGATACTTGTCTTGGGCCTGACATGGATGTTAGAAGGTAAGTACCTGCGACTAGCAGGACTCGCTTTTATATATGTCTGGCTCTACGATGCATTTCCCTTACTACCTGCAATGGCAGGGCTATATTTGATTTCCAGCATACTCACAGAGAACCGCTTCGAATATCGTCCTTTTCTCTTTATCGCTGCCGGCACTGCGCTAGGCATGCTCATCAACCCCTATTTCCCAGACAACTTGACTTTTACCTGGCGCCATATTGCGCCCAAATTGACCCACGCCACCTCGGTAAGCGTAGGGAACGAATGGTACCCCTACGATACAGGTCAATTGCTGAAAAACTCATTCCCTGCCTTATTTGCATTTTGCAGCGGGGTGCTTGCCCTGGGCCTGGCAGGTCGAAAAATGAACGTACAAACAGGGACAACGCTTCTGGCTGCATTTTTATTTGGTCTGATGCTCTTTCAGGCTCGGCGCTTCGTCGAATATTTTCCGCCCTTTGCGCTCATCTTTGCTGCTTTTGCATGGACGCCTCTCCTATCTGACAGTGATTTTGTCTTCCTGCCCGCTCTCAAATTACCACTGGCAGGCAACACGCAACACCAAGTTTTATTGCTGTCTTTGGCATCTGCCATCCTGCTTACGCTCCCTTCAACGCTGACCGCGACGCAAAGCCACATTCGAGATTCCAAGCCCTTCAATCTGTATGAAGGTGCCGCCGAATGGCTGGCAAACCATACCCAGGCCGGAGAGCGCGTTTTTCAAACAGATTGGGATGATTTTCCGCGTTTGTTCTACTTCAACACGCATAATACGTACCTGGTTGGTCTCGACCCAACTTACTTACAACTCTACGATAAGGAATTATATGATTTGTGGGTCCTCATCACACGCGGCAAAGTCAGTCGGCCTTCACAGTTCATTGCCAATCAATTCAAGGCTGATTATGTTCAAAGCGACTTGAAGCACAACGCATTTTTGCGCCAAGCCGCCCAGGATGACGGCTTGCGTGAAGTGTATCGAGATGACCAGGCAGTGTTATTCGAAGTAATCAGGTAATCAAAAATATGCTATATTCGTATGCAAACTACCACTCCACCTGAACAAATTGTGGTTCGCACAATGACATTCCCTGCTCGAAGCCATGTACATGATCGTTTGGAGAACCTTGAACCAGACTCTATAGCCGCAATCTATGACGCCTATTTTCCGGCAATATATCGCTATATCCACTACCGGCTTGGAGATGAACAACTGGCCGAAGACATAGCCAGTGATACGTTCGTGCGCCTGCTCGAAGCCGTCAAAAGTGGACGTGGGCCGCATACCAATCTGAAAGCCTGGCTGACAGCCACTGCCTCACACTTAATTGCCGACCATCTACGCCTCATCTACCGCCGGCAAACGCAAGAACTGAGCGATGATTTACACGATCACGCTTCTTCAGTGGTCGAAGAAATAGACCGCCGTCAGCGCAATGCTTCGATTCAGAAGGCTCTTGCACAATTGCCACCCGCTCAACAACATGTGCTGGCCCTGCGCTTTGGCAGTGGGTATTCTTTGGAAGAAACTGCTGAAGCCATGAATAAAAATGTGAACGCCGTGAAGGCCCTCCAATTTCGCGCTCTAGCCGCCCTGCAACGCAATATGGGAGAAATATTTTATGACTAAGAAATTATTCGACGCCCTCGATGCCTGCCTTCGATCTATCGAACTTGGGGCAAACATAGACGATGCCCTGAAGCATTATCCCGAATTGTCCCATGAGTTGCGTCCCTTGTTGATCACGTCGGTGCAGGCTCGCTCACTTGCCCAACAAGACATACCAGACGCCGTGATTCGCCGCGGAAGGGCGCGCGTCCTTCGACACGCAGCCCAGTTACGCGAATCTGGGTCAAGCCGTTATCAGCCTGTATTTTGGTTTCAACGCCTGGCCCTGTCCATGGCGTTGGCGTTCGTGATGATCCTGAGTGTCACCGGTTTGGTAAGCGCCTCTTCTGCCGCCGTGCCAGGCGACCATTTATATCGCATCAAACGGACATGGGAAAATGTACGTTTGACGTTTACATTCAACGAGGAATTACGAGCGCAATTGGAAGATCAGCTCGAGCAAGAGCGGATAGAAGAAGTCAGTCTCTTGCTTGCCAAAAGCCGTCAAGAAGCCATTTCATTCTCAGGCCCTATCACAGAACAAAACGGCAACCTTTGGCAAGTGGCCGGAATCGCCGTCCAAATCAACGCCTCGAGCCAAATGCCAGACGTTCCTGTTCATATTGGCGACCTGGTAAAAGTGACAGGAAGCACCCACGAAGATGGGTATGTAGAAGCCCTCCAGATCGAGATAGTCCAAGCAGCGACACCCCCTCCCTCTTCTGCGCCCATAGAAAATACAAACACAGAGGAATGGGACCTGAACAATGATAATGACAATCTTGATAATGACAATCTTGAAGAACAAATCCAACCAACGCCTACTCCTCCTGTGCAAGAAAACAACAACGAAGAAGGAATAGGCAATAACGCAGACGGCCACGAAGATGACAACCACCCGCAGAATGACAACAATGACGCTCAAAACGAGAATGACTCAGAGCCAAGCAATGACAACCATAATGACAATACCAACAACGACTCTGAGGAGAACGAATCGGACGACGATTGAGGAAAAGTAGCGCGCCTCCTAATGGAGTACAATGTCGGCAAACACAGAACGACAGGAGCAAGGATGAAATCCTATCGCAAAGAACTGTGGTTCAACGTCCCTACGCGGCGCGCATTCATTAACATCACCCCTCAAGTGGAAGCCTGCTTGAAAGAGAGCGGCATCCAGGAAGGCCTGGCGCTGGTCTCGGCCATGCACATCACCGCCTCGGTCTTCATCAACGATGACGAGAGCGGCCTGCACCACGACTATGAGGTCTGGCTGGAAAAACTGGCCCCTCACGAGCCGCTCGACCAATACTGGCACAATCGCAGCGGCGAAGACAACGCCGACGCACATCTCAAACGCCAGGTGATGGGCCGCGAAGTGGTGGTGGCCATCACGCAGGGCAGGCTCGATTTCGGCCCCTGGGAGCAAATTTTCTACGGCGAATTCGACGGCCGGCGTCGAAAGCGCGTGCTGGTCAAAATGATTGGCGAGTGACTATCGCTCGCTCAACAGCGCCAGCAAACCCCGCAAGCCGAGCGCGTAAGACTGCCAGCCAAAACCCACCACCTTGCCCGCGCACACTGCCGAGAGAAGGGAGGTATGCCGAAAGGCCTCGCGCGCGTACACGTTGGACAAATGCACCTCCACCACCGGTATACCGATGGCGGCTACCGCATCGCGCAAAGCGACCGAGGTATGGGTATATCCGCCAGGGTTGAACACCACACCCGCCGCCCAAGCGCGCGCCTCGTGCAGCGCATCCATCAGCGCGCCCTCGTGATTGGACTGCCGGCAGACCACCTCCGCCCCCAGCGAGTCCCCCAACTCCACCAGGCGGGCATTGATTTCATCGAGCGTCAGGCGGCCATACACCTGCGGCTCGCGCGAACCCAGCAGATTCAAATTTGGGCCGTGCAACACCAAAATCTTCATAGCACCTCCTCCAAATTCTCTACAACCACCCCCGTTTTGACTTCACCAATGCGCACCGGCAACGCAAAGCGGACTGCGCCCGCGGCTCTCTTTTTGTCTACACGCAAAGCACGAATCAAATCAGCGCGCGGCAAATTTGGGGGAATCTCGACCGGCAGCCCCAGCGCCGACAACGCCCCCGCCACCGCCTCAGACACCCCGCGGCCTGCTACCGCTAAACGTTCCGCCAGCCGCGCCTCGGCGACCATACCAATCGCCACCGCCTCGCCATGCAGCAGGCTGAATCCGCTGACCAGTTCTACCGCGTGACCGATCGTATGCCCATAATTCAACGCCGCGCGCAGGCCTTTCTCATAGGGGTCTGCTTCGATGACCTCGACCTTGACGGCCATGCCGCGCCGCACGATTTCTGACCAGCGCGTCGCAACCGCCTGCCAGCCTCCAGCGCACAGAGCGAACAAGTGTGGATCGGCAATGACGCCATGCTTGACCACCTCAGCCAGGCCGGCGCGCAATTCCCGTTCCGGCAGGGTAGCGAGCGTATCCGGGTCGGCCAAGACCAGGCGCGGCGGGTGGAAAGCGCCCACCAGGTTCTTGCCCTGCGGCAAGTCGAAAGCGGTCTTGCCGCCCAGCGAAGCGTCGGCCATCGCCAACAGGGTCGTCGGCAAGACAACCCAATTGCAGCCGCGCATGAAGGTCGCTGCCGCAAAGCCGGCCAGGTCGCCCACCACGCCGCCGCCCAGCGCCAGGATGGTACTGTTGCGGTCCAGGCCGGCCTCCAGCGCGCCGCGCCACAATGACATCACTGTCTGGATGGTTTTGTGCGCCTCACCGGCCGGGATGACCAGTTGACGGGCCGGGTATCCCGCCGCTTGCAGCGACGCCAAAACGCGCCCGGCATAGTGCGGCGCCACGTTGGTATCGCTGACCAGCAACAGCGGCCCGCCCAAATGACGCTCCTGGAGCATTCGACCCACGCGATTCAGCCCGCCTGCCTGCACGATAACGTCATAGCCCGGCCCCATGCCGCGCAGATGATAGCGCCCCACCAGACGCTGAACCTCCCAGGCCACCCTCTCCGGCGGCTGCGAGGCATCCACCCGCAACGAAAAAGAGGCATAATGCTCCTGTCGCTGCGCCAAAAGCGCCGACAGTTTGGCTTCCAAATCCCCAGCCAACAGCGGACGTTCGGTTGGGTCACGCGCCAGCCGAGCGGTTAGGGTGGACACATCGGCCTCGAGCAGGACGACCTGCCCGTTTGCTTCGACCAGGGCGCGGTTCTCCTCTCGCAGCAAGGCGCCGCCGCCCAGGGCGACGACCGCCTCGGGACCAGAAACAGCCGATTCAACGGCAGCCGTTTCCAGGTCCCGAAAGAACGGCTCGCCGCGCGTACGGATGAGCGCCGCAATCGAGTCCCCGGCCATTTGCTCGATGACGGCGTCCACGTCCACCAAAGGCAAGGCGAGCGCTTCGGCGAGTATCTTGGCGGCCGTGCTTTTGCCGGCGCCCGAAGGGCCGTAGAGAAAAATATGCATGTTCACCCCCACCAGATGCGCGGCGCATCGTCCATAGGAAGGTCTGGGAGGCGGGCCTGGCGCAGCGCCTGCAAGCGGGGTTTCAGTTCGTCGAGCGAGTCGCCGCCTAGTTTTTCGAGCAGCGCGTCGGCCAGGACAAAGGCAATCATCGCTTCGAGAATCGGGACGGCGCGCGGCACGGGGCAAAAGTCGGAACGTTCGTAGCGGGTGGGGCTTTCCCGTCCGCTGGCCAGGTCAACGGTTGCTTGCGGTGTCAAGGTCGTGGCGATGGGTTTCATGGCTACACGCAAGACAATCGGCTGGCCGTTGGAGATGCCGCCCTCGATGCCGCCGGCGCGGTTGGTGGGGCGCGTCAGGCGCTGCGCGTTGGCAAGGACAATCGCATCGTGGGCGGCGGTGCCGGGCAGCCTGGCATTTTCGAAGGCCTCACCAATTTCGACGCCCTTGATAGCCTGCACGCTCATGGCGGCCTGCGCCAGGCGGGCATCCAGACGGCGGTCCCATTGAACGTAAGAACCCAATCCGGGCGGCACGCCTAAAGCGACGATTTCCAGCACGCCGCCCAGGGTGTCTTTTTCGCGGATGACCTGCTCGATGCGCGCCCGCATCCTCTCGGCTGCCACCGCATCTGGACAGCGCACCTCGCTGGCCTCTGCCGCCTCGAAACGGACCCGGTAACTGCTGCCGCCAAAATCGGCCTCGATCTCGCCGATGGATTTCACGTATCCCCCGACGAAGATGTCGAATTCAGACAGGAAGCGCTTGCAAATCGCTCCTATGGCTACACGCAAAGCAGTCTCGCGGGCAGAGGCGCGCTCCAGGGCCGGACGCAGGTCGCGGTAACCGTATTT
>DAOUCM010000359.1:0-3449 GCA_034431895.1 Anaerolineales bacterium
TGAAGGCGGGCGCCATCACTTCTTCGACGAAGTAGTCGAAGGTGCCGCTATCGGCGCCGGGGGAGTAGACCTTGATGGCTTCGGCGGGGTAAGCCGGGTTGAGTTCGTTCCAGGTCTTGACCTGACCGGAGAAGACTTTGGCGAGGTCTTCCTTGGTGATTTCGGTCAAGAAGTCGTTCTGGGCGGAGACGACCACCGCAAGGGCGTCGGTGCCAATGCGGAATTCCAGCGGTTCGCGACCAATGGCTTGGCAGGCTTCCACTTCGCTGCCCTTGATGGGGCGGGAAGCGTTGGAGATGTCGGTTTCGCCGGTCTTGCAGAAGCGCTCGAAGCCCGCGCCGGTGCCGATGCTGTCAACGGTGACGTTGCCGGTGTAGCCTTCGTTCTGGAACAGTTCTGCCATGCGCTCGGTGACGGGGAAGACGGTGGACGAACCAGCGGTGATGATGTCGCCGGTGACATCCGCCGGCTGAACTATCTCTGGCAAAGTGATAGGCAGAGGGGCTTCCGTTGGAGCAGCGGCAGCGGTGGGTGCTACCGCCTCAGTTTCGACCGGCTCAGGGGTGGCCGGAGCCTCAGTTTGGGCAGGAGCACAGGCTGCAAACACGAGGCTAAAAGCAATCAAAACGAACAATATTGGACGAGCAAATCGGGTCATTTCTTTTTCTCCTTTCGTTTTTTTGAACGGGAAAATCATATCAGTTGAGTTTTAATGAAAAACCAAAAACAGGTTAACATCTTGTAAACATCGGCTGTATCTTATGCAATAGACCAGAATCCTGGCTCTCATAGCGCCTAAACCATAACCTGTTGTTAACAGAAAAATTTGTTAAAGCAAATATACTGGCACATTGATCATTACCCACCCTCACACTGCCTCTCAACCATTTGATGGCACACTTTTGCAACACAGGTGATTCTGATGGAACTGTATTACACTGAACTGGATAACGGCATTCGCCTCATAAAATTAACCGGCAAATTGGACCTTTCTGGAACAGGCCAATTTGAAACTGAGTTTACGAACTGTTGTGCAGAGGACGGCGCACGTGTGCTTGTAGATTTATCCGAAGTAGATGAACTAACGTCTCGCAGCATTCGCTTTCTGACTTCGATTGCTCAATCCCTGGCTCGCCGGCACGGGCGGCTGGTTCTTTTGGGCGCAACCGGCAATGTAAAAAACATGCTGGAAGGTGCCAATATTCCCTCCATCATCCCCATGTACGAGAGTTTAGAATCAGCAGAAGCGGTTTTGCTTGCTTCTTGAATTTTGTTTCGCTGACTCTATAAAGTGACGTCTACCGCCCGAATGGGTATGGGCGGGAGACGAAACAAGGGGGAGAAGTATGATTACGAAGTCAGGTCCCTCAAATTCCAATGATTCAAATCAGACAAGGTACGGTAGGCGGTCAAGTCCAGTTGCAGCGGCGTGACCGAAACAAACCCCTCCGCCAGCGCTCCCACGTCGGTGCCGCGCTCTGGGACGCCGGTTGGCGCATCACCGCCAATCCAATAGTAGGGCTTGCCGCGTGGATCTACGCCCTCATCGAGGCGGCTATGATAGACACGTAGTCCCTGGCGGGTCATCAAAAATCCCTTGATCTGCTCGACAGGCAGATACGGCACGTTGACGTTGAGCAAAATCTCAGGTGCAAGGCCGCTTTCGAGGATGCGTTCTACCACTTTGCGGGTGGCTTGGGCAGCAGGTTGGAAATCTATCTCGCCAAGATGATTCTCTGGCACCTCCAATGAAATGGCTACTGCCGGTACGCCCATAATGACCGCTTCCATCGCTGCCGTGACCGTGCCAGAATAAGTCACATCATGGCCGAGGTTTGCGCCAACGTTGATACCCGAAACGACCAAATCAATCTTTTCTTTGAAGTAGCCGAGGATGCCCAATGCCACACAATCGGAGGGGGCGCCGTCGCTGGCAAACGCCGTCGAACCATCTGCAAGTCGGTATTCCTTCACGCGCAGGGCGCGATCGAGCGTCTTTACGTGTCCGCCGCCCGACCAATTCCGGTCAGGGGCAAGGATGCTCACTTTGCCCAGTTTTCGCATTTCCTGAGCCAAGGTGAGTAAGCCAGGCGCGAGTACACCGTCATCATTGGTCACAAGGATATTTTTTTCCATGAATCAAGTGTATACGCAAATTTCCCCTTTGTCTATTCTGTGACCATTGCAGCACGAGTGAACAGGCTCCTCACATAGTTGATTGCCCAACTCCCTAAAATACGGGCAGTATTCCATTCTTTCTGCCGATAGACGCTGGTCTGTCTGTTTCTCAAGGCAGACAAGAGGTCGGTTGCGCTTGTCCCTTCGAATTCTGTCGCTCCAAGACCAATTGCAGCCGGCACATGCGCGTCGCTGTTACCCACAGAGGCCAGGTTGAGGTGAGCGGTCAACAAGCGCGATGTGGCAATGCCGACTTTGTCCAATGCGGTGGCGTTATAGGCCTCGATGCCAATCAACGTATCGGCTACTTCAGGGTGATGTAATGCCTTGGCGATAGTCGAAACGCTCAGGCTTTTCATCCCCATTCCCCCCGCGCCCGGATGCGGCGCAATGCAAATGCCGCCCAATTCGCGCACTTTCAAAACTGTATCTACCAGTGAAAGGCCGGCTGGGATGATTTCCGTCACAAATAGACCTAACAGGTGACCATCTGCTGTAGTAATCTCAATGCCAGGGATGACTTCTATCCCGTAAAGATGCGCCAGGCTGACCGCATTCAACGCGCCGGCAATTTCATCGTGGTCGGTAATGGCAATCACGCTCAAGCCCTTCTCGTGAGCGCGACGTAAGGTGGCAGGCACGGTAGCCGTGCCATCGAAACTGTAAATTGTGTGCATGTGCAAGTCTGCAAGACCCATGAGTGCCTCCATTCCCCCTAACTGTAACAGGCCATCTTTAAGAGCGCGTCAAATCCCCATTAAGATTTCGTTTTAGTTTGGTTAACTAAACGCCAGTTGGATAACCGCCCCCAAGGCTTTTTAGAGCAGTTGTATGGGCAAAATCGAGCCTTCGGGGCGGTTCAAAGGCTCGGATTCAGGTTAACTTACCTTGTTTACAGAAACATTGCTATAGTATTGCTCTTGAGAATCTATCACAATCGTAAGGATTTTGTAGCATGGCATTCATGCCGCATTAGGTTGCGGGATAATGAAGTTTAACAAATTATTGCCGTCCTCTCGTACCACCGACCTTTGGTCGCTGCGACCAGGCAGAGCCTGGTGATACAGGGCCTGGGAATACGCTGTGTGCATCCTGCGTGCCACCGACCTTTGGTCGGTTCGACCAGGCAGAGCCTGGTGGTTCATTGGGAATCGCCGTGGTTAAGCCAGATATGGTGGTCTGATGCAAAACAATCGGTAGCCATTCAAGTCCAGGAAGAGGCGTTGAAAGAAGTGTTTGAGATTGAACAGGCCATAACAACGGCGCTTCAA
>DAOUCM010000360.1:0-2547 GCA_034431895.1 Anaerolineales bacterium
GCCGCCGTCGGGGGCGACAACCTGCACCGTGAGCGAATAGCGGCCGGGGCCGGGCGGAGACCACGTCCCCTCGCCGCGCGCCAGTCCATCCTTGACCATCGTGACGCTCATCGCCCCTACCGCTGCGCCGTCGCCCCACAACGACATCTGGGACGCGCTGCCCGGCACGGAGGCATAGGCCACCACCTGAACACCGCTTCCGGGAGGCGCTTCGGCCCCGCTCAACGGCGCGTCAATCCAGACGCGCGCTTCTCGGCCGGCTGGCATTCCTACCCCCAGGTTGCAGGCAGAGAGCAGAAAGACAATCATCCATCCAAGTTTACGATACATGGCGGCCTCCATCCTCTTCTGAACAAAGAATGCGCCATTCTGCCTTGCTGCGCAAGAGAGAAAATTACCGTCTGTGAAAAGAAAAAAGTACCGTATCATCTCAAAAAACGGGGGGAATATCCCGAAGGTTTTCCGGAAAAGCCTTCTTGAGACGCTCAAACCTTCGGGACGGTGTAAGAAAAGTCGAGGATGTTAGCAGATCACCTTTCATGCGCAATTGACACATCAAGACGCCTGCCCTACAATTTATTCGAAGAACCAGTAACCGAAGGAGTTATGAACCATGCCCCGCCTCACACGGACCCTCAGCCTGCTCCTCACCCTCAGCCTCCTCCTCGCCTCGTGCCTTCCACAGGCCACAGATCCTCCTCGAATGTCCAACCACGCATGAACGAACCTCGTGGCGCAAGTCCCCGACTTGCGAGACAGGTCGGAGACCTGTTCCACCTGCGCGCGTGGCGCAGGTCTCTGACTTGCGCGAGACAGGTCGGAGACCTGTGCCACCTGCGCGCGTGGCGCAAGTCTCTGACTTGCCAGACAGGTCGGAGACCTGTTCCACGGCGCAAATCTATCCCCTAGGCAGACCAACCATTTGGCGTATTCTTCCCCTCCTCCAGCGAGGCCCAGCCCTTGCGCAGGGCCAGCAGGGCGGCCTGGGTGCGGCTATTGACATGCAGTTTGCGGTAGATTTCGCTCAGACGGTTGGCCACCGTCCGCCCGGAGAGGTTCAGTCTGGCAGCCACGGTCTTGTTATCGGCGCCCTGCGCTACCAATCGCAGCACTTGCATCTCGCCCTCCGTCAGATCTTCGAGGCCCTCGGCGCGCTCGGCGGCGCGGCTCAGGCGGC
This sequence comes from Anaerolineales bacterium, assembly GCA_034431895.1. Classification (GTDB taxonomy): domain Bacteria; phylum Chloroflexota; class Anaerolineae; order Anaerolineales; family Villigracilaceae; genus JAABUE01. The sequence goes on from DAOUCM010000360.1 coordinate 1,178, forward strand.
GGAATTCGTCCAATAGACGGGTGGCCAGTCCCGGGTCGAGGAGCGCTTCGCCGCGCGCTACGGCGCGGATGGCAGCGATCAGGTCGTGCTCGTCCGTATCCTTGAGCAGGTAGCCCTGCGCCCCAGCCTTGACCGCCTCGAAGACGTAGCGGTCGTCGCGGAACATGGTCAGGACGATGACGCGCGTCTGCGGACAGGTCTTTGTGATTTGACGGGTGGCCTCTACCCCGTTCAGAAGCGGCATCTGAATATCCATCAGGACGACATCGGGCTGGTGTTCTTGCGCCAGGCGCACGGCCTCGGCGCCGTTTTCGGTCTCGGCCACAACCTGGATGTCGCCGGCGGATTCGCACACATGCCGCACCCCCTGGCGGAAGAGACGATGGTCATCGGCGATAAGAAGACGGATGGGAGACATGTATTTCCTGCAACGGCTACATCAGCATTTTGAACACAGAAAATGCCACCAGTACGCCTGCCAGCAGAAGATAGCCAGATATGCCATCTTCAAACATAGGAAATGCAATGCCTATACCGATGACATCCATAGTAGGTCCTGTTCGGATATTGGCAATGAAAATGACAATCCAGAACCAGACAACCAGCCCAACCGCAACGAACGAAAACGTCCTGCTGGTGATGAACTGCAGCCAGTCGGGCAGCTAGGTGGGGGCAAATTGACCGATCACGGTTCCTGCCAGCGCGGCAATGAGCGACAGCACGTAGATCGGCAGGGTCAAAAGGACAAGGATGGCATTCAAACAGTTAGAGATGTCACGCATCGTTTGTTCTCCTGAAAGCAATTCGCGTGGACAAGTCTGATGAAGTTTAACGAATTATTGCCTTAATCTGACAAAGTGCGACTGTCAGCCGTCGTATCACCGACTTTTGTCGTGCTACCGACCTTTGGTCGGTGTGGCCAGGCAGAGCCTGGCGATACCGATCCTGGGAATACGCTGTGTGCATCCTGCGTACCACCGGCCTTTGTCGTGCCACCGACCTTTGGCCGGTGCGGCCAGGCAAAGCCTGGTGATACCGAGCCTAGGGATACGCTGTGTGCATTCTTCGTACCACCGACTTTTGTCGTGCCACCGACCTTTGGCCGGTGCGGCCAGGCAGAGCCTGGTGATACCGAGCCTGGGAATACGAGCCTGGTGATACGCTGTCTGCGCCTGGAGCCGGCTTTCAGCCGGAGCCGCAAGGAAGGTGACCGAATTATTTTGTTAAACTCCATAAGACTTGTCCTACAGCCTCACCTCCACCTCTGTCCCCTGGCCAGGAGCGGAGCGGACTGTGAGCGTGCCGCCGAGGGCCTCGACGCGTTCGCGCATCTGACGCAGGCCAAGGTGTCCCTCCTGCGCCAGGCGCGG
>DAOUCM010000361.1:0-4325 GCA_034431895.1 Anaerolineales bacterium
TGACTCCACTGCAAAAACGAGTGGACGAATTTTATCCGAATACCCTCCTCAAAATGGGCAAACCTTAATATAATGTGGGCAACCCAAACTCCAGGAGAGCCGTCATGTTTCGCAAAAACAACCGTCACCTGCAAATCCCCCTTACCAGCCATGTGGACGAATTGCCTGAGCCGCTGCGCAAACGCTTGCGCAACTCTTGGGCGGAAACCTTCTACCAGCAATTCTTCTGCCGTCTGGATGAAACGCCCTTCGAGGTGTTGTATGCAGACCTGCCTTCGCGTCCGAATGTACCGGTCAACGTGCTGGCATCGCTGGAGTTTCTCAAAGCAGCCAACGGTTGGACAGATGAAGAATTGTACGATAACGCCTGCTTCGATGTTCAAGTACGCTATGCCATTGGGTATCGTCAGTTGAGCGAGGGGTATTTCGACCTGCGCACCTTGTACTACTTCCGCGAACGTCTCAGCCGCTCTATGCAGGAAAGCGGCATCAATCTGCTGGATCAGGCCTTCGAGCAGGTGACCGACGCCCAAATTCATGCCTTTTCGCTCAAGACGGGCAAACAGCGCATGGATAGCACCTTGCTGGCCTCCAACATTCGGCGGATGGGACGGGTACAATTGCTGGTGACGGTGTTACAGCGCGTGCATCGCATGTTGAGTGAAGCCGACCAAAGCCGCTATGCCGGGCTGTTCGAGCCTTATCTGAAGGGGCATGCTGGGCAGTATGTCTATCGCTTGAAGGCAGAGGAGATAGACGAACATCTCCAGCGCATCGGGGAGGACATGCGCCGCCTGTTGAGCGAACTGGAAGCAGAGTATCACACCCACCCGACCTACGCGGTATTGGCGCGGGTGTTCATGGAACACTTTCGGGTAGCCGCCGAGCGGTTGGAGGTCAAAAAGGGAAACGAATTGAGCGCGTCCAGTCTGCAATCGCCCGATGACCTGGAGGCTGCCTACCGCGAAAAGCACGGTCGAAGCGTGCAGGGCTTCTCGGCCAACCTGAGCCAGACGTGCGACCCCGACAACCCCTTTCAACTCATCACGCATACGCAAGTCGCTCCGGCCAACACCGACGACACGCAGTTTCTACTGCAAGCCGTTCCGCGCTTGCAAGAACGCACCGACCTGGATACGCTCATCACTGACGGCGCTTATGCCAACGAACAAACCGATGCGTTGCTTGAGGAACAGGGCATTACCCATATTCAAACGGCGTTGCGTGGACGCGCTCCTGACGAGAACCGCCTGGCCCTACACGACTTCGACTTCACCTGCGATGAAAACGGTCAACCCCAACAGCTCACCTGCCCCAACGGGCAAACTGTTCCAGTCACCCCTTCAGATCAGTCGTCTTCCTTTCTAGCCTGCTTCCCCCAAGAGACCTGTCAGGCCTGTACGCTGCGTGAGAAATGTCCGGTCGTCCCTTACAAAAAACAACCCTTCACCCGCTTGCGTTTCGACACCCCTGCGCTGCGGCGTGCTTTGCGGAGAAAAATTGCCCAAGCCTACTTTCCTCACGGACACAATCTGCGTGCCGCCATCGAAGCCATCGTGCGCAGCGTGAAGCATCCTTTCCCGGCAGGCAAGCTGCCGGTGCGAGGGGTATTCCGGGCTGCCTGTATGGTGATGGGTTCCGCCGCCGTGAGCAACGTGCGGCAAATCCACCGTTACCTGATAGCGCAGAAAAAGGGGGAAAATCAGCAAAATCAGAAAGAACAAACCAGCAGTCAAGCGGAAAACGCCCTGGCACAAGCAGCCGAGGTTATTTTTTCGCTTTTCCGCCGCCCCTTCCCACCCCCTCGGCGGCTTGCCGGCTCACTTTTGGGTTGGTAATGTTCGGCCTTCTTGCAGAGGAGTCATTTTTGAAAAGCCCAGATGGCAAAGGCCTACATGCCGTCGAAGCGGGACTGGCAGTCCACACCCCACTTGTCGTAGGCCGCCAGGATGACCTCGGTGTCGGATTCGGTCGCAAACGTATAGCCATAGCCGCGCAACTCGTCGCGCAATTCGAGGAAGTTATAGATTTCGCCGTTGAACGTGATCCAGTATCGCCCATCCGCATACGACATCGGCTGGCGCCCGGCCTCCGAAATATCAATGATCGCCAGGCGGCGATGACCGAATCCCAGATTGGCATCGGAGTCGATGTAGAAGCCGTTTCCATCCGGACCACGATGGGAGAGGCGGTCGGTGAAATGCTCCAATTGGATTGGAGAGAGGGGTTCGCGATTTCGATTCCAGAGGCCAGTAATGCCGCACATAGACAGACTTATCCAGACAGTGCTTTCATTTTCTCATCATGTTTGTAGGACAAGTCTAAAGACTTGTCCTACATTTTTCGTAAAGATTTTGCAGCACGGCATTCATGCCGCATTGGGTTGCAGAATAAATCCCGCGCTATGGATGCAAGCTTCAATAAAATCCAAATTTTCCTTTGTCCACAAGATCATCTCTTCCAGTCCTTCTTTCAAAGATATCTTTGCTTCAAAATCAAGTGTTCGCTTTGACTTCCCTTCTTCCAGAATGGTCCCAATCCCTTCGAGGGCGAAATTCAATAGGCGCCTTATTCCCTGTCAATGATCAATTTCATTGGTTATGCTTGCCAGTCTCGTTTGTTAATCTGCATCCTCACCCACTGCACGTAATGAACGTTGGTAAAGCTCTTCAGCAATCCAAAAGCCGCCCTTACTTCGCAACCTATCCAACTCGGACCGCAACGATGCAATTTTTCCTTCTCGCTTGGCCCGCATCAACACCCCAACTACCCCTGTCTTCGATAAGCCATACCGTCCAGCAATTTGCCGCGCATCCGTTTCATCCAACAGGATCAAGTTCGCCTGACGCTCAACCGCAAGCGCAATGACTGCCGCCTCGCCTTTATCCAGGTCACGCTCCAATAATTGCAACAGCGGCTGATTGGTTGGTGATAGAACTTCAATCCATGCCGCCTGTCGCGCGGCCTCAATTTCCCGCGCTCCAGCCCTGTTTTTTCCATCTTCAACCACTTCTTGCCAGACGGCAGAGGGGATTGTAATCGTTTGATAGAACTCTTTCAACAGAGAAAGCCGACCAATTGCCGCCAGATGAATCAAAGTTGAAGAGTCACTGAGAACCAAAGGCATAGTGAATGTCTTCTTCCAGTTCCGTGGCCGAATAATGTCTCGAAATTCTGCGCTGCCCCAAGAATTCTTCGAATTCCCAGCGAGTCATCTGAGCCAGAAGCCTCGCTTTACCCAGGGAAAGAACCCCCCGCTGGTAGAGCGCTAAAGCCAGTTCCTTGCGAAACTCTTTTTCCACATCAGCCGGCGGCAGCCTTACTGCCTCAAGGATATCACCAGGAATTTCGAACGTAAAATTTGCCATCACGCTCACCTTGTCCTTGCCATAGATTTTCCATTATTCTCGGTAATTTCTCGATTCGTACGCTAATCTACCCTATTATAGTATCTTCTCAATATTTTGGGGTAACTGCTTTCCGAACATCTAAAATGCCTGCCAGATGCAGGAAAAACGCCTTGTTTTTCGCCGCAAAAGGCATATATTGCGGTATGCGTTTTTGGGCTGCCCCGGTTTATTGAGAAGATACGATTTTTGACTCCACTGCAAAAACGAGCAGACAAATTTTATCCGAATACCCTCCTCAAAATGGGCAAACCTTAATATAATCTGGGCAACCCAAACTTCAGGAGAGCCGTCATGTTTAGCAAGAACAGCCGTCACCTGCAAATCCCCCTCACCAGCCATGTGGACGAATTGCCTGAGCCGCTGCGCAAACGCTTGCGCAACTCTTGGGCGGAAACCTTCTACCAGCAATTCTTTTGCCGCCTGGATGAAACGCCATTCGAAGTGTTGTATGCAGACATGCCCTCGCGTCCGAATGTGCCGGTCAACGTGCTGGTGGCGCTGGAATTTCTCAAGGCCGCCAACGGCTGGACGGACGAAGAACTGTACGACAACGCTTGCTTCGATGTTCAAGTACGCTATGCCATTGGGTATCGTCAGTTGAGCGAGGGGTATTTCGACCTGCGCACCTTGTACTACGCTTATGCCAACGATCGAACTGATGCGCTGCTCCAGGAACAGGGCATCCCCCCTATTCAAACGGCGTTATGGACGCGCTCCCGACGAGAACCGCCTGGCCCTGCACGACTTCGACTTCACCTGCGATGAAAGCGGTCAACTGCTCACCCGCTTGCGTTTCGATCAGCCTGCGCTGCGGCGCGCTTTGCGGAGAAAAATCGCGCAAGCCTGCTTCCCTCACGGACACAATCTCCGTGCTGCCGTCGAAGCCATTGTGCGCAGCGTGAAGCATCCTTTCCC
>DAOUCM010000362.1:0-4180 GCA_034431895.1 Anaerolineales bacterium
TGAACCGTTTACGTAGGACGGTCTTTCCAGACCGTCCACCTGACCGACAAGCTGGAAAGACAGGCTGGAAAGCCTATCCTACGGAGAACGAACAAAGAGTCCCCAGGAGCGCAAAATCTAACCTAACGCGGCATTAGATTTTGAAAATGCCTGGGATGAGGGGCTGCTTACTTGCTTTGCAAGGCTTAATTGTGTCATAATGGGGTTGTTGTCAAATCTTGCGAGCGAGGTGTGGAATGGCATTAGCCGAACCGATCATACTAGCCATTGACCTTGGCACCTCTGGGCCCAAGGTGGCGTTGTGTACTGCAAAGGGGGAATTGCTGGGCAGTGAATTCGAGGAAACACACTTGTTCTTGTCGCCTGGCGGCGGAGCCGAGCAGTCGCCCGATGAATGGTGGGGAGCCATCGAAAAGGCGGTGCAGCGGTTGTTGGCTGGGAATCTGGCGCCTCCCGACTCCATTGTCGCAATTGCCATCACCGGCCAATGGTCGGGGACGGTAGCGGTAGACCAGACTGGCCAGGCGCTTGGCAATGCCATCATTTGGATGGATTCGCGCGGTGCGCCGTATGTGGCCCAAATAGTAGATGGTTGGTTCAAAGTGCAAGGCTACGCGCTTGGCAAATTAGCGCGTTGGATTCGGTTGACAGGCGGCGTGCCGGCCAATTCGGGCAAGGACCCCATCGCCCACATCTTGTATCTCAGGCACAACTGCCCCGAGATGTACCGGCAAACATATAAGTTCTTGGAACCTATAGATTATATTGGGATGCGCCTCACCGGCCGTTTTGCCGCTTCGTTCGATTCGATCACCTTACACTGGCTGACGGATAATCGCGCCATCGAGCGGGTGCGCTACGACGATGACCTGATTGCGCTTTCTACCATCGAACGCGCTAAATTACCCGACCTCGAGCCTGCCAACCACATCCTTGGCAACCTGCGCCCTGAAATTGCGCGCGCTTGGGGGCTGCGTGAAGATGTGCAGGTGGTGATGGGCTCGCCAGATGTTCATTCCGCGGCCATTGGGTCGGGGGCAGTTCGGGATTATGAACCGCATCTATATATCGGGACGTCTTCCTGGCTGGTTTGTCATGTGCCGTTCAAGAAAACCGATTTGTTTCACAATCTGGCGGCTTTACCCTCGGCCATCCCTGGCCGTTATCTTTTGACAGACGAGCAGGAATGTGCCGGTGTGTGCCTCAAATTCTTGCGCGATAACCTGTTCTTTCACCAGGACGAATTGTTTGCTGGCCAGACGCCTGAGGATGTGTACACCTTGTTCGACCAGATTGCAGCGCGGACGCCGGCCGGCAGTGGACAGGTCATCTTTACGCCCTGGTTGTATGGGGAACGCGCGCCGGTAGACGATCATTTCGTGCGCGGCGGCTTTTTCAACCAGTCTCTGGAAACTACGCGCGAACATCTGATTCGGGCGGTGTTCGAGGGAGTCGCCTTCAATTCACGCTGGCTGTTGAAATACGTGGAGCAATTCATCGGCAAACCGGTCGAGGCCATCCACATGGTGGGCGGCGGCGCAAAATCGAACGTGTGGTGCCAGATTCATGCCGACGTGTTGAATCGTCCCATCCGCCAAATGCAGGCTCCCATCGAGGTCAACGCGCGCGGTGCGGCTCTGTTGGCTTCGGCTGCTCTGGGCTACCTGCGCTATGACGAAATTGGTAGACATGTGCCGGTAGCGGCTACTTACATGCCCAATCCGTCTCATCGCCGCGTGTACGACGAACTTTTCCGCGAGTTCGTAGCCCTTTATGATAACAACCGCAAAGCCTATGCGCGTTTGAACCGCGCCTGAAGCGCCAGGAGAGTCTCATCATGAGTTGGAAAGATACATTATTTGCCGCCCTGGGCAAACTAAGCCCGCGCCTGCTCTCTTCGTTGGAGAGGGGCGTGAAGTCGCTGCCGGGGGTGAGCCAAAGGCTCGAGAGCGAGTACGCAGGCATGATGTCTGGGTTGGAAGCGTCTGTCAAGCCATATCAGGGACGATTGCCCGTCTTTACATCTATCCCTGAGAGAGGGCGTGAGCGTGCCGACATCCTGCGTGACATGGAAATCATGCGCCAGCAAGAGGAAGCGCAATGGAAGGAGGGCTTTGTTTCGGGCGCGGTCTATCACGGCGACCAGGAACATATTGATTTCCTCAATCGGGTGTATGCGCTCAATTCGCAGAGCAACCCGCTGCACGCCGACGTGTGGCCGAGCGCCACCAAGTTCGAGGCCGAAATCGTTGCCATGACCGCCGATATACTGGGCGGAGCCGGCCAAGGCGTATGCGGCACAGTCTCTTCGGGCGGCACAGAGAGCATTCTGCTGGCGATGAGGACCTACCGCGACTGGGCACGCGCCGAGAAAGGCATCACCCATCCTGAAATGATTTTGCCGTTGAGCGCGCACGCCGCTTTCGACAAGGCCAGCCAATACTTTGGCATCAAGGCGGTACATGTTCCTCTGGATGCTCATTTTCGCGCCGACGTGCAGGCCGTAAAAAAGGCTCTTTCGCCGAATACAGTGGTCATTGTTGGTTCCGCGCCTTCTTTCCCGCACGGCGCCATTGACCCCATCGAAGAGATGTCAGAACTGGCGCGCAAACATGGCGTTGGCTTCCACACCGACGCCTGCCTGGGCGGATTCGTCTTACCCTGGGCGGAAAAACTTGGCTATCCCGTTCCGCCTTTCGATTTTCGCCTGCCGGGTGTCACTTCCATGTCGGCTGATACGCACAAATACGGTTATGCAGCCAAGGGTACATCGGTGGTGCTGTATCGCAATCGCGATTTACTGCATTATCAGTATTACACGGCCACCGAATGGCCGGGCGGCTTATATTTTTCTCCCACCTTTGCCGGCAGCCGGCCGGGCGCCTTGAGCGCAGCCTGTTGGGCGGCTATGATTTCCATTGGTGCGCAGGGGTATCTCTCGGCCACGCGCAAAATCCTTGAAACCGCGGCTTTCATCAAGCAAGGCATCCGTGAAATCCCCGATCTGCGCTTGCTGGGAGACCCGCTCTTTGTCATTGCCTTTGCTTCGGATACACTCGACATCTATAAAGTGCTAGAAGCCATGTCTCATAAGAAGTGGAGCCTGAACGGTTTGCACAAACCTTCTTGTGTGCATTTGTGTGTCACCCTGCGCCATACTCAGCCGGGCGTAGCCGAACGCTTCCTGGCTGATTTGCGTGAGGCGGTAGCGCATGTCAAGGCGCACCCTGAAGAAAAAGGCAGCATGGCGCCTGTTTACGGTATGGCGGCCTCGGTTCCCTTGCGTGGGCTGGTCAGCGATATGTTGAAACAGTATTTGGATTTGATTTTCAAACCCTGAAGCAATTCATTGTGGCGCTTCGACATTCTGTCTATTTTGGCTCCGTTACCCGTCTTGACCTGGCGCGCACCCTGGTCGGGCGCGGTCGTTATTGGACGACCGCTTACCTGGTGGACGGCCTGTTGATCGACAGCGGCTGTGCGCACAGCGCGCCAGAATTGCTTGCTTTTCTGCGCGCCCAGCCGCCGGCCAAACTCTTCAACACGCACAGCCACGAAGATCACATTGGGGGCAATGGACTCCTGCAGCGCACCTGGCCCGCCCTGGAAATCTACGCTCATCCGCTGGCCTTGCCGGTGCTGCATTCGCCCCGTCAGCGGCAGCCGCTACATCCCTACCGGCGCATAACATGGGGATGGCCGCTGGCCTCCATCGGTCACCCGCTGACGGATGGCGACCTCATCGAGGTTGGGCGCTGGACCTTCCGCGTCATTGCTACGCCTGGACATGCTCCTGACCATTTGAGTCTTTACCAGCCTGAGCGTGGCTGGCTTTTTAGCGGTGACCTGTTCGTAGGCGGCAGGGATCGCGCTCTGTTGGCCGAGGCCGACATCTGGAGCATCATCGCTTCCTTGAAGAAGATCGCTGGCTTGGAGTTGACTTGTCTTTTCCCTGGCAGCGCGCACGTGCGTGAAAACCCAAAAGACGAGTTGCAGCACAAAATCACTTATCTGGAGGAAATGGGAGGACGAGTGTTCGATTTGCATTCCAAGGGCTGGCAGGTGGACGCCATCGCGCGCGCCCTGTTTGGCGGGCCGCAGTTCATCGAATTCTTTACGCTCGGTCATTTCTCGCGGCGCAATCTGGTGAGGTCGTATTTGCGGAACCGTGCAACTTTGC
>DAOUCM010000363.1:0-7475 GCA_034431895.1 Anaerolineales bacterium
GCATCAATGGCCTGGGGGCCGTGCCGATCACGGCCTACACCATCGGATTCGGCGTCCTGCTCGTGGCGGGATTGCTGCTCATCATCCTCGGCTTCGAGGTGTTGGATTCCCCCATCGTCGTCATCGTCTCGACCGTTATCCCGCTGGCGATTTCTCTCGGTCTTGTCTGGGAACATCTCGCCTCTTTTCGGACCTCGTACCTGGTCTTTGCCATTGGCGGTTTTCTCGCCGTGGCATTGACTCGCTCCCTGCCGCTGAAAGGCAAACTGCCGACCATCGTTCTGGCTGTCATCCACGGTGTGGCAGGGATGATCATCTTCCTCCTGCCGAGCATCCTGGCGGCGCAGGGAGTGACCCGTCCGGGCTTTGCCCTGGTTGGGTTGGGCGGCGCGCTCATCGGACTGGGCGGCCTGCTGCTCTCTTTCCTGAAAGCGGGCAAGCCCATCCTGCCGCGCAGAACCATCCTGCGCATCCTGCCGGCTCTTCTATTGTTGATGACAGCCGCGTTTGTGGCCGGCTTTGCGCTGGCATAAAAAGCATCTGGAACCCGCTCCTCAGCACCAACGCGAACAACATATCACCAGGCTTTGCCTGGTCAAACCGGCCCAAGGTCGGTGGTGTACAAACAGTGTACCACCAGGCTTTGCCTGGTAAAGCCGACCTAAGGTCGGTGGTACGTCAATTTGAGGTTCCATATTCCGACTTTACAAACCCTCGAAAGGAAAAGATTATGCGCAACACCTGGTGGGCTAAAACCCTTCGCATCCTTGGCATCGTCCTGATGAGCCTGACGGCTGCTTTCACCCTGCTGGGCGGCGCAGGGACCACCTGCGTAGCCCTCGACCCAACCGGTTGGGAGGGAAAATTCGCCGGCATCGCCCCCTTCCAGTGGCTTTGGATTCTCTTCGTCCTGGTTGGAATCGCCGCCGGGATCATGGGCGTGCGCGCCGTTGTCCTGCTGGTGCGCGGTCGCAAGAACGCCTATCGCTACGCCCTCATCGCCCTGCTCCTGGGCACCGGCCTCAACCTGGTCCACGTCTTCACCTCGCGCGCCCTGCGCGGCGCCTCGATGCCAGTGGACGCTGTGCTGTACACCAACGTCCTGACCCTGCTCTTCTTCCTCCTGTTCCGTCTCCCGCCTATCTGGCAGGGCGTGAACTACGAGAAGCCGAACAGCGAAAAAGAGACCGGCAAACACGCCGCGGCCATCTCGCTCATCCTGGTTGGCCTGCTCACGCTGACCATTCCCTACCTGATGGCCCCCACGCACACTATCGGCGGGGTCAACTGGGCCGACGCCTGGCACACCACCCTCGCCCTGCTCGGTGCGGGCCTGATTCTCGCCGGAATCGGTCTCGGCGCCTACCGGGAATTTGCCCCGGCCAGGAAAGAAGCCCACGCTCGGGCATAGGCTCGAAACTAACTACAAGAGCACAGCCTTCCGGTCCATGCTGGAAGGCTGTTTTGTTTCGGTAATTTTCCTCGGCGCATCCTCTTGACAAATTGCCGCCAGTAACTTATATTTCGTTTAGTACAAACTAAACGAAGTAAACAAACTATGAGCCGAGACTTGCAACACATCAAAAATGATTTCATCGAGGGGATGAGCGGCATGAGCCAGTTCTGGGGCTTTCCGCGCGGCATGGGAGCGCTGTTCGCTGTGCTGTATCTCTCCCCCACGCCGCTCTCGCTGGACGAACTGGCAGCCCGCACCGGCCTGAGCAAGGGCGCGGTCAGCACCAACGTCCGCACGCTCTCCCGCCTGGGCCTCGTCCGCCCGGTGACGCGCCTGGCTGACCGCAAGGATTACTACGAGGCCGAGACCGACTTCTACAAAGCCATCCGCTCCATCCTGAAGGAACGCCGCAACACGGAGTTCGACCGCGCCGTCTCGACGGTGAAGGAGGCGCTCGCCGAACTGGAAGCCGGCGCCGGGTCTGGGGACGAAGCGGAGCGGGCGCTGCTCATCGAGCGGTTGCGCGCCATGCAGTCCTTCTTCGACGCTCTCGACAGTCTCACCGCCGCCATCGCCCGGCTCGACAGCCTCGGCCTGAACACTGTTCAGACCGTGCTCAAAATCCTGAAGTAAGCAATTCAGCCCCTTGTCCTGAACCGAGGCATTCGCCATTGGGTAGGTTCATGTTGCCAAAAGGAGACAAAATGAAAATCGCAGTGACCGGCGCCTTCTCGTATTCGGGCAAGTACATCGCCCGCCGCCTTCTGGCCCAGGGACACGAAGTCATCACCCTGACCGGGCACCCCAACCGTCCCGACCCCTTCGACGGACAGGTGAAGGCCTTCCCGCTGGAGTTCGAGGCGGATTCCCTGACCCGCAGCCTGCGCGGCGTGGAAACGCTCTACAACACCTACTGGATCCGCTTCGACCGCGGCGGCAACACCCAGCCTCGCGCCGTGACCAACACCCGCGTCCTGATCGAGGCGGCCCGCGCCGCCGGGGTACGGCGGATCGTTCACATCAGCATCACCAACCCCTCGCTCGATTCCCCCCTGCCCTACTTCTCCGGCAAGGCGGCCAACGAACAGGCCGTGCGCGAGAGTGGCATGAGTTACGCCATCCTGCGCCCCACCGTGCTGTTTGGCAAGGAGGACGTTCTCATCAACAACATCGCCTGGCTGCTGCGGCATTTCCCCTTCTTCGGGCAAATTGGCGATGGGCAGTACCAACTCCAGCCGGTCTATGTGGACGACCTGGTCGCCCTGGCCGTGGAGGCTGGCGGCCGCGAGGACAATTTTGTCTGGGATGCGGTTGGGCCGGATATTTTCACCTTCGACGAACTGGTGCGCCTGGTGGGCGAGAGCATTGGTCACCCGCGCCCCATCCTCCACCTGCCGCCGCGCCTGGCCCTGACCGCCGCCCAGGTCATCGGCCTGTTCGTCCGCGACGTGGTGCTGACCCCGGAAGAAGTGGACGGCCTGATGGCCGGGCTGCTGGTCTCCGCCGAGCCGCCGCGCGGCACGACTCATCTGGCCGACTGGCTGCGCGCCAACCGCCAGACGGTGGGGGCGCGTTATGCTTCGGAGATTGCGCGGCACTTCGAATAACGCAAGATTCGGGTGGCATTACGACAAATCGGCGAGTTTGGCGAGTTCCGCTACGGCTCGGCACACAAGAAAGTGTCGAATCGCTGGCGTGTATCGCCAGTCGTCCCGGTCAGGAAAGAAAGCCGCGTGCAAGCGCAGGCACAAGGCGCGACAAAGAAAACAGCCTTCCGGTGGACTTCGGAAGGCTGTTTTTGTTGTAACGGTGGAGACTCTAAGAGGCTACAAATACGCTGTCATGGCTTTCCAGGTAATCATGCCTTGTCCGAGGTTGGGACTGAGCAGGAGATCCTTGTAACGGCGGATATTCTCCCGTCGGTTCATGATTGTACGCAGAATGCCGGCAGCCCGGATGTCGCCTACCAACTGGAAGCCCACTACACAGCCTTCTTTCAAGTAAATGGTACGCTGACGATCTTGCAGTACCTCGTCTCCACTCTTCAAGCCAACTGCCATAATGGGCAATCCCAGATGCTTCAGGCTGTTCATACGCTCGGCGCCCTCATAGAGGGTCTCGATGCCAGCCAGGTTTAGACCCACCACTCGCCCTTGCTCAACTGCGTTGGGGAAAATAGCATGGACGTAGGTTTCGCCTGTCAGACGGTCTACTGTCTCGACGGCGTCGCCCGCGGCGTACACATCCGCTGCGCTGGTTTGCAAGTGAACGTCCACCGTAATGCCCCATTTGTGGGCAATCCCGCTGCCCTGCAGTAATTTCAAGTTGGGCTTAATGCCGGTGGCGGCAATCAACAGATCGGCGCGTAAAACTTCGCCAGATTCTAGTTGCACGCCTTCTGCTTGCTTGTTTCCCACAAAAGCCTTGGCCTTGGTGTTCAGGCGTACATCTATGCCGCGTTCCCGCAGGATGCCCAGAGCAACAGCCGCCGTTTGGGAATCGAGCATCGTGGACATCACCTGGTCGAGCATTTCGATTTGGGTGACTTGCACGCCCAATTCTCGTAGCAAGAGGGCAATTTCCATGCCTATGAAACCAGCCCCAACGATGATGGCGCTGGAGGCTTGGCCGCTTTTGACTTTTTCGACCAGCGCTTCGGCGGCGCTCAAGGATTTGAAGTTGTATATTCCAGGTAGATCAGCGCCCTGCAACGGCGCATACAAACTGCCGCCTGTTGCCAACACCAGCCGGTCGTAATCCACTTTCGAGCCGTCTTGCAAGGTGATACTGTGAGTTTGTGGCTGGATAGCCGTCACCTCGACGCCGCTATGATAGACAACGCCGGTTTGCTTGGGCCAATCCGCTTCACGCCATAGATGCGCTTGAGAGCCGGTCAGGAAGTGGTCAATCATGGCGGGCGGCGAATAGGGAGGATACGGCTCTGCGCTGAACATCACAATGTCGCAGTGTGGGTCATGCGCGCGCAACGTTTCAGCCGCGCTCACACCTGCCGGCCCAGCGCCGATGATCACAATTTTCATGTCGCCTCCTTTCCATCACCCCTCTCCCCTGGAGAGGAGTAGGGGGTGATGGCAGAGTGAGGGTCACGCCAGCGCCAGTTCGGCGTCTGGCATCGCGATTTGCTCTGGATCCAGGGCTGGCAGTTTGAGGCCGGCACGTTTCTTTTCGATGTGGCGGCGGATCAAAACGGCAGCGCGATTCGGGTCCGGTTCGACCGCAAAGGTGGCTCCAAAGATGCTTTCCAAGCCCTCGGTCAGCAACTTGACGATGTTCGGGCTGCCAAAGACAGGCGGCGCCACGCCCAGCACGGTAAACACACCCGAGGCAACCACATACGTCCCGATGGAGACGGCTTTTTCAGAATACCACTCGGGCGCTGCCCCCGCTAGTGGCAGGGCGCTGATGTCCACGCCCAGGGCGTTTGCCAGCGCGGCCGCTAAGACCATGATGCGGGTATTGTCCACGCAGGAACCCAGGTGTAGCACGGGCGGAATGCCAAGCGCCTTGCAAACCGCACTCAGACCGGGTCCGGCCAGGTCAGCGGCCTGAGGTGTCATCAAACCGGCTTTGCCGTCGGCCACTGCCGCGCAGCCGGTGACCACTACCAGAATGTCGTTTTCAATCAAACGTTTGGTCAACTCGGTATGGCCAAGATCTTGCTTGATTTTGGGGTTATTGCAGCCCACGATACCCACCGCGCCGCGAATTTGCCCCTTGACGATGGCATCGATCAATGGCTGGGGGGTGCCACCCAGGGCTTGTAGAATGGCCTCTACCGAGAAACCTGCCATCACAGGCGTACTTTCGACCGGAATGTTGATGCGTTCTGGAACGCGCCTGGTATAGTTTTCGACCGCCATGCGGACAATCTGTTTGCCAATTTCCATTCCGCGCGTTGGGTCGAAGGAAATATGTTCTGCTCCAGGGAATTTTGCTTTATCGAAGGTGCTGATGACTTTGGTATGGAAGCATTTGGCCGTCTCGGTGACGGCAGGCATGATGCATTGGTAATCTACGATCATCACTTCTACTGCGCCGGTCATAATGGCCAGTTCTTGCAGCAAGTGATTGCCGGCCATGGGGATGCCCTTTCGCATCAGTACCTCGTTGCCGGTGCAGCATAAGCCCGCCAGGTTGATGCCCTGGGCGCCGTTCTTTTTTGCCAGGGCGAGCAACTCTTCGTCTTGCGAGGCCGCCACAATGACCTCAGACAGCATGGGATTGTGGCCGTGCAGGATGATGTTGACATGATCGGCTTTGAGGACGCCTAAGTTCATGCTGCTGGTCTTGGGGGTGGGCAGGCCAAACAACACATCCGAGAGTTCGGTGGCAATCAGAGAGCCGCCCCAGCCGTCGCTCAAGGCGGTGCGGATGGCGTGCAGCAAGATGTTCACCCAATCATTGTCCACGCCCATGTGGGTGCGGTGCAGCATCTCGACGTTCTCCCGGTCCACGCCGCGCGGGTAGGTGCCGGTCTTTTCCCAAAGTTCTTGACGGACTTTTGGCGCTCGGGCTGCCAGAGGCAGTTTTTCGCGCCTCATGCCGTAGTCTTCCATGATCTCCCAGGCCAGTTCTTTGGCAATGGCCTGGTCGCTCTTGCCCTCGGTTTTTACGCCATATTCAGCGGCAATTCTCTTGAGTTTTTCGGCGTCGGTGACTTTGTAGGTATCCGTCTTGCCTTCGCCGACCAGATACAGGGTTTCGAGAATGTCGCGCCCATGATCGGAGTGAGACGCAGCCCCGGCGGCAATCATACGACCGAGGTTGCGCGCTACGATGATATCCGCATCCGCTCCGCACACTCCCTTTTGCGGTCCATCTCCAAACGGATCTACCCGGCAGGGCCCCATCGCGCAAATACGGCAACTGGTTCCAAGATTGCAGTAACCGCACTGCGGTTGTTGTTTTTCCAGGCGGTCCCAAACGGTTTCGATTCCCTCGCGGCGGGCAATTTCCAACATTGCCTGTGTATCGCTATTGATGCTTTTTGCTTTGTGACCATTTCCACTGAAGGCTGTCATGTTTCACACTCCTTTCTTGCCGTCAGTGTTGAGATGTGTGACTGCGGCGCCGTATTCGCGCCACGCCTCTACATTGGCTGGTAGGGCCGTCATCTCGCTGCTGATTTGTCCAAAAGCGACCGAAACCACCTCCGAATAACGGGTGCGGGCCGCCTTGACTAATTCATTGATTTCGCCAAATTCCAGGGCGTTGACTTTGCAAGCCTCGACGCAAGCAGGAATCAACCCCATGCGCTGCCTCTCGATGCAATGATCGCATTTGGTGGCTACAGCCGCTTTTTCGGGTACGGCTGCTGCCGGGTAGTAAGTGATGACATCGAAGGGGCAAACCATCGCGCACATCCCACAAGCGATACACTTGCGAGGTTCAATGATGACAATGTCGTTGAAATCGGGGGGGCGATGGATAGCAGCCGTCGGGCAAACGCTCATGCAAGGCGCCGGGTTGCAATGCCGGCATTTGTTTGGGAAGGCTGTGTTCAGCGCTAGGCCGGGCTCGGCATGGATGCGAGGTTTTGGGGCTGGACTTTCGAATACGGACAGAAACAGATTTTTGGTCTGTGAATGGGCAACTGCACAGGCCGTTTCACATTGCTTGCAGCCGATGCAGCGCTCTGGATGGACAAAAACGGTCTTCATACACCTGTTCCTTTCTCCAAGCAATGATGAATGGGAAATCTTTAAGGCTTATCGCTTATGTACACCTCCTTTGCCAAATGGTAATCGGTCCATTTATCCAACTCTTTCTTTCCCAGCGTTCTAGGTTAGGGGGCAAACCTAATTTTGCGCAATTCGATTTGTGCTATTTTACACTTTTATATTCAAACAGACAATAACTTTTTTACTGGTGATTACCCACAAGTAAACTCCCGAATAGGGAAGGGGTGCAACCAAACAAAAGACAAGGTCATGCAGGTGACGATAACGGCGGAGATACCTTGCAAGAGCCAATACGGGCCATCGCGGTCGGTTGGGAT
>DAOUCM010000364.1:0-15150 GCA_034431895.1 Anaerolineales bacterium
CAGGCCATTTTGGAGCAGGCCAGCCGTTATGTTGCTGCCGGAGTCAACCCGGCCCGGCTACAGGCTGGCATCCATAAGGCAACATTACGTGCCGCTGCCGCGCTCAGGGATATGGCTTCTCCAGTGACCTGCCAGGAACAATTGGTTTCAGTGGCCTATGCTGCTACCCGTGAGCCTGAACTGAGTTTTATTCTGGCTGAAATGTTCGATTTATTAGGTCAATATGCCTATGTGACAGTCGAAAATTACATGGCGCCTTACCTGGAGCGCGAATACATTGACGGCGGACAATGGCAAGCAAAACTCATTTCTCCTCACTTGGTTTCAGCGCCCGGCAGCGGCAAGGCCATTGCCAGAGATTGTAATGTGGTCTTGTTCAACGGCACTCTTTCTAAGGCAGAAGAGGTGCTTCCCCTGATAAAGACTATCAGTCAAAAGGAGCAGAAGAACCTGTTGCTTGTGGCACATAAAATCTCTGGAGAAGCATTCAACATCCTGGTGGCTACTTTCGTCCAGAATAAACACAGGTTGCAATTCGTCTTGGTTGATCTGGTGCGCGCTGGCGAGAAAGCCTTGAACGACTTGCGTGATTTGTCTGTACTGACCGGTGCCAGGCTGTTCGATCCAGATGTCGGAGACAAACTGGCCTCTATCACACCGGCAGATATGGGCAGCGCACGGCGCGCTGAGGCCAACGCAGAATATCTGTTTGTCAGTGGCGGCAAAGGCTCTCCGGCCATGCTAGATGAACACATCAACGCCCTCCACAAGTATCTAGGCAGTTTACCCTTCGACGACAACCGGGTAGCAGAAATCAAGATGCGCCTGGGACGCCTCGCTGGCAAAATGGGCATTGTCAAAATTGGCGCTTACACCCAAAATGAGCGTGATGTCTTGCATCAGAGGGCGCAACAGGGTATTCATTCCCTGGAGGCTGCCTTGACTAGCGGGATTTTGCCAGGAGGGGGGACAGCCTATTTGCATTGTATTCCGCTTATCAAAGGGATGGAGTGTGAAGATGAGGATGAAAACCTGGGCTGCCGCGCCGTAATGCACGCTTTGCAAAGGCCGTTCGAACAATTACTCCATAATGCCCATGTTCCCCATCCTGGCAGCCTGATGAGCGCAATCGCCAATGCCGACCCTGGGCTGGTGTATGACATCCAAGCGCGAAAAATCTGCCCGGCGGCAGAATGCGGCGTGCTGGATGCAGCCCATACGCTCATCGTCAGCCTCGAAACTGCTGCTAGCGGCGCCCAAATGGCGCTTAGCACAGAGGCTCTTATCCTGAAACGAAAACCTAGAATTTCCTATCAGCCCTGATGGGAGTTGTCCTCTACGATGAAAAATATCTGGCAAAAAATTACTTCTCTGCCTTTGAATGACGCCATTTCTGGAATAAGCGCCATCCACAGTATGGGTGAGACGGATGCAAGGAGTGTATGGTTGTGTTCTCCGGCTGGATTGTTTTATGAAGAAAACGGTCAGTTCCATCAGCAGTTAGATGGTCTTCCTTTTCAAGGTGCCAGCGCTGTCTTCACGCTAGGGAAAACCGTCTTTGCGGCGGGCTATCCTAATCACATCGTTTACTCTCCCGATGGCGGACACCACTGGTTTAGCAGCCGGGTCGAGCAAATCCTCTCGACAATTACTTGCTTTGCCGCCTCGCCCAATTTCGCGCAGGATGCCCTCCTGCTGGCTGGCAGCGATGGAGATGGCATTTTACGCTCGACAGATGGGGGAACATCCTGGCAACTGTCGAATTTTGGTCTGCGCTCTCTCCATATTCTAGCGCTTGCCTTTGCCCCGCTGGGAAAGTATCAAGCGATGCCTGGTCGCCCGGCGTATCGTTATGAAATGGTCTTTGCTGCCACAGAAGAGGGGGTTTACCACTCTCCTAACGCTGGTCGCGCCTGGAAATTTGCCGGTAAAGGGATGCCCAACGTGCCGACTTTATCCTTGCTCGTCAGTCCAGATTTCCAACGCAGGCCCACCCCCTCTGGCTCATACTTCACCGGAGCGCTCTTCGCCGGCACAGATGGCGCCGGCTTGTACCGTTCGCAAGATGGCGGCCAGAACTGGTATGCACTGACTACCTTCCCTGCAAACGCGACCGTCAACGCGCTGATGTTCGATCGGCGTGGCCGCTTACTGGCGGGGACGGGCGAGCATGGCATCTTGGCTTCTGCCGATGGGGGAGAAACCTGGTTTCCGCTCCTCGAAACCGAGGAGGCCATCTTGTGCCTGGTTGAACAGGGAGGGCGTTTGTTGGCCGGCACTGCTGAGAATGGCTTGTTGGCCTGCAAAACCTGACCCCCACCCTGCGACAACTTTGGAGACGCTGCGCATACCCTTCCCCTGGCCACCGGCTGAAAAAACGACGATGCTCGAGGGCTAACAGGCCCTTTCCCCACACCTCCCACCCGGTTTTGGAAGGCTTCAAATCACAGGCTTCTGCGCTTTCCGTGCTGGGTTGGTTCTCTCAATCGGTGACAAACACATGCAATTCCCCCGGCCCATGCACGCCGATGGTCAAGGTCATCTCGATATCGGCGGTGCGCGACGGGCCGCTGACCAGCACGGTGGCAGGCGAAGCGCTCACCTCTGGCCTTTGGAAAGCAGTTTCCAGGTTGGCAACGATGTCGCCGGCGCGCAGGATGGCAATGTGGATTTCTGGCAGGAGCGAAGCGCTGAGCGGGCGACCTTCTGCTGCGGGAATGACCAACGTCCCTGTTTCGGCGACGCCTGCCAATGCGCCGGTGATGCCTGCCCGAATGGCCTCGTCCGCTTCTTTCTCGACCGAGAGGCCTGCTTCCGTTATCTCGGCCCAGTCCAGGCCCGCAATGGACTCCCATGCCTGCACGCGCTCGATGCCGCGCTCGCGCAGGAAAGAGAGCAGATGAGCGGACAATTCGAGAGTCGTACAGGGATGTACATGCCCCCCCAGCGCGGTCAGTTCGGCGGTGAAGCGGTCAACCAGCGTGCCTCGTTCTGCGCCTGCACTTGTCTCCTCCTCTCCTTGTCTATCTGTGTACCTGTCTATCTCGCGGCTTGTGTACCTGTCTACCTCTTTACCTGTGTTGCCTGCCTGCGTACCTCTCCCCTTTCCGCGAAATGGTCTCAGCGCCGGGCGTGGAAAGTCCTTGCTATACCCCCAGCCGGTGAAGGCAGGCAGCCTCATCCACTCGGAGAAGGGGGAAACGAGACGCGCTCCCAGCCCGGCCAAACGCTGCGAAACGGCAAACAGGCGCGGGTGAAGCGCGAGGCGGGCATACATCCGCAGGCCAAACTTCAGGAGGGGCGGTAACCCGTCTCCTTGCGACTGCTCACCGCTCACGGATAACTGTTCCCTGGCCGCGCCTGCCCGCACGCGCGTCAACAGCATGGGCAGGTCAATGTCCATGGGGCAGGCTTCTTTGCACGCTCCGCACAGCGACGAGGCTTGCGCCAGTTGGACGAAGTTCTCCCCCAGCAGGCCCGGCGAGACGACCGAACCGATGGGGCCAGGATACGGGGCGATACTCCCATCTTCGCCCAGATAGCCATGTCCGCCGATTTCGCGGAAGACCGGGCAGGCGTTCAAACAGGCTCCACAGCGGATACAGTAGAGCGCTTCGCGCAGGGGAGAGTTGCGCAGGGCCAGGCGGCCATTGTCCACCAGGACAAGGTGCCGCTGTTGATGGGGAAGCGGACGTTGGATGAGTTGCGTATAGACGCTGATCTTTTGTGTCGTTGCCGAGCGCGGGAGAAGGGAAAGCATCAACGCCAGGTCATCCAGCGAGGGGACGAGACGTTCCAAGCCCATCAGCGCAATGTGAAGCGGCGGCAGGGTAGTGACCATGCGCCCGTTGCCCTCGTTGGTGACGATGGTCAGGCTGCCGGTTTCGGCTACGCCAAAGTTGACGCCGCTCACGCCTACGTCAGCCGTCAGGAAGACCTCGCGCAGCACTTTGCGGGCGGCGTTGGTCAGCGCGGCGATGTCTTCGGTATAGGGGATGCCCAGTTTTTCATGGAAGAGTTCGCCTATTTCGTGGCGGCGCAGATGGACTGCCGGGGTGATGATGTGGCTGGGGCGTTCGTTGCGCAGTTGGATGATGTATTCGCCCAAATCGGTTTCGACTACGCGGTGACCGGCGGCTTCCAGGGCATGGTTGAGTTCGATTTCTTCCGAGACCATGCTCTTGGATTTGGCGATCAATCGGGAGGCCGACTCGCGCTGATTTTTGCCCATTTTGGGGGGTGAATTTTCGATGATTTGCAGAGCGATTTGCTGGGCTTCGGCGGCATCTCTGGCGCGGTGGACGAGGATGCCGTTGGCGGTCGCTTGGGCAATGAACTGGTCGAGGTATTCATCCAGGCGCGCAACGACCTCGGCGCGGACGGCGTGGGCGCGCTGACGGCGTTCACGCCAATCGGGCAGGGACGCGAAGGCCGTAATGCGACCCTGCACCCGGCGTTGGGCGTTGGCGTCCAAGGCGACTTGCAGGGCGCTGTCGGCAATTTGCTGGCGGATTTTTTGGCGGAAGGAAGTGTGGGTCATCTCGATGCTCTATTTCAACGTCAGTTCGGGATAATCGTCTCGAAGGCTTTTTTAGAGCCATTGTATGGGCAAAATCGAGCCTTCACCCTGCGGGTACTTCGCGGGACGGTTCGAAGGCTTATCCCGAATTCAGGTTATTTTACCTTTTTTTACTGCTATAATTTCTGTATGACCGATGCGCTTGCCATTCTCGACTTTGGCTCGCAATATGCCCAACTCATCGCCCGCCGCGTGCGCGAGGCGCAGGTGTATTGCGAGTTGTTCCCCTGGGACGCGCCCGCTGAACAAGTGATGGCAATTCGCCCCAAAGGTTTCATCCTCTCGGGCGGGCCGCGCTCCGCGTATGAGGTGGGGGCGCCGTTCATCCCTGACTTCGTGCTTGCTTCTGCCAAACCGATTTTGGGCATCTGCTACGGGATGCAAGCCCTGACCGTTGCCCTGGGCGGACAGGTGGACCCGTCAACCGAACGCGAATACGGCCATGCTACCCTGGAACCACTGCTCCCTACTCCTCTGCTCTCTACTCTTTCCACGGTTTGGATGTCGCACGGTGACCGCGTCACGAGGCTGCCAGAAGGTTTCGTGACGTTGGCCCGGTCGGGTAACAGTCCTTGCGCGGCGATGGGGGATTTCGAGCGCAACTATTTTGGCGTGCAGTTCCATCCCGAGGTGCATCATACGCCCAACGGTCTTGAATTGCTGCGCTATTTCGCGGTCGAAATTTGCGGCGCAAAACCGGACTGGACGCCAGCCTCCATCATCGAGGAGAGCGTGACGCGCATCCGCGCTCAGGTGGGGAGCGAACGGGTGCTGGCGGCGGTCAGCGGCGGCGTGGATTCGTCTGTGGCGGCGGCGCTGGTGCATAGGGCGGTCGGCGACCAGTTGGTGGCCGTGTTCGTGGATACCGGCTTGCTGCGGAAAGGAGAGGCCGAGCAGGTGACGGGCGCTTTCCGCGAGCAGATGGGCGCAGAACTGGTGGCAGTGGAGGCGGCGGATGAATTCTTTTCCGCGCTGGAGGGCGTGACCGAGCCGGAGCAAAAACGCAAGATCGTGGGGGAAAAGTTCATCCGCATCTTCGAGGCACAGGCCAGGCAGTTGGGTCAGCCCAGGTTCCTGGTGCAAGGCACCATCTACCCGGATGTAGTGGAATCGTCTGCGCCCGACCGGAAGAAGGCCGAAAAGATCAAGTCGCATCATAACGTAGGCGGCTTGCCTGAAGACATGCAATTCGAACTGGTCGAACCGCTGCGTTATCTGTTCAAGGACGAGGTGCGGGCGGTGGGTGAGGCGCTGGGGCTGCCCGAAAGCCTGGTTTGGCGGCAGCCGTTCCCGGGTCCGGGCTTGACCGTGCGCTGTTTGGGCGAGGTGACGCGCGAGCGCGTTTCCCGCTTGCGTGCGGCGGATGCCATCTTGCTGGAGGAATTGTCGGCAGCGGGCTTCTTGGGCAAACCCGGTTCGTCAAGTCCAAGTTTTTCCAGCAGTTCAACTGCTGGAAAACCACCTCATCATGCAGCCCAGGCTTTTGCGGTGCTGCTGCCTGTCCGCTCGGTGGGCGTGATGGGCGACCAGCGCACGTACCAGGAGGCGGTGGCGATCCGCGTCGTCTCGACCGAGGATTTCATGACCGCCGATTGGACGCGCCTGCCGCACGATTTGCTGGCGCGCGTGTCCAGCCGCATCGTGAACGAGGTGGACGGAATCAACCGCGTCGTGTATGATATTACCAGCAAACCACCCGCAACCATCGAGTGGGAATGACGCACCTGTGCGGCCTGAATTGCGTATACGAAAGGGTACGTAATTCTTATGCAGGAGGCATATCATGAACTTCAACTTTGGCGAGATTCTCACCCGTGCCTGGTATATCACCTGGAAGTACAAGGTGCTGTGGATTTTTGGTATCCTGGCAGGCTGTTCGCAAGGGGGGGGAAATGGAGGCAGCAGCGGAGGAGGCAACAGCGGCACGGACTATTCGAACGGCCCGTCGGGTTTCGACCTGCCGCCCGAATTACAGCGTCTGACGAACGTGTTGGAAAGAGCAGGAGACTGGCTTGTCGAGAACTGGTGGATTTTCATTGTCTTGGGCGTAGTGGTTTTGTTGCTCATTCTCCTGAGCATCTTTTTGGGCACCATAGGGCGCATCGGTTTGATCAAAGGCTCCTATCAGGCCGAGCAGGGCGCCGAGAGGTTGTCTTTTGGCGAGTTGTTCAGCGACAGCCTGCCGTATTTCTGGCGCGTGTTCGGTTTGTCGTTCCTGATTGGGCTGGCGTTTCTGGTCATCTTGCTGCCCCTGGTTTTGCTGGGCGCCGTGACGGCGGGGGTTGGCTTTTTGTGCCTGGTGCCGCTCCTCTGCCTGTTCCTGCCGGTTGGCTGGGCAGTCAGCCTCATCGTTGAACAGGCCAACCGCGCCATTGTGTTGGAAGACCGCTCTATGTTGGACGGTTTCAAGCGCGGCTGGGAAATCTTGAAAGGCAATCCGGGACCGCTGATTGTGATGTCGCTCATCCTGTTTGGGATTTCATTGGTGGTTGGCTTCGTCATTGCCTTGCCCATTTTGATTGCGGTCATCCCGGCCGTCTTTGCTTTTGCGATGAACGAGGGACGCTCGTTGACGCCGCTGTATATTGCGGTGGCCGCCCTTTGCCTGTTTGCGCCTGTCTCCTGGCTGTTGAACGGCATCTTGAACACTTTCGTTCAGTCTGCCTGGACGTTGACCTGGATGCGCCTGACGCGCAGCCCCGACTCTCTGGAGAAGCCCGTTTTTGCGGAACCTCAGCCTTAAATTCCTTTTCTCTTTCCTTGGCCTGCTCTTACTGGCCGGGCAGGGCGCCCCTTTTGGGCAGAGCGGCCTTGTCCATGCGCAGGGCGCCGCTTTTGCCACCTTGCACGCGGTCAATACGCAAGGTTTTCCCTCTGTGGCGGCGCTGTTGGATGTGTACGACGCGCAGGGGCAGTTCGTCAGCGGTTTGCAGCCCTCGAATTTGACCGTATTGGAGGACGGCAACCCGCTGCCGCTCACCGGATTGAGCGAGTCCACACCTCCGGCGCAGATTGTGGTGGCTATCAACCCTGGGCCCGCTCTGGCAGTCCGCGACGGGCAGGGCGTCGAACGCTATCAGCGCATCCTGGAGAGGCTCAACTCATGGGCGGCCGGGCGCACGCTCGATCCCTTCGATGACTTGAGCCTGGTGACCGTCGCCGGAGCCATCATCACCCATGCCCGGCCGGCCGATTGGGCGGTTTCGTTGACCGCGTTTCAGCCCGATTTTCGTGCCACCACGCCCAATCTGCAATCGTTGGCGTTGGCGTTCAACGTGGCTTTGGAACAGCCGCCCTTGCCGGGCATGAAACGTGCCATCCTGTTCATTACCCCGCACATGGACGATCCCGCCCTCGAGCAGACGGTCAACGCTTTCATCCAAAAGGCGCGCGAGAGCGGGGTGCGGGTCTTCGTCTGGTTCGTGGATACCGACCTGTATTTCGATACGCCTAGCGCAACGGCCTTCAAGGCGCTGGCTCTGCAAAGCGGCGGCAGTTATTTTGCCTTCTCGGGCCTGGAAACCTTGCCCGACCCTGAGACGTATTTTTCGCCCCTGCGTCATCTGTACGCCTTGAGTTACAACTCTAGGCTGTCGGCAGGAGGTGAGCATAGCCTGGCGGTGCAGGTCAATACCGCTGCCGGGCCGATCACCTCGCAGAGCCAGGTTTTCAGCGTAGACATTCAGCCGCCTAACCCCATCCTGGTGATGCCGCCGGCGCAAATCGTCCGCCAGGCGCCGCCAGACGATCCCTTCGATGCCGAAAATTTGCTTCCCGAGCGGCAAATCATAGACATCATCGTCGAGTTCCCCGATGGCCACCCCCGCCCGCTGACGCGCACCACGTTCTATGTGGATGGTCAGCCTGTGATGCAGAACGAGGCCGAGCCGTTCGACCGTTTCACATGGGATTTGTCGGCCTATAGGCAGAGCGGCCAGCACATGCTCAGGGTGGAAGCGGTCGATTCGCTGGGTTTGAGCAAAGCCAGCGTGGAGATACCGGTCATGGTCACGGTCATCCGCCCGCCGACCGGGCTCCGCGCCTTTCTGGCGAAGTATCGAGCGTGGATTGCCGGCAGCGCGGTGGCATTGACCGGCCTGGCGCTTATCCTGGTGCTGCTTTCGGGCCGCCTGCGGATTGCATCCTGGCGTGAACGGCGGGAAGCGCGCCAGCGTTACACCGACCCCGTCACGCAGCCGGTCCTCGTAGCGGCGGAAACGCCCGGGAAACGGAGGCCGGCCACAGGTCCAGAGGAGAAGCGCGCGCAAACAAACTCCGAAGCGCCGGCCTATCTCATCCGTCTGCGTCCCGATGGCGAGCCGGCCGGCGGTCATCCTATCCCCTTGCTAGAGAAAGAAATCACCTTCGGCGCTGATCCTGTTCAAGCGGCGTATATTCTGGATCATCCGTCCATTGCCCCGCTGCACGCCCGCTTGAAGCAAGTAGAGGGAGAAGGATTCTTGTTGAGAGATCATGGCTCCATCGCCGGCACGTGGGTGGACTATGAACCGGTGCCTGCAGAAGGGCGCGTCCTGAGACACGGAGACGTGGTACACTTCGGCCAATTGATGTATCGTTTTGTCTTGCAAAATCCCCCGCCCGAAGCGGAGCCAAGCATCATCCCTGATAAGCCTGTCCTATGATTCGCACCGACGTTGCCCACCTGAACGTAGCCGTGTGTACCCATCCCGGCATGACTGGCAAGAACAACGAAGACCGATATGCTGTCTCTTCCTTCCAGTTGAGCGAGGAGCAGGCGCTGCCGGTCTTGTTTGCAGTGGTATCCGATGGAATTGGCGGTCATCGCGCCGGCGAAGTGGCTGCGGAACTGGCTGTGGACCATATCAGCCAGGTGATTGCTGCCAGCGATGCGCGTCAGCCGCGCAAGATTATGGAAAGAGCCATCCATGAGGCCAACAAGGCCATTGCCGACCATGCGGCGGCGGCTGCCGAGCGGCAGGGGATGGGCGCCACGTGCGCCTGCGCCTGGGTGATTGGCGACCAATTGTATACGGCTTCAGTGGGCGATTCGCGCATTTATTTGTTGCGCGAGGGGCGCATCCAGCAATTGACTACCGACCATACCTGGGTGCAGGAGGCTATCGAACGCGGCATCTTGACGCCCGAATTGGCGCGCGACCATCCCAACGTACATGTCATTCGCCGCTACCTGGGCGCGCCCGAGCCGCCCGAGGTAGACTTCCGCTTGAGGCTGTACGATAGCGAAGGCGATGCACTGGCAGAGGCCAATCAGGGGATGAAGATTCATCCCGGCGACATCTTGCTGCTCTGTACCGACGGTCTGACCGACTTGGTGTGGAACGATGAAATTGCCGAAACCATCCGCGTCAAGGGCAATCTCAAAGCGGCAGCGCAGGCGCTGGTAGACCTGGCTAACGAACGCGGCGGTCACGACAACACTACCGTCATCCTGCTGGCTGTGCCTGACCATTTTCAACTGACCGTTCCTAAGAAGATGAACTGGAAGTCCTGGATTTTGGGCGGGATGTTTACCTTTTTGTTCCTGGTGGCTTTTGCCTCTGTCTTGACCGTGAACCTGCTGCGCGTGACCTTGTTCGCTTCTCCCACTCCAACGTTGACCCTCACCCCGCTGCCGACGGCTACTGTTACTTCGACCGCTACCCCCCTCCCCACCGCGACCGATACGCCCTCGCCCACCCTCTCTCCGACCTATACTCCCTGGCCAACCAATACCCTGCCCCAGCCTATCGGCAGCGGCACGCCCTCGCCTTGAAGCGGCCTGCTAGGGGCTATCCCGCTCGGCAATTGCGTTTCAACCTTTTTCTGTTTTCTCCCTGTCTAACCACAATTCGCGGTAGCGGCGATTCCAGTCCATCAGGAAGCGGTAGGCAATGACCGCACCGACTAGCAGCGCAATCCAAAAAGTCAGACCGCGCCAGCCCAACAGCCAAAAGAGGGGGGCCATCAACAAACCTGTGAAGACGCTGGCGCGCGCGCTGTGACGGACGAGCAGTACCAAAGTTACCAGGAGGCCAAGACCCACCAGAAAGGCCAATGGCTGCACCGCCAATAAGCAGCCGCCCGAACTGGCCAATCCCATGCCGCCGCGAAAGTGTGCAAAGACCGGCCAGCAATGGCCTATGACCACCGCCATTGCGGTCAGCGGCACGATCCAATCGGCAGGAGCGAAGCGGTGTGCCAGCAGAGTTGGAAAATATCCCTTGCCAATATCGGCAGCCAGCACCAGGCTCCCCCAGCCGAAGCCTGCCTGCCGGATCGTGTTGGTGGCCGTGGCATGACCCGACCCGCCGTCGCGCACGTCTACCCCCTTGACCAGGCGCACAATCCACACCGAAGGCGTCAACGAACCGCTCAAGTACCCCAGCAGCAGGAAACCTGCGGCGCCAAGAAATACCGTCCAGGTCATTTTTTCTTTCTGTCCATCTCTTCGAAATGTCGCAAACGCGCCAGGAAGCGGTATAGCCGCCATAGAACCGGTCCGAGCAACAGGGCAATGACCACCGCCAGCGCCACCAACTCTCCCCATCCAATGGCAATGACCGGGCGACAAGCCAGCAAGAGCGCCAGCAGTGCCGCCAGAGAGCAGGGCAGGGACAGCCGTTCGTGAGTCATGGCTGACCGCCGCAAGAAGACAGGTCGGGGAATAGTTGGGTGGCGTAGGTATCTAGCGTGGCGCGGCTTTCGTCTGGAAAGACCAACATCAAGACCAACAGGCGGGTATCGGATTGCTGTTTCACCCAATAACGGGCCAGGTAAGGCGCCCCTTCGAAGACCAGGTCGTACTCGTACAACGCCAGGCTGCCTTGTTCGCAAAAGTTCGTCTGTGTGTAACGATCGTAATTGGCAAAAATGATGGCGAAACCGGCGTCGCTGAAGTATTCATCCAATTCGGCCTGTCCATAGCCACAGTTGTACATCAGATATTCACCGTAAGCGATGGCCGCTTCTGTATCGTTGCGGCGCGTGAAACTGACCTTATACGGCTCGACGGTGTAACTCTTGACCCACTCTGGCTTGGAGAACAAATCTTGTCCAATGGTCAAGAGAAAGCGGATATCCTCTTCGCTCGGTTCGATGGGACCACATTCGTCGGTCGGGCCGCTGTACGTCTGCTTGATCAGCGACGTACAAGCGGGCAAGGCAAGCGCAGTCAGCATCAGCCCCATGACAAGAAGAGAAACGGGTATTGCCTCGATGAAGCGGGGTGTGTGACGTTTTAGGCGCGCTACGAACGCCCCTGGCATCCTACTTTCCCTTGCGTTTCGAGAAGATGCAAAAACAGATTTTTGGGGAGAATGAGGTAGCATGGCGGTTTCCTCCAAAAAAACAGCATTTATATTTCGATTGCCAGAGCCTTTTAACAGCGCAATTCAATCGAATTCCAGGGTCATGAAGTCGGTTGCCAGGTCCACTTCCCCTTGATAACGCCGGCGCGCTTCGACCAGCAGGTTTCCATCGGCATATTCGCCGGTGGGATAATGAATCAAGTACAATTTGCCCACCTCCGCCTGACTGGCAATCCGCCCGGCTTGTTCTGCGGAGGAATGTCCCTGCGACTCGCCTGTGGCTTCGTGGATGAGGACATCGGCGCCTTCGGCCAGATGGATGACTGCCTCGCAAGGTTCCGTATCGCACGAATAGACCAGACTCTTGCGGCTACGCTTGAATTGAAAGCGCAAGCCAATGGTTGGGATGAGGTGGCGCACTGGTGAAGATTGAATGGCAAACTCTTCACATTCAAGCAGCGGCGTCGCCTCGCTGGCAGGCAGACGATGGAAGGCCACCGGGAAAAAATCGGGCCAGGCGTCCCACGAATACATCCCCATCAGGCGTTCCATGCGGTCGAGCGTATGATGCAGACCGTAGATATGGAGCGGCTTACGCCGGCCTTGCAGCCACATATCCATGAGCAACAACGGCACACCCGAAACATGATCTGGGTGGAAGTGAGTCAAAATCAAATCTGTGATGTCGTGAAAACTGACGCCAGCCTGTTCCAAACGGCGGATGGGATTGTTTACACAGTCTACCAGCACCGTGCGTTCCTGCCCTACCAGCACCATGTGAGTATTTTCACTTTCCTGAGAAGCCACTGCATTGGACGCGCCAAGAATGATCAACTTTGCCATGCTTGCCCTCTCATTTCAATACCGATAAAAGGAGATTGGGCGTCACATAGGTTTCGATCACGGCTGCTATCACCAACAAGGGCAAAGTCACGCCGACGGCAATTTTGGCCCAATCAGCCAGCGTTTCGAGCCACACCTCGCCAAGCGAGCGTCCGGTTTGCGGAGTCACCAGCACGACGCCGATGCGCAGCATGGCCGCGCTGGCTAAAATCAAGGCCGGCAACTCGAAGATTCCATGCGGCCCTAACCCGGCTATACCCACCAACGGCGCAGAATAGCCCATCAGTTGTAGAAAACCCAGCACCACCCCAACCAAACTAAGATTGACCAGATACAACAACACCCCCAACACGCTAAAGGAGAACAAACCAGCCAGCAAAATGACCCCAATGGCTTGCAGATTGTGGGCAAAGATACCCGGTGCTGAGAGATTGGGCGACATACCCAACGTCAGCGGGGAGCCTTTTACTTCCTCGGCAATTTTCTGAAAATTCTCCGGCGTAGCGGCTTCGACCTGTTCTGGTACGATCGTCACCGTCCATTGGAAACTGAGCCAAAAGGCCAGCATAGCGGCAAACAACAGAATGCCCACCGGCAGCCACAGTTGGCGCAGCATTTTTGGAATTTCGAGCCTGTACCACTCGACTGGTGAGTGCGCCTGACCCTTGAAATAGCGCCAAAACGTTTGCCCAATCCAACGGATGCTCAACACGTCCAGTTCCCGTCCCAGCATATACTCGCGTTGGAAGTGCGCCAAACCCAGGCGGATGATCAAGCCGGCCATCAACATGACGGCCACAACCGCCAGCCAGAGAATCTGATTGTTGCCCCAAAACAAAAGCGCGCTTTCTCCCTGCATCAGAATGGCAACCGGTATCACGATGAACGACGCCAGCAGGTTGGCTGCTTTCACCGTCGTAGACTGAACCGAAATGACGATAGCCGCGCTCACCATCAACACCGCATGGGCGGCCGTCAATGCCAGCAACTGCACCAGCACCCAATTATCTGGCATTTCGATTTTTTGATGCGACACCATCATCAGATAGAAAGCGATAGAGAGAAAACTGGCCAGCAGCGGCGTAAGAATACCGATCAGCAACTTGCCCAGGTACATGTGCCAGTCTTTCAACGGCGTAGTCAGCAGCGGCTCGATGGTGCCGCGCTCTTTCTCTCCCACGAAAGATTCCAGCGCTACCACCAACGAGACCGTGATGGGGAAGAAGCCAATGATCAACACTGAAAAAGGCACCAGCCGGTCCACCAGCAGCGTTTCCCCATATTTGGCAACGAACTCGACCGCCTGGTAGGCGACCTCATTCATCAAAAAAGGAAAGAGAATCGTCAAAACCAATAGCGGAAAGAGAATGCGCCAATCGCGGAATTGATCGCGCAATTCACGTTTTGTAATCAACCAAACAGGCGTCAGCCAATCCATCTCTCAACCTATTGAAGAACCGGCGCAGGCGCTTTTTGCGCTTCCGCCATGACTTTGAGATACACTTGTTCCAGCGTGCGCGGCGCTTCTTGCAGCGTGACGAGCGGCGCTTGGACGGCTGCCAACCGACGCAGTAGTTCGGGATTGGTCTCCTGCGGACGCTTCACACGGAACCTCAACCTGCTTCCGTTATGTTGAGTCATCTCTACCCCTTGGGGCAGTTCCAGGCCATCCGGTTGCCAGGGGCGCGAAAGTTGCGCTTCGTATTCGACCGGCCCTAAGATTTGTTCTTTCAGCGCCTCCAGCGTCCCGCTGAGCAGGATGCGCCCGCGGTAGATGATAGCAATGATGTCGGCCAGGGCTTCGGCCTCGGCCAAATTGTGGGTGCAGATGACGATCGTCCGTTGTGAGGATTTCAGGTGCGCAATCTCGTCTCGCACCAACCGCGCCGATTCGGGGTCCATAGCCGAGGTGGGTTCGTCCAACAGCAAGACCGGCGGCTCGTGCATCAGGGCGCGCGCCAGTGCCAGTTTCTGCTTCATCCCCTTCGAGTACTCGCCCACCCGTTTTTTGGCTGCCTCTGCAATGCCAAAATATTCCAACAGATAGCGACTACGTTGTGTGCGCGCTGCAGGAGGCAGCCGATATACCTGCCCAAAGAAATCCAGATATTCTTCCCCGCTCATGCGCGGATACAGACCATGCTGCTCGGTCAACACACCCACCGAACTGCGCACTTTTTCGGCCTGCTCGACTACATCGAAACCGTTCACGCGCGCCCACCCGCGCGTAGGGGTCAAGATGGCTGTCAACATGCGCACGGTGGTGGTCTTGCCGGCCCCGTTTTGCCCCAACAAGGCCAGGATTTGCCCCGGCTCGACCCTCAGCGTGACACCTTCGACAGCCTGGAAATCATCGAAATGTTTCGTAAGGTCATACGTCTCGATCATTGTCTACACAGCATAGCGGTTCGGCTGCTGCCTGTCAATGCGACAAGAGTC
>DAOUCM010000365.1:0-10668 GCA_034431895.1 Anaerolineales bacterium
TATAGTTGTCATTGCGAGGAGCGTTTTTTGCGACGAAGCAATCTCCTTGCAAGCCAGGAGACTGCTTCGCTTTGCTCGCAGTGACAAAATGCGTAGAGTTTATAGAACAAGAGTTTAACTTGACATTGTCAAACTTCTCAAGAGAAGGGGCAGGCGTGTTGTGCGCCCCGATTGAACGAGAGGATCCTCAAAATTTTTTTGGAGGTACTATGACGGCGCAAGCAAACAACACACCCATGCTCGACGATCGGCGTGAAATCTTTGGTTGGGCGATGTACGATTGGGCCAATTCGGCCTTCAGCACCACGGTAGGGACGGTCTTCTTGGGGCCGTATGTTGCCAGTCTGGCGCGTAGCGCGGCCGAGGCGGCCGGCGCATCTACGGTCTCCTTTTTGGGAATTCCCATTGCGCCGGACTCTTTCCTCCCCTATTGTATCTCTTTCTCGGTGGGAATGCAGGTACTGTTCTTGCCCATCTTGGGCGCAATTGCCGATTATTCTCACCTGCGCAAACAGATGATGCAGCTGTTTGCCACCCTTGGCGCTTTGGCAACGATTTTGATGTTCTTCCAGACCAGTAGTTGGTGGTGGCTAGGGGGTGTGCTGTTCATCGTTGCGAATCTGGCTTTTGGGGCTGCTATGGTATTCTACAATGCTTATCTGCCCGACATCGCCAGCGAAAGTCAGCGCGACCGTGTTTCTTCTTACGGCTGGGCGATGGGGTATCTGGGCGGCGGGCTGTTGCTGGTGCTTAACCTGGCCTTTTACTTGTTCAGGGAGAAGATTGGCGTTCCTGGCGACCTGGCCGTGCGCATCAACCTGGCCTCGGCCGGGGTGTGGTGGCTGGGATTTTCTTTCATCACCTGGAGCCGCTTGCGCCCCCGTCACGCTTTGCGCGCCCTGCCTCCCAACGAAACCTATGCCAGCATTGGTTTCAAACAACTACGCCAAACCTTGAGTGAACTCAAGCACTTTCCCGAAACGCTCAAGTTCTTGCTGGCCTACTTCCTGTACAACGACGGTATTCAGACGGTCATTGCCGTCTCGGCCACCTTTGCCGCTGCGCCGCTCATCCAGGGCGGCCTGGAGCTCGAACAGCAGACGCTCACTGCCGTCATTCTGATGATTCAGTTCGTGGCATTTGGCGGTGCGCTGTTATGGGGGCGGCTTGCCAATTGGATTGGCGCAAAACAGGCCATCATCGTCAGTTTGTTCATTTGGGCGGGCGTGGTCATTTACGCCTATCTGGGCTTGAAGAGCGCTAACATCACGTTGGAGTTCTTCATCTTAGGAATGTTCATTGCCCTGGTCATGGGTGGTTCGCAGGCCATCAGCCGCAGCCTGTTTGCCCAGATGATTCCAGATGGCAAAGAGGCCGAATTCTATTCCTTCTACGAGGTCAGCGAACGCGGCACCTCCTGGATTGGACCGCTCATTTTTGGCCTGGCCAACCAACTCTTCGGCAGTTTACGCTATGGCATCCTATCGCTGATTTTCTTCTTCATCGCGGGCTTGTTCATCCTGCCCTTCGTAAAAGTGGAAAAGGCGATTGCAGACGTGAAACGGTACGACACAGCGCGCCCCTGAAAGTCTCTTGACTTGCAGGGGCGCTCAGGGGGGAGACTATTCCATATCTAGCTTCGGTGAGGTCGTGGGGTTATTAGACCACCACGTTCACCAACCGTTTTTGCGCTACGATGACCTTCTTTGGCTGGTTGCCTTCCAGATATTTGCGCACAGTCTCACTTGCCAGCGCCGCAGAGCGGATGGCTTCTTCATCGGCATCGGCTGGGACGGAGATGCGGTCGCGCACTTTGCCATTGACCTGAACGGGGATTTCCATCATGTCCTCTTTGGCGGCCTCTTCGTCCACTTGCGGCCAGGGTTGCTGATGAATGGAATAGGGCTTGCCCAGATGCTCTACCCACAGTTCCTCGGCGATGTGGGGAGCGACGGGTGCCATCATACGCAGGTAAAGATCTTTGGCCTCGGCCCATTCAGGAGAGCCAACAGCCCCGGCCTCGCGGGCTTTGTACATTTCGTTCAGCAGTTCCATCAAGGAGGAAACGATGGTGTTGAACTCGAAATTCTCGAAGTCGCGCGTGACGCGCCGCAGGGTCTGGTGAACCTTTCTTCGTAAGGCCTTTAGTGTCTCAGGAGACCCTAAAGGTCTCTTTTCCTCGGGATCCGTGAACAGCGTCCACACACGGCGCATCCAGCGCACCGTCCCCTCGATGCCTTGCGAGTTCCATGGGCCGCCCATTTCCCAGCGAGCGAAGAACATCAGGTAAGCGCGCACCGTGTCGGCGCCGTATTGTCGCACCAGGTCGTCTGGGGCAATGACGTTGCCGCGGCTCTTGGACATCTTCTCGTGGTCTTCGCCCAGCACCATGCCCTGGTTGCGTAGTTGCAGCATCGGTTCGGGGCCTTGGGTGATGCCCATGTCGCGCAGCGCCTTGTGGAAGAAGCGCGTGTAGATGAGGTGCATGGTGGCGTGTTCGACGCCGCCGGTATAGACATCCACAGGCATCCAATAATCGTACTCGGCCGGGTCGAAGGGGCCGGCATGATAATCGGGGCTGAGGTAGCGCAAGTGATACCAGGAAGAGCACATGAAGGTATCCATGGTGTCGGTCTCGCGCGTGGCCGGGCCGCCGCACAGCGGGCAGGTGGTATTCTTCCAGGTGGGATGCAGTTTGAGCGGGCTTTCGCCGGTCGGCTTCCATTCCACATCGTCGGGCAGAAGGACGGGAAGTTGCTCGTCTGGCACAGGCACCCAGCCGTCCTTTTCGCAGTAAATCATTGGAATGGGAGCACCCCAGTAACGCTGGCGACTGATGAGCCAATCGCGCAGACGGTAATTGATGGCTTCCTTGCCAATGCCCTTTGCCTCGATCCAATCAATGGCGGCAGCAATGGAGGGATTCTTGCGTCCTTTTTCATCGTTGACGGGCGTGCCGTTGATGGGGCCAGAGTTGATGATTTTGCCAGGGCCGATGTAAGCAGCCTCGGCAATGGCTTTTTCTGCATCCTCCTCCCCATTGGGCTGGATGACCGGGATAATGGGCAGATGGAATTTGCGGGCAAATTCGTAGTCGCGTTCGTCGTGCGCCGGGACTGCCATGATAGCGCCCGTGCCATAGGACATCAGCACATAATCGGCGATCCAGATAGGGATGCGCTGGCCATTGACAGGATTAACGGCATAGCCGCCGGTGAAGACGCCGGTCTTCTCTTTGTCGGCGGCTTCGCGCTCGATGTCAGACTGACGGGCAGCCTGCTCTTTGTAGGCCTGCACTTCAGCCCTTCGATCTGCGGTGGTCACCACATCCACTAGAGGGTGTTCAGGAGAAAAGACCATGAAAGTTGCCCCCCACAGCGTATCGGGGCGGGTGGTGAATATCTCGATGTCATGGCCGCCGGCGTGTTCGTCCGAGGGAGCGGTCTTGAACACCACAGAGGCGCCTTCGCTGCGGCCAATCCAGTTGGTCTGCAAGGTGCGGACGCGCTCTGGCCAGTCAATGGAAGAAAAATCCAACAATTCCTCGGCGTAACGGGTGGTCCTGAAGAACCACTGTTCCAAGTCTTTCTTGATGACCGGCGTGCCGCAGCGTTCGCAGTGACGGTCATCCCCCCACACCTGTTCGCGCGCCAGCGTGGTGTTACAGGAGGGGCACCAATCCACAGGCGACATCTTGCGATAGGCCAGCCCATGTTTGAATAGTTGGATGAAGAACCATTGTGTCCACTTATAATATTCCGGGTCAGAAGAAACGGCTTCTCGTTTCCAATCGAACATGGCGCCCATGCTGCGCAATTGGGCGCGCATGCGCTCGATGTTCTTGTAAGTCCACTCCTTGGGATGAATGCCGCGCTTGACAGCCGCGTTCTCGGCCGGCAGGCCAAAAGCATCGAAGCCCATGGGGAAAAGCACGTTGTAGCCTTTCATGCGCATAAAGCGGGCGCGGGCATCGGAGGGCGTCATAGCGTACCAATGACCGATGTGCAGGTCGCCGGAAGGATACGGCAACATGGTGAGGGCATAGAACTTGGGACGGTTTCGATCTACGACCGACCGATACAACTGATCGGCTTGCCATTTCTCCTGCCATTTTTTTTCGATTTTTGCATGGTTATAGGCAATCTCTGTCATTCGCGCCTCGATAAAAAAAATTCCTTCATCCACTCAGGGACGAAGGTTGATTCTCCGCGGTACCACCCGGTTTCGTCTTTTAGTCTCATCGTCGTCTTATCGTGCTATCGTCTTATAGTCTCATGGCCAGCAACCCAACGGTTACCTACCTATTAGACTATTCGACTACCCGACTATTCGACTAACCGACGCACTTCATTCGCTATAACGGGCAAGCCCGGCGCCGACTACTGAAGTTCACCGGCGCAGTCCTCTTGCGAGAAGCAGGCGAGTTCGGTCTTGAATGGCATTCCCGCTCGATGCCGGCGAAGGGCTTCCACCTCGCTCTCCCTTCTCGCTGACGGGATGACTTACTACTCCTGCTATGACATTTGCAAGGCTAGAGAATAGAGATTAGAGAGTAGAGAGTAGTCTAGAAATGACTCTATTCCCTGCATATTCAATTGTGTGGACCCAGAGGGATTCGAACCCTCGACCTCCTCAATGCCATTGAGGCGCGCTCCCAACTGCGCTATGGGCCCAGGCTTTCAGTCATCAGTGTTCAGTTTCCAGTAACCGGCTTTTGCTTCTGTCCAGCGACTGATTACTGAACACCGATCACTGAACAGGTGGACCTGAGGGGATTCGAACCCCTGACCTCCTCAGTGCGATTGAGGCGCGCTCCCAACTGCGCTACAGGCCCGCGTACAAAGCGAACGTAATTCTACCTGAGGGGTAGGGGGATGTCAAGTAGATTTCGAAGATGGTGTGCATGCAAAGGTTGTCGAACCATCCGCAGATAACGCAGATTCTCGCAGATTTTTCTGCGTAATCTGTGAAATCTGCGGATTTTCCTCGTCATCGCTGACATCTTTTGCGTGGACACTCGAAGATGGTAGGGAATGACAAAAAACGGTAAAATAAGCCTATGTGGAAAGCCTTGTTCAAGACCATGCGCCCCAAACAATGGGCCAAGAATATCTTCTTGTTTGCGGCGTTGGTATTCGACCGTAAATTGACCCATCTAGACGCCATCTTGCACACAGTAGGCGGGGCGATTGTGTTCAGCCTGGTTGCCAGCGCGGTGTACATCGTCAACGACATTGCCGACGTAGAAGCCGACCGTCAGCATCCTATCAAGCGCAACCGGCCCATCGCATCCGGCAAACTGCCCATCCCGCTAGCCTGGGGGGCGGTCATCCTGCTTGGGTTGGTCGCTTTTCCGTGTGCATACTTGCTTTCTCCAACGTTTGCGCTGATTTTGTTGCTCTACCTGCTGCTCAATCTGGCCTATTCCAAATGGCTCAAACATATGGTGCTGCTCGACATCATTGTGCTGGCCTCGTTCTACCTGATTCGTGTGGCTGCCGGCGTGACCCTGATTGATGTGGTGCGCTTTTCGCCCTGGATCTATGTATTTGCCACCTTTCTTTCTTTGTTGATTGGCGCCGGCAAGCGCCGCGCCGAACTTTCCGAACTGGCCGAGGGCCCGGCGGCCCAGCGCCGCGTGTTAGACGGCTACACCCTGGGTTTCCTCGACCAACTCATCACGCTGGCCTCGGGCATCACCATCATCACCTACAGCCTGTACACCTTCTCGGCCCCCAACCTGCCCGAAAACCATGCCATGATGCTTACCATTCCTTTCATCATTTACAGCGTGATGCGCTATCAATACCTGCTGCAAGTACAAAACGTGGGCAGCGCGCCCGAAGAGCTGGTGTTGGTTGACCGCCCGCTGCAAATGGCTATTCTGCTGTGGGGGCTGGCCGTGCTGACGGTGTTCTATCTCACGTAGCGCAGCACAAGATATGCCTGCGACTCCGACATGATTACCTCTTCTGCTCCCGGCAAAATCATCCTGTTTGGCGAACATGCCGTTGTGTACGGGCAGCCAGCCCTGGCCGTCCCTGTGACCCAGCTTCATGCAGACGTGCGCATCGAGGAGATTTTCAGTCCCGGGGTGTGGATCAACGCTCCCAACATTCAACTCCATTCTCGACTGGACTCGCTCGCTCCTTCTCACCCGCTGGCTGCTACCGTTAAAAACACCCTTTCTACGCTGGGAGTCTCGTACCTGTCTGGCATCAGCATCCTCATTCGTTCCAGCATTCCGGTGGCTTCAGGGCTGGGTTCGGGCGCGGCGGTGTCGGTGGCTCTCATTCGCGCGCTGGCAAGATACGTGGGCAGGCCCTTGACAGACGAGCAGGTGAGCGCCCTGGCTTTCGAGACCGAAAAACTCTATCATGGCACGCCTTCTGGCATAGACAATACGGTTGTCGCCTATGCCAAACCGGTCTACTTTGTCAAAGATCAGCCGCCCGCGCCCTTTCGGGTTGGGCAGCCGTTTACCATTGTAATTGGCGATACCGGCATTGCAGCCCCAACCAAAGAGACGGTGGCCGATGTGCGTCGTCTGTGGCAGGAGAACCCGGCGCGTTTCGCGACCTATTTCGAGACCATTGGCAGCATCGTCCAAACTGCCCGTCAGCTCATCGAAGCCGGTCTTCCTGACAGCCTGGGGCCGCTGATGGACGAAAATCACGCTTTGCTGCGCCAAATGAACGTTTCCTCGCCGGCGTTGGAACGCCTGGTGAGCGCGGCGCGCGCAGCGGGGGCGCTGGGCGCCAAACTTTCGGGCGGGGGGCGCGGAGGCAACATGATTGCGTTGACGCGGCCCGAAATGACGGAAGCCGTTACCGGGTCCCTGAAAGAAGCGGGGGCGAAGCAGGTCATCCAAACGCAGGTCGAGTAAGCGCATACCGATTGTCCAATCTCTAACGAAAACACAATCTTTCATTTGCGGTTTTCTTACGTTCTCCTGCTAAGATAGGGGCAATTCGACAAGCAAAACAAAGGAGACCCAAAATGACTCTCTACATTCAACCTTATCCGTACCGCAATATGTCGCGCCGCCTGGCAGCCTGGAATCGCGACGTGACCTGTCAACAGTCTCTGCGCGTGAACGTCCATGACGAAGAAGATGCGCTGGTGTTGAAGGCGCTGGTGCCTGGCTTGAAGGCCGAAGACCTGACCATCCAGGTGCTGGATGATGTCGTTCACATCGAGGGCGCCTTCCCCGCCGCGAGTGAAGACCAGCAATATCTGCTGAATGAACTTCCAAGCGGTTCTTTCCGCCGCACGCTGCGGATGCCGGCGGCGATCGAGGCCGATAAGGTCGAAGCCAAGATTACCGACGGCGTGCTGACGCTGCGCCTGCCCAAGGCCGAATCGGCTCGCCCCAAGAAAATCAAGGTTTCTGCCAAGTAAGTTGACTGCCGCCCTTGTCCCTTTTCGACGGGCCGGATGAGGGCGCTTCTCCAAGAGTGGATGAGCAAAACGCCCCGAAGGGTTCGAATCCTTCGGGGCGTGCTTTTGCACGTTATAATTGGCCCATCCTCTTGTGGAGTATGACCGTGCCAAAATCGTATTTCCGTCTCTTACTCCTCTCTGCCTTGCTAGGCGGAGCATTCGTTCTCTCCTCTTGCAGGTTGGGGGCTTCTCCGTCTACGCCCACACCCCTTCCTACCGATACCCCCATTCCAACGCCGACCTTCACGGCCACGCCCTCCACGCCGCTGGTCATCCTGGTCATCCCGCCGGATCTGGCCCAGGCGACTTCGGACCTGTACCAGAAAACGGTCTATGACCTGGCGCAGGCGAGCGGATTCCGCTACCAGGTGCGCAATACGCTCAGCGAGCAGGACCTGGAGCCAGACCTGCGGGTGGTGATTGCGCTGCCACCCGATCCGGGTCCAGGCATCGCGGCGCTGGCTGCCGCCGCCCCACAGACGCAGTTTTTGGCGATCAATATTCCCGGCCTGACAGCCGGCGGCAATATCAGCGTGCTGGCGAACAACGCCCAAACGGACATTGTGGCTTTCATGGCCGGTTATATCGGCGCGATGATTACGACCGAGTACCGTATCGGTATGGTCATCCCCAAAGATAATCCAGATGCCTTGAGCGCGCTGGATGCGTTTACCAACGGCATGGCTTATTATTGCGGTATCTGCCGCGGGTATTATTACTTGCCTTATTCCTTCCCACAATACGTGGAAGTTCCACCACAGGATCCGCCGGAAACGCATGGTTATTATCCGGTCTATTTGATTCAGCAGCGCGAGGTGGATTTCATTTACGTCTACCCCGACCTGGCAACGCCAGAGTTGTTGACGTATATCGGTTCTTCGGGTGGGGTGCAGTTTGGGATTGCCCCGCCTGGGCCCAAGCCGCTCTACTGGGCCGGCAGCCTGAGTTCGGATGTGGTCAGCGCCATCCAGCAGGCCTGGCCCAGCCTGGTCGCCGGGCAGGGAGGCCAGGTGGTGCAATCACCTTTGACGCTGACGGACGCAGACCCCAACTTGTTCAGTCCAGGCAAGCAGGCGCTGGCCGCCCAGGTGCTGGCCGATTTGTTGGCCGGTCGTATCTCGCCGCATGGGGTGCCATGAAATGTGAAACGCAAACTGTAAAGCGTGAAACGTAAAACGTACCGGGGAGATCACCAATTCAGGTCGGTTTCGTAGCCAAGGCGAATCAGCAAGTGGCCGGCGATGTCTTTGAAGATGCTTTTGTGCTCGGGGGTAAAATACTTCTTCCATTCGCCGCTCTTGCCAGAGCGAAAAGTGGGGGATTTCTTCGGGTTGATGCTAGACTCCAGGGCTTCGAGAATCAGGCTGGGGGGAGTTGGAAGCGGGCCGCAGCGTTGGAGAAAATGCTCCAGGATGCGAGCGAGGGCCGTCTGGCGGTCGTTCACCAGGTCTTCGAAATGAATCTTCAGCACCGCGGGTTGTTCCAGCCAGCCCAGGTAGGGGGCAAAGCGGGCGGCAATATCGGGAAATTCGACATTTGCATCGGGTCTTCCCAAAATGCTGGCCTTCAAGCGCGCGTCGAAGTCGGGCAGGGAGGCGTAGTACGCATGGTGAACGTGCTTGACTTCCATATCGGTCACGTAGAAGACATGCGAAACGGCCACGTCGCGCGGATCACGGAAGATGAAGTACGACACAAAGGCCGGCGTCGTGAGGCGGGCAACGACTTCGGGGCGGGCAAACAGGTGCGCCGAGGCAACATCGCGCGGGCGGAGGGAGTCGAGCCAGGCCAGGCTTTCCTCTACGGATCGCTTGCGGCCGCTTTCGCCCTCGTATTCGGCATAAAAGGAATGTAAGCGGGTCGAGAAGGGCGCTATCCGTGAAAAACCCAGCAGAATCTGGTCGAGCAGATGAGTGCCGCTCTTGGGAAAAGAGATGCCCAGCAAAACCGGCCAGCCGTCCGGCGGCGCAGGCAGGGTTGCAAAGCGGACGCGCTGACCGGTCTTTTCGGCCAGGTAGAGCCAGCGGCGGAGAAGCGCTTTGAGTTTCATCAATCGCTGGTCATGATGAACAGCGGATTCATCTCGAAACTTTCGTATTGCGGGCGCAAGCGATCTGTGTTGTAGAAGCGCGCCACGTTCACGTTTTTCTTGCTGCTGGTAATGATGTCAATGGGCAGGTTGTCGTAGCGTCCGTTCTTGAGCGCCACCAGACGGCCATGCGTGCGCTTGCGAATGAGATCGAGCGCCAGGTTCCCGTAGGCCATTGGCACAATGGCGTCTATGGCGTCTGGGTCGCCGCAGCGCACCAAATAACCCAATTTTTGGTTGAGGATATTGATGGATTTGCCGCGGTTGAATTTGGGCGTCAGTTCCTTCAGCCGCGCCGCTACCAGGTCGCCGATGCCGCCTAGTTTGGCATGGCCGTAGGCGTCGGTGGTGCGGTCTTCGAAGACCATTTCGCCGCCCTCGAACATGGCCCCTTCTGAGACCAAAACCATAGCATATTTGCTGGGATTCCGATTGCGGTCGTCTACCAGCAACTCGGCCAGGCGTTCAATGTTGAATTTCCATTCTGGAATGACACAGCGGTTGGCCGCGCCGGCCATGGTGGGCAGCATGGCTGTAAAGCCGGCATAGCGACCAAACACTTCTAACACCATCAAGCGTTCATGCGAACCGGCCACCGTCCGCAGGCTGTTGGCCAGTTCGATGGTGCGCGTGACACAGGTGCTGAAGCCGATGCAATAATCGGTGCCAGGCACGTCGTTGTCCATGGTCTTGGGGATGGCAATCACTTTGACGCCTTCTTTGAACATGCGCACGGCATAACTGAGCGTGTCATCGCCGCCAATAGGGATGAGGTAATCAATTCCCAGGAATTCCAGGTTTTTCAACACTTCCGGGGTCAGGTCGTTGATTTCTTCGTTGTATTGGTCTTTCAAATGTTCCGGCACATCGTCCTTTTTCATTTTGGAAGGATTGGTGCGAGAGGTATGCAAAAAGGTCCCCCCTGTGCGCCCGGCCTTGTTGACCACCTCCTCGGTCAGCACCTGGAAGCAATTGCTGTTGTCCGCTTTTTTATCGCGGATGACTTCGACGGCCCCTGCCCACCCACGCCGAATACCAATCACTTTGTGGCCTTCGCGCAAAGCGCGGATGGTGACGGCGCGAATGGCAGGATTCAAACCCGGCACGTCGCCGCCGCCGGTCAAGATACCGATTGT
>DAOUCM010000366.1:0-10000 GCA_034431895.1 Anaerolineales bacterium
CCAAAGCCGTTGTTCCTGTAATAGACCGCGTCATAGCCGCCCCACAGGATGCGCCCGTCGGCGCTGGTGCGGTAGTAGTGGAACTGGTTGCCCGCATCGCCCACGCCCATGCGTTTCTCCCAGCCAATCGAGGCGCGCTGTGCTGCCGTGAGCGGCTCGGTCATCAAGGCATAATCGTACACCGGGACGACATAATACCGCAGCCATTTCAACAACGGCGGGAAAGCGTTGGTCGCCAGCGCAACCTTCTTTGCCCGCACGCCTCCATTCGGAGTGCGGACAAGCAAACCG
This sequence comes from Anaerolineales bacterium, assembly GCA_034431895.1. Lineage (GTDB taxonomy): Bacteria > Chloroflexota > Anaerolineae > Anaerolineales > Villigracilaceae > JAABUE01. Next base: position 292 of record DAOUCM010000366.1, read on the forward strand.
CCCGCCTCTTCCTCCAGACCTGTGGCCGGCGTCTGCTCGAACAAGCGGACTCCCTGCTCCAGGCAGGCGCGCCGCAGTCCCCAGGCCAGCCGCGCCGGGTCGAGCATCACAATTTTGGGGTCGTAGACGCTGCCCAGGTAAGTGGGCGAGTTGACCAGCGCCCGCGTTTGCTCCTGGTCGAAGTATTGGTATTCCAAGCCGTAAAGCGCGGCTCTGGCCGGCGCTTCGGGCATGCCCTCCAGTTGGTGCGGATCGATGGCAACCACCATCTCGCCGGAGCGCAGGAAGTCGCACTCGATGTGGTAGCGTCGGACGGTCTCTTCGATGGCGTCCAGATTCTCATAGCCCAGCCGTACCAATGTCTCCAATTCGTCCGGCCAGCGTGACAGGCCGTTTTCGAAGGTGTGCGTCAGGCAGTGATCAGTGAAGCCGCCGTTACGCCCGCTGGCGCCGCTCCCCGTCTCGCCGGCCTCGAGCAGGACCACCTCCAGGCCAGGATCGGCCTCTTTCGCAAGCAGGGCAGCCCAAAGTCCGGTAAAGCCCGCGCCAATGACGCATAAATCGGCAGAGACTGTCCCGCTCAGGAAGGGAGCCGGTTCGGGGCGCTGCGGATTGTCCATCCAAAACGGCATCGGTTTAGCGTCTTGGAAAGATTTCAAGACGTGTGGGCGAGGGGTATTCGAGAAAGGCATACAAAATCCTACACGTACAAATCGTTGAAGTAATTGACCAGGAAGTGGTTGCACAACTCATCCGGCAAGGCATCCATCACTTCGTTGATGAAGGCCATCTCTTCAGGCAAGTCGGTACCGACCAGGCCGGCGCTGGCGGCCAATTGGTCGAAGGCCGCCTGGGGGTCCGGCGATTGCAGCGCCGCCCCCACCATGGCGCGGATGCCGTCACTGTCGAGCGGCTGCATTCGTTTGACTTCCTCCACACAGGCGCGCAAATCTGCCAGCAGGGCGTCCACCTGATGGATGGTGCCATAATTGACCGAGACATGCAAACTGCGCGGTGTATAAGGCGTGGAAAACTGCCCCTGGATGTACCAGCCGCGCTTGGCCATGGCATCTGCCAGTTGATAGACATTGATGACATCGGATTTGAACGAGAACATGCACATGGCGGGCTTGCCCAGCACTTCCAGTTCGGGGATGGCGTTGATGCCCTCGATCAACTTCCAGGTGGCCTCCTGCACACTCTTGACGATGTGCATGAAGCCCTCCTCGCCCAGATAGTTCAGAATGGCCCAGGCGCCGGCCATCGGGCCGCCCGATTTGGTGCTGAGAACGGTTGGGTTGATGAGCGTGTAGGCGGTGGTATCGGTGCAGGCAAAAATCTGATACTTGCGGATGTCCTTGCTGCGATACAGGATGCACGAAGCGCCTTTGGCGGCATAGCCGTACTTGTGTAAGTCAGCCGAAATGGAAGTCACGCCCGGCACGGTGAAGTCGAAGTCCGGCACGTCATAGCCCAGTTTGCGCATGAACGAAAGATGAATGCCGCCCACGCAGCCATCCACATGAAAAAGCAGGCCTTTCTCTTGGGCAATTTCGCCAATCTCGGCAATCGGGTCAATCACCCCTTGCGAATAACTCGGCGCAGAAGCCACCAGAAGGATGGTATTGGGCGTCACTGCCGCGCGCATGGCATCGGCTTCCACTTGAAAGGTGACGGGGTTGATCGGCACCACCACCGGCTTGACGCCTAAATAATGCGCAGCCTTGTGAAACGCGGCGTGCGCTGTTTTGGGCAAGACCATTTCTGGCTGTGCAATTTCGGGATGCAACGCCCGCGCCCGGTCTCGAGCAGTCTTGACCGCCAGCATGATGCTCTCGGTGCCGCCGGTGGTCAAATGCCCAACCACGTTCCCGTCGCCGCGCAGCAGGGTAGCCAGCATTCGCACCACCTCGGTTTCGAGTTTGAGCATGGACGGGAAGACGGTGGGGTCGAGGCCGTTCTCGGTCAAGAACGACAGGTAAGCCTGCTTGACCACTTCGGCCGGGTCTTCGCCGGGGTTGTAGACGTAGCACCACACCTTGCCCGATTTCCAATCCATGTCGCGGGATTTGAAGGCTTGCAGGGTGCCAAGCACCTGCTCTTTCGGGAGTCCTTTTTCTGGGATTTTCATTTTCTCCTCGCTCCTTTCCGGACTTTGTAACGGCGTCCGTTATAGGTCACTGGACAACAAATCCAGGTAATGAATGACTGTCTCGATGCCTTGATAGAAATTCGGCAAATGGAATTTTTCGTTGGGGGCGTGCGTGCGGTCATCGGGCAGGCCAAAGCCAATCATGACGACCGGAATATCGCCCCTCCCCGGCCGGCTCAACTCATCTATCATGGCGCGAACGATCGGCAGCGAGCCGCCGCCGCGCAGAAAAACCGGCCGGTGACCAAAACCACGCTCATAGGCCGCTGCCGCCGCCTGCACGGCCGGGGACTTGTAATCAATCTTGACCGGCATGGCCTGGCCCAAGATGCGCATTGCCCATCGCACGGTAGGAGGGCATTGCGCTTGCAGATACGCTTCCAACCGGCCGGCAATTTCATCCGGCGTTTGGTTGGGGACCAAGCGCATACTCACTTTGGCGCTCGCTTTGGCAGGAACGACCGTTTTCATGCCCTCGCCGGTGAACCCGCCTGCGATGCCGTGAACATCCAACGTAGGGCGCACACTGACGCGCTCTGCCAGCGAGTAGCCTAACTCGCCGCCCAGGGCGGGCGCGCCGGTAAGCGCCAGGCCCATTTCGTCATGGATGGGAGCCTGGGCAATCAAAGCGCGTTCCTCCTCGGTCAGTTCTTGCACCCGATCGTAAAAACCAGGGATCAGCACTTTGCCCGTTTGGCCGTCCTGCAAGCCCGCCAACAGGCGCGACAAAACGTTGAAGGGATTGTCCACCGCGCCGCCGAAGGTGCCAGAGTGCAAATCGCGCGCCGGGCCTTGCACTTCAATTTCGACATACAAGATGCCGCGCACACCCCACATCACCACCGGGATTTCGGGAGCGAGCATATCCTGGTCGGCAATCAAAATAGCATCGGCGGCGAGTTCGTCGGCGTGCCGATGCAGGTAGGGGAACAGATTGGGACTGACGACCTCTTCCTCCCCTTCCAGCAGCACCTTGACGTTGACCGGCAGCCTGCCGCCGCTCTGGAGATAAGATTCGAGCGCCGCCAAGACCGCAAAGGCCTGTCCTTTATCGTCGGAGGCGCCGCGCGCGTAGAGCGTCTGCCCTTCGATGTGCGGCTCGAAGGGCGGGCGCGTCCACTCGGCCAGCGGGTCGACCGGCTGGACATCGTAATGGCCGTAGATGAGCAGGGTGGGGGCGTCGACTCCCATCCATTCGGCATACAGGATAGGATGCCCGTCGGTTTCGCGCAATTCCACACGCTGGAATCCCATTTCGCGCAGCCGTTCGGCGGCAAACTGCGCGGCGCGGCGCACGTCGGGGGCATGTTCGGGCAGGGTAGAAACGCTGGGGATGCGCAACCAGTCACAAAGTCCAGAGAGATGCGCAGAGCGGTTGGCGCGGGCGTAGGCAAGGGCTTCTTCCAACATCGTCTGCCTCAGGCTGCTTTCGGCGTCAACAGGTAAAAGGCAATGGCAAAGAACAGCACCAGAGCCGCGGAGAGCCACACGGTCGGATTGGTGATTCCAACCGTCGCGGCGTAGCCCATGATAGTCAGGAAAGCGACGGCGTTGTCTACTACAGCATAACGGATGATGTCGCGGTTCTTGACCGGATTCTGCCAGGCCAGCCAATACAGGAAGACCAGGCCAATTTGCGTGGCGCCAAAGATGCGCATGTAGAAGGGCGGATCGGGCAGGGTCTCGCCGAACAGTTTCAGCACCGCTTCGGGCCCAATCCAGGTCGGCAAGCCCCACAGCAGCAGGACCACCAGCATCTTGAAAATCAGCACGCGCTTGAGCCAGGTGAGTTTCGTCTCCTCAGGCATTTCGACCTCCTATCGGCTCGGGGTATGAGAATCGCGTCCCAGCGGGTATTGCCACATGCACAAAGCGATAATCAGACTGGCCAAGATGGCCGTACCGCTGATCATGAAGCGAATGCCCATGACTGCGCTGGCAGATTGCACCGTCTCGCCAGCCACATAGCCAGCCGCAGACATGACCGAAGCAAACAACACGCCCTGCGCCGAAAAGGCCAGTTTGGTGATGCCGCCGTTCATGCCAAAGAACAACCCCTCGCGGCGGAAGCCATGCTTTTTGGCGTCGTCGTCTATGATTTCAGAGATGACCGGGAAAGGCATGATCATCGAGCCGGCCAGCCCTGGGGCGACCAACAGCGTTCCGACCAGACCGGAATAGAAGTCATTGGCCAGCCCCATGATTGCCAGGCCGGGGATGAAGGTGAAGGCAGCCGCAATCCACGTGCGCCGATAGCCCAATTTGAGGACGATGGGCCGCCAGATGAGCAGGCAGGGAATGGCCAATACGATAGCCAAACCCAGCAAAACGGCTTCTGCATCGCCGGGCCCCAGTTCTGCGCCAAATACGTCCACCGGCGACTGGATGCCGAGCGCATATTTACGCCAGAAGGGCAGCATGGCGCCCAGCACCAGCCAGATGTACTCCTTGGCGATATTCGCGCCCAAGTACCATCGGAACGGGATGCTGGACAAGACAATTTTGAGCGAGGGGAGCAAGCCGCGATTCTCTTCTTTGCTCTCGTCAATCGGGTTTTCCTTGACGCCAATCATCGCAATCAGGTAGCCCGCAGCAATCAACGCGCCCATGATTGCGCCCATGACCACATAGCCGACTTCTTCGGCAATGATGGGCGCCAGGATATACGAAAGCAGCAGCGCAAAGGTGGCCAGAATTTCGCGCGTAGCCGAAAGGTCAACGCGATCGCGCACCGTCGGCGCCACTTCAGGGAACAAGGCGTTGTAGGCGATGATGGTCAGACTATACAAGGTATCGAAAATGAACAAAATCATCAAAAAATAGGCTGCCAAGACCCAAGGGCTGTGCGCGGGCGGCGTCCACAGGAAGAAAAACGACAAGCCCAACGGAATGGCGCCAAAGGCCACATACGGCACGCGCCGCCCAAAACGAGAGCGTGTGCGGTCGGATACCTGTCCCATCAGCGGGTCGTTGATAGCATTCCAGAAACCGTAGATGGTCCACAACACGCCGGCTGTGGCGGCATTCAATCCCAGGATGTCCACATAATAGAACTGAATACGGTTGCCGAACACCTGATAGGCGATGGTGTTGGCAAAATTCCCCATCGAATAACTGACGTGCTTGAGCGTTCGTTTCATGAGCATTCTCCTTCGACGTAGAACAAGTCTTTGCCTTGTTCAGAATCACAGAAAATTCCTTCCTTCTCCACGGTAGGTTTTCACCACTTCTACGATTTGGCCTCCTTTCAGCAAATACAACTCGTCGAAACGTTCACACAATTCGCCGGCTTTGGCATGTTGGAAGAAGAGCGGGTCGCCCAGGCGGATTTCTGGCGCATCGGGGGGCAACCGAAGCGGCGTCTGCACTTCGCCCGCGCCTTCCAGCGGCAGGTACTTCATGCCAACCGGCATCACCGGCAAGGGCGCTTTGCTGGCATCGGGCGGCCCCGAAGCGATGTAGCCCCCGCCCAAGCAGGTGACCATGTGTGGCGCCGGCACACGCACCGCCTGGAGGGCAAAAAAGGCCGACGGCTGATATTCGACTTCCTTGAAATGGTGGAACAAGCCTGAAGCATAGAACCCCGAGCCGACCGTAACCTCGGTGACGGACGGATCGGCCAGCGTGGAGACGAGACTGCCGCTGCCGCCGCCGTTGACCAGGCGCAGGTGCACCCCCGCCTCTTTCAGGGACCTGACGACTGCGCCCCGTCTCCCGGTCAGTTCCCTCACCGACAGGTTTTTCAGCGTGCGCACGAGCCAGTTGTTGAGCGCCCGGCCAGGCACGTTATCGTTGACGCCGGCGATATGGCCCTCGTAACCCATCATGGCATCTATGCGCACACCTTCGAGCGAGCGCGCCTGTTCGACCAACGCCAGCGCCTGCTGCGGCGCGCGGATGGGGCTGCGCCGCAGCCCCAGATGAATCCGCTCCGCGCCAAACGGACGATAGGACAAATCCACTTCCAGGCAGGCAGAGAGCGTCACGCCCGCGCGCCGGCCGGCAGCCGAAAGAGCCGTCAGGTGCTGGAGCGAGTCCACCATAACGGAAACAGATTTCCCGTCCAGGGTGAGGCGGGCAAGCAGGTCGAGGTCACACGCTTGAACAGTGGGATAAGCGACAATGAAGTCGTCGTGGCCTTTGTCGGCGAGAAATCGGGTCTCTTCGACGGTATAGGTCAAAATCCCCCGATACACATGGCTATACGCAAAGATGCGGCGCATGAGCGGTTCGCAGCGAATGGACTTGCTGCCCAGGCGAACGGTCTTGCCGGCGCTGCGCGCTTTATCGGCTACGTAGGCTACATTGGCGTCGAAAGCGTCCAAATCCACGAAGGCCAACGGCAAACGTTGACCTCGAAAGGCTTCCCGAAGCGTCAGATAACGCTCGTTGGTGAAGGACATGGCGTGAGGTTCCCGAGAGGCAGGAGAGGGCGCGATGGAATATAATCTACACAATTATACAGGCACTTGGAAGAAATGAGATGAAACTGGAGGCTTATGACCCGCCCGCACATTCTGATTCCGCTGCCCGACCATGACTTCGACCCCTCGGAATCGTCGTTCCCGTGGAAAGCCTGCACGGAGCGCGGCTGGAAGGTCACGTTTGCCACCGAAAACGGGAACGTGGCCGCCTGTGACCCGCGCCTGCTGAAAGGGCCGATTTTGGGGCCGCTGGGCGCCGGTCCGCGCGGACTGGCCAATTACAAAAAGATGGCCGCCTCGCCCGAATTCCGACACCCTATCCGCTACACCGACATCCAGGTGGACGATTTCGACGCCGTCTCCCTGACCGGCGGTCACGCGCCCGGCATGAAGCCATACCTGGAAAGCAAAACGCTCCAGGCAAAGATGGTCGAATTTTTCCGGCAAGGGAAAGTCGTGGGCGCCATCTGTCACGGGACGCTGGTGCTGGCGCGCGCCATCGAACCCGAAACCGGCAAGAGCGTCTTGTGGGACTATACGGTCACGGCACTGACCAAAGACCTGGAATTCTCCGGCTACGCGCTGACCTTCTGGCTGTTGGGCCGCCGCTATCGCACGTATCCGTGCTATGTGGCCGATGAAGTGCGAGGCGCGCTCAAGGACCCCAAAAACTTCAAGAACGGCGCGCTCATGGTGTGGCCGTTCGTGCTGCAAGACAGGAATCTGCTCACTTCGCGCTGGCCGCTAGACGCCCCGTTATATGCCAGGCGGTTCGTGGAGATGGTCGAAACGCAAAGACAGCCAACCAAAAGCCGCAATTCCGGCCCAATCGGCCAGTAAATCGAAGAAGGATGCGTTGCGCACGCGAATCAGGCTTTGAGAGGCTTCTTCTACACCAAAGACAACCGCCAGTCCCAAGCACACCAGGGCGACTAGCCGCCGCGGCTGTTCATGCGGAAAGACTCGGACGGCCGTCTTGCTCACCAGAAAACACAACATGCCTATCAAGAGGAAATGTCCCACCTTGTCACCGTAGGGAATGGCATGAACGAATTGCAAAATGCCCAACAGCCGCCCGGTATCTGCCAGCCAGATGACGGTCAGGATGAAGGCCGTAAAAAGGGCCGTGATGATGCCGAGAAAAGCGGAGGGAATTCTGTTCAATCGGTTTGGACTTCGACCTTTCGCTTAGCCCCCTCCTGACGCGCCTTCCAGGCCTCGAACAAGACCGGGATGAGCGAAATCAGGATAATGGCGATGATGACGAATTCGAAATTCTTCTGTACGAAGGGAATGGTGCCAAAGAAATAACCCGCTAGCGTAAACAGAGGCACCCAGGTTAAGCCGCCAAAGACATTATAAGAAAAGAAATAACCATACGGCATCTTCCCAACGCCGGCCACAAAAGGCGCAAAAGTGCGGATGATCGGCACGAAACGCGCCAGGAAGATGGTCTTGCCGCCGTGTTTCGCAAAGAAGGCGTGGGTGCGGTCGAGGTATTCTTTTTTTACCCATCGGCTGTCGTAAGCGCGCTCCCCTACGAAGTGACCAATCCAGTAATTGACCGTATCGCCCAATACGGCCGCCGCCGCGAGCAACCCAACCAGGAGGTAGATATTGAGTGCCTCTCCCATCACCGGCGAGGCAAAGGTGCCGGCTGCAAAGAGCAACGAATCGCCCGGCAAGAAGGGGGTGACCACGAAACCGGTCTCCATGAAAATGACGAAGAACAACAAACCATAGGTCCAGATGCCATAGTTACGGATGATCTCGGCCAGGTATTCATCCAGATGCAGGAACAGGTCGAGCAAAAAAGTCAAAATTTCCATGTTTCTCTCTTTCGAAGTAGGTTAACAGACGCCGATTATACCCTGTTCTGGGCATTCGGATAACGTCCGGCTGCCCATGAAATATGGCTTTCTCAAGAAAATGTCTATATCACAAATGTTTTCAAATGTCGCTGCGAGCCGCTCTTTGGCGAAGCAGTCTCCCGTTTGACGGGCAAAACTGACCTTGAGGAGAGTGCTTCAGCGGCACAAACCGCCGCTTCGCAACGACATGGCTATTTTGTCAAGCATTCTTGAGAAAAGTGTCCACGCAAAAGATGTCAGCAATGACGAGGAAAATCCGCAGATTTCACAAATTACGCAGAAAAATCTGCGAGAATCTGCGTTATCTGCGGATGGTTCGACAACCTTTGCATGCACACGAGAAAACCATGGCCCATGAAAAAATCGGACCGCCTGGCAGAGTTTCGCGCTCGTGTTGCCGTAGGTGCAACACTGCCTCCGTATAGTGGATGCAAAACAATCCACGCGAAGGAGGCTCAAGATGGCTCGTCAACCGAATCAGGAACGTTTGGAAGGGATTTATCGTAAAATAGAAGAGTATCCGGGGGAACGTCCGGGCTTTCTCGCCCGTCTGCTTGGCTTGAACCGCTCGGAGGTGACCCGTGCTCTGCCGGCCCTGGAGGAGAAAGGATGGCTGTTGAGCGAGGACGAGCATGGCCGTTTGTGGCCGTTTCGGCGGGAAGATTGAAAAATGTTGCAGAATTCGCCACGCGGTTGTGATAAAGTATTCTCAAGTCACTTTTTGTTGCGGAGGTTCGCATGACCAAAGCCGAAAATAAGGCCGCGCGCCTGCTTCAAATCGAAAATCTCCTGCTGGCGCACCCCGAAGGCCTGACACAGGCCGAGATTGCGCGTCGCCTGGGGGTAGAGCGCTCGACCATCCTGCGCAACCTGCCGGATTTGCCCGGCCACATCTACCAGGAAGAGGATGGCCGCCTGAAGATTGACCGCCGCGCCGACCTGATCAACGTGCGCCTGAACCTGCACGAGGCGCTGGCATTGCACCTGGCCTCGCGCCTGCTGGCGACGCGCATGGACCGGCAGAATCGTCACGCCGCCGCGGCGCTGCGCAAACTGGGGCTGGCGATGGAGCGCTGGGCCAAACGCATCAGCGTTCACGTCTTGCAATCGGCGGATGTGATGGACGACGCCGCGCAGCGCGATGACCCGGTGTACCTTCAGGTTTTGGAAACGCTGACCCTGGCCTGGGCTGAACAGCGCAAGGCGCACATCTGGCATCAGGGCGAGGCCGGCGAGCGGGTGTTCGAGTACCGGCTCAGCCC
>DAOUCM010000367.1:0-7358 GCA_034431895.1 Anaerolineales bacterium
GCCAAAGCCCGCCCCGACAAGACCTTCCAGGCCGTCATCAAGGAGGCGTATGACTACGCCATCGCCGACATCGGTCTGGACTTCCCGACCTTCACGCGCATCGTGGACGGTTCGGTGGCGTCGTATTTTTCGGATCATTTTGCCCGACAGTTGATGGCCGGCATCATGGCGCAGGATTACCTCGGGCTTTGCCCCAAGCCCGGTCACCGCGTGGAGGGCGGCGGCGCAACGGGTGGACTGTGCTTCCAGGAAGCGTGGAAGTCTGTCGCTTCGGGCCACATGGACGTGTGCGTGGCATACGGCTTCGAGACCATGTCCCACGTGGAAACCTGGAAAGGAAATGAGTTCATCGCGCTGGCCTCCGACGTGTCGTTCGATTATCCCGTCGGAGGTTTTTATTCGGGCTACTACGCCATGATGGTGACGCGCCACATGAAGGAGTTCGGCACCACGCCCGAACAACTGGCGCATGTCAGTGTGAAGAACTACACCAACGCTTTCCACAATCCGTACGCGCAGAAGAGCCAGCGCATCACCATTCAGGATGTCCGCAATGCACCGATGGTGGCCTGGCCGCTCACCCGCCTCGACATCTGCGTCATGTCCGACGGCGCAGCGGCGACCATTCTCGTTTCCGAGGAAGGCTTGAAGAAACTCGAAGCGGCGGGAGCGAAGATCGCCCGTCCGCTGGTGAAAGTGACCGGCATCGGGCGCGGCACCGACATGATGCGCATGGCCGACCGTCCACATTTCGATTATGACACCTTCATGCGCGATTACGCCACGCCGCAGGAACAGAACTCGGATGAGACGCGCGCCTACTACAAAAAACTGTGGGAGCACGGCACGCGCTATCCTGGCGTCCATTCCTTCCGCGCAGGACGCACGGCAGGCAACATGGCTTACAAGATGGCGGGCGTCTCCGATCCGCTGCATGAACTGGACTTCGTGGAACTGCACGATGCCTACACCTCCAGCGAAATCCAGACCTACGAAGACCTCGGTCTGTGCCGCTATGGCGAAGGCGGTCCGTTTGCGGCTTCGGGCAAAGCCTTTTTGCCGAACATAGACTACGGCTTGAAACTGCCCGAAAAGTCCGAGTGCGCGGTCAACCCCTCGGGCGGACTCATCGCCTGCGGCCACCCGGTCGGTGCGACGGGGCTGATGCAAGCCGTGTTCGCCATCTGGCAACTGCAAGGGACGATCAAGAAACATTTCAAGGCCGACCAACTCCAGGTCAAGGATGCGAAGCGGGGCGCCATCCACAGTCACGCGGGGACGGGGACGTATGTCACGGTGACGGTGATGGAGCGCGAGAACTAATTCCGTTTTACGTTTCACGCTTTATGGGCGGTAAGACGTAATGCGTAAGACGTAATGCGTAAGGCGTAAGGCATAATGCGTAAAACGTAAGGAGAAAACTATGGCTAAGTTACCTACTCAACGCGAAGAAACCCTGGGCGGCTACATCGTTCACGGGATTCCGTTCCCAACCAGCACGGACGAAGAGGCGCTGGAATTCTTGAAGAAGATGGCGCCCATTCAAATCGAGCAGGAATATAAGATTACCTACCTGCATTCTTACGGACAGGACAGCCCGTGGTTCGCGGCGCTGACGAACAAACGTCTGCTCGCTTCGCGCGACCCTGAAAGCGGCTACACCTACGCCAACCCGCGCGGCGCCGATGTCTACTCGGGCCGCGAAACGAAGTGGATTGACATTACCCACGCGCCCGCCAAAGTCCATGCCTTCACGGTCTGTTACTTCGGCTCGGAGGAGTTCCTGCCCGAGACACCCTTCGTGCTGGCGCTGATCGAATTCGAGGGCGTGAACACGCTGCTGTTGACGCGCTTGATGGGCGTGGACCCCACCACCCCGTCGCTGGGTTGGATCGGCATGGAGGTGCGCCCGCGCTTCCTGCGCAATTCCAAGTTGAAGCCGACGGATGTGTACTTCGTGCCAAAAGAGAGCGGGGAGTAACAGGCGCTTAGAAGTCCACTCTTGGTTAGCGTGCCAAGGCGCTAAGACCATCGCTTGCTCGGGCGGCAGCCCCCAAAGAGGACGCTGTGGCGCTGCCGCCCGCTTGTCAAAATGAGACGTTGCGAAGAAGCCGGGAATCGCGCATCGCAACAATTACTCTTTTTTTCACAATTCACGCTATAATAAATGAGGCAATCCAGCATTTTCCCAAGGAGAGACACATGAGTAAAGAGAATGAAGCCGTCATTCTTTCTGCTGTGCGCACGCCCAGCGGGCGTTTTCAAGGCAGCCTGTCGGGTTTCACCGCACCCAAGTTGGGGGCCATGGTGGTCAAGGCTGCGGTCGAACGAGCCAAGATTCTTGATGCGGCGGAGATAGACGAAGTGCTGATGGGCAACGTGGTCTCGGCCGGCTTGGGACAAAACCCGGCTCGACAGGCAGCCATTTTTGCCGGCCTGCCGGTTTCGGTCGGCGCCACCACGTTGAACAAGGTGTGCGGCTCAGGGCTGAAAGCAGTCATGTTGGCTGCGCAAGCCATCCGCGCCGGGGATGGCCGTCTCTTCGTTGCAGGCGGAATGGAGAGCATGAGCCGCGCTCCCTTCTTGGTTCGCGGCCGCAGCGGCGAGTTGCGCTTCGGCAACGTCCCCCTGGTAGACGCGCTGCAATACGACGGTCTGTGGGACCCGTTCGAAGATTGGAGCATGGGCGACTCGGCGGAATTCATCGCCAAAGAGTATGGCGTCACCCGCGAAGCGATGGACCAGTTTGCCTACGAAAGTCACCAAAAAACCCTTGCCGCCATAGACAGCGGCAAGTTCAAGGCCGAGATCGTGCCGGTGGAACTGGCCAGCAAAAAAGGGACGACCCTGTTCGACACTGACGAGACCCCCCGCCGCGATACCACGCTGGAGACTCTAGCCGCTCTGAAACCCGCCTTCCAAAAAGACGGGAAAGTCACGGCCGGGAACGCACCCGGTCTGAATGACGGCGCAGCGGCGGTCGTCGTTGCCAGCCGCGCATACGCCGAAGAGAAGGGCCTGCGGCCGCTGGCGCGCATCGTTGGCTACGATCAAGCCGCAGATGAGCCGAAGTATTTGTTCCGCGCGCCGGCCCTGGCGATTCCCAAATTGCTGAAAAAAGTCAACTGGACGCTGAAGGAAGTGGACCTCATCGAACTCAACGAGGCCTTTGCCGCTCAGGTTTTGGCGGACGGTTACGCCTTGAAAGACCTGGGCTGGGACTGGAACAAAGTCAACGTGAATGGCGGCGCCATCGCCCTTGGCCACCCCATCGGGGCCAGCGGCGCGCGCGTGCTGACCACGCTCATCTATGCGCTCAAAGACCGCGGCCTGAAGCGCGGCATTGCTTCGCTCTGCCTGGGCGGGGCAGAGGCCGTAGCCATGGCGATAGAAGTCGAATAGACCGCTTGCCGGCTATTCGACCCTTGAACGACTCAATGGGAGACGACATGACAATCGAACATATCTTCGTCGTTGGCGCCGGGACGATGGGAAACGGCATTGCTCAAACAGCAGCCACCTGCGGCTACCGCGTCACGTGCATGGACATCTTGCCGGCTGCCCTCGAGAAAGCCAAAGCCGCCATTGCCAAATCTACCGCTAAACTGCTCGAAAAAGGCAGCCTGACCCCCGAGCAAAAGGCGGCGACGGAGCAAATCGCCTTCGTTTCCGACCTGACGACCATCGGCGAGGCCGACCTGGTCATCGAAGCCGCCAGCGAGAACCCGGAACTCAAATTCCGCCTCTTCGAAGAATTGGACGAAAAGGCGCGCGCGGGGGTGATCCTGGCGAGCAATACTTCCTCCATCAGCATTACCAAACTGGCCGCCGCCACCGCCCGACCCGACAAAGTGATTGGGATGCACTTCATGAACCCGGTGCCGTTGATGAAACTGGTAGAGGTCATCCGCGGCCTGGCTACCAGCGATGAAACGCGCGACACCACCTTCGAGGTCTGTCGAAGGCTGGGGAAGACCCCCGTCGAAGCCAACGACGCCCCCGGTTTCATCTCCAACCGTATCCTTTGCCCCATGATCAATGAAGCCATCTTTGCTTTGCAAGAAGGCATTGGCACGCCCGAAGCCATTGACCAGGTCATGAAACTGGGCATGAATCACCCTATGGGCCCCCTCACCCTGGCCGACCTGATTGGACTGGATGTGGTGCTGAACGTGATGGAAATCTTGCAACGCGACCTGGGCGACGACAAATACCGCCCGGCCTACTTGTTGAAAAAGATGGTAGACGCAGGCTACCTGGGCAGGAAGTCGGGGAGGGGATTTTACACCTACAATTAACTTCAGGCCCTAAAGGTCTCGAAGACCTGTAGGGCTTATGATCACCGGAGGGCAGCATGAAAGTCGAATTGCGTGAAATGAGCATCCACGACTACGATGTCGTCTACGCGCTCTGGAAGGAAAGCGAAGGCCTGAAACTGAACAGCGAAGACGACTCGCGCGAGAGCATCAAACGCTTTCTGGAGCATAACCCCGACCTGAGTTTCGTGGCATTGGACAAGGGGGAAATCGTGGGTGCGGCTTTGTGCGGCAGCGATGGGCGGCACGGGTACATTCACAACCTGGCGGTGCGTAAATCTCACCGGCGGCAGGGCATTGGCAAATCTCTGGTAGGCCGCTGCATGTTTGCCCTCATGCGTCAGGGCATTCGCCGCTGTCATTTGTTCGTCCTGGGCGATAATCAAGCCGGCCTGGCGTTTTGGAAAAGCCTGGGCTGGCAACAGCGCGTAGAATTGATTACCATGTCGCAACCACTGGAGATGTAAGCCCAAACATGCCCGCCTTGCCCTTGACCGGTTTCCGCATCCTCGACTTGTCGCGCTTGCTGCCGGGGCCGTATCTCACGCAATTGCTGTCCGATTTGGGCGCGGAAGTCATCAAAGTCGAAACGCCGTTGGCCGGCGATTACGCCCGCCTGGCGCCGCCCGAAATGGGATTGGGCAACCTGTACGAGACGCTCAACCAGGGCAAGAAAAGCCTGGCGCTGAATTACCGCAATCCGCACGGACGCCGCCTGTTCTTGCAACTGGCGGCCACCGCCGATGTGGTGCTGGAAGGATTCCGCCCCGGGGTGGCCGATAAATATGGAATTGGCTACCAGGCGGTGCGGGCGGTCAAGGCAGACATTGTCTATTGCTCGCTCTCCGGCTATGGGCAGCAGGGGCCCTACCATCAGCGCGCCGGGCATGATTTGAACTATATGGCGATCGGCGGGGCGCTTTCTTTGAACGCCCGGCCCGCCGAAAAGCCCATTCCCTATGGCCTGCCGGTGGCCGACCTGAGCGGCGGGATGTTGGCGGCCATCGCCATCCTGAGCGCGCTGCTCGGCCGGGAACGCGGACGGGGAGGCCTGTACCTCGATGTTGCTTTGCTGGATGGCGTTCTCTCCTGGATGACGCCGCTGGCTTTTAGCGCCTATTTCAGCGGCTTGCAAGTGACGGCCGGCAGTCATCCTTTACTGGGCGGGCAGGCCTGCTTCAATATCTACGAAACGGCCGATCACAAATACCTGAGCCTGGCGGCCCTGGAACCGCACTTTTGGGGAGATTTCTGTAACACGGTAGGCCGCCCCGACTTGATCGGACGCCAATTCGAGGCCGGTTTGAGCCAGACGCTGGCCGACCTCTTCCGCCAGAAAACGCTGGCGGAATGGCTGGCGGCGTTCGAAGAGCATGACGTGTGCATCGAGCCACTCAACACCGTCGAACAGGCGCTTTCGGACCCGCAGGTACAGGCGCGCGGCCATGTCTCTTACGTGGAAGGACGCCCGGCCAGCATGAACTCGCCCTTCGTCTTCTCCCGCTCGCAGCGCACGCCGGCCCCGGCCTTGGGCGCCAATACGCGCGCGCTGCTGAGGGAGGTGGGCGTGGGTGAGCAAGAAATCGAGTCTTTGCAGGCGCAGGGAGTTATTCTGCTGAACGGTTGATTTTCTGCGACAAGTCAAGTAAACTATAGGCGTTGGAGGCCCGAATGGATGAAAAGAGAAAACTTGCACGCAAACATTTGATGATTTATTCGCGCGTTTTCGAGCGCAATCTGGGCAAAATGCTCGGCTATTTGAGCGATCTCAGTCCCATCGGTGCGATGATCATCAGCGAACAGCCCCAAGAGGTGAATGTCATCTTACCTCTACGCTTCGATTTGCCCGGCACCGGTCTCTTTACTGAAAACAAACTGGATGTCGACGCCCGCGTTGTGCGCTGCGACCCAGATATTGACCCCGCCTTCTACAACATTGGCTTCGAGTTCCAGGGGTTGAAACCCGAACAACTCCCGATTATCGAGCGATTGATGGAAACCTACGAGTTCCGCCGCAACGTGGGGCGCTACCCCGCAGTGCCGATAGACGCTTGAGCGCATCGCCGCGGCAACGCTCCTCGGAACAGAATCAGGCTCCGCCCAAGTCAGAGGCGGAGCCTGTCGTTTTCGAGAAGTAGCCTCTCGATGCAGGGCGTTTCAGGCCCGCGCAGCGCAGCGTCCCATTTTCCTTCTTCCAGAAGAGGCGGGAGAGAATTCTACGGGCGGGTGACCACGAAATTGTCGAACAGTATGTCCACGCCGCCTTCGTCGTAAGAGCCGGCAATCAGGCCGACATCGCCGCTGGTGAGGGTGGAATCGGTGACGCTC
Source organism: Anaerolineales bacterium (assembly GCA_034431895.1). Lineage (GTDB taxonomy): Bacteria > Chloroflexota > Anaerolineae > Anaerolineales > Villigracilaceae > JAABUE01. The sequence goes on from DAOUCM010000367.1 coordinate 6,645, forward strand.
TCTACCAGCGTACCGTTGACATACAGACTCAACGTGCTGCCAATACATTCGGCGGTGATATGGTTCGTGGCGCCGCCCTGGCGGATGACATCGTAGGGTTGCAGCAAGCCATCCTGCGAGAGGACAGTTTGCTTGCTTGCCATGACGATGACGATACCGGCGTAGCCATCGCTGGTGACAACGAATTGGTAGAAATCAGCCGCGTTTTCTTGCTCGCGATAACGGCAGATGACGCCAAAATCGTTGTTATCTGGGCCGCCGGCTTTGGTAGCGTCTACCTCCACGCGCACATCGCCCGGCAAGAGCTCCTGACCGGGATTGGCCCAATACGTGTACTGCGTCTTATGCACGCGGATACGATAAGCGCCGTTATCGTAATCGGTCGAACCGTCGGCGTCGCTGTATCGGTCCCAGCCGCTGGAGGGATCCGAAAAATCATCTTCGAATAACACATCGGCAGGCTGGCCGCTCTCCGCATCGCCCAGCATGGGCAGGTTCGAGACCAGCGCGCAGGCCAGGCTGGCAGCCAACAGGACAGGAAGGATGAACAAAATGGACTTTTTCATGGTTTTCTCCTCGAGAAATTTGCCCAAGTATACCTAACTTGTGCAGGCTTGACATAATTTCAAGGGGGGATAGAATGTACCTGCCCAATGCTTGGAGTGCGAAATCTCCCAATTTTGGTCGAAGTCTGATGGAGTTTAACAAAATAAT
>DAOUCM010000368.1:0-8223 GCA_034431895.1 Anaerolineales bacterium
CACTCGTGGAGGCCCGAACCCACTAACGTTGCAAAGTTAGGGGATGACCTGTGGGTAGAGGTGATATGCCAATCGAACACGGAGATAGCTGGTTCTCCCCGAAATAGCTTTAGGGCTAGCGTCATGCGTTTAGTACTGGAGGTACAGCACTGAATGGGCTAAGGGGCTTACAGCTTACTGAACCCAATCAAACTCGGAATGCCAGTACTCCATAGCATGGCAGTCGGACGCCGGGAGATGAGTTTCGGTGTCGAAAGGGAAACAGCCCAGATCATCGGCTAAGGTCCTTAAATCTATGCTAAGTGGTGAACGAGGTGAGGTTACTTAAACAACCAGGAGGTTGGCTTAGAAGCAGCCACCCTTTAAAAAGTGCGTAACAGCTTACTGGTCTAGTGACTTTGCGCGGAAAACTTAACGGGGCTAAGCATAGTACCGAAGCCATGGGTCTCAGCGCAAGCTGGGGCAGTAGGGGAGCGTTCTGTCAGCGGTGAAGGTCGATCGTAAGGGCGACTGGAGCGGACAGAAGTGAGAATGCAGGCATGAGTAGCGTACAAATACGTGAGAACCGTATTCGCCGTATATCTAAGGTTTCCGACGCCAGGTCATTCCGCGTCGGGTTAGTCGAGTCCTTAGTCGAGGCCGAGAGGCGTAGATGATGGATATCCGGTTAATATTCCGGAACCACTAGAGAGTGCGATGGGAGGACGCAACGAGGTAGGCCAGCCCATTATTGGATTTGGGTTCGAACCATTTAGGCATTGAGACCGGCAGGGAAATCCGCTGGTTGAGCTGAGGTGGGAGCGGGCTGTAATAAGCGAAGTGGCTGAGCCTTGTTGCCCAGAAAAGTCTCTAAGCATAACTCTTTAGTGCTCGTACCGCAAACCGACACCGGTAGATGGGTAGAGTATACCAAGGCGATCGGGAGAACCTTCGTTAAGGAATTAGGCAACATGACCCCGTAACTTCGGGAGAAGGGGTACCCCCTGGGGTGTTAAAGCCCCGGAGGGTCGCAGTGAAATGGCTCTGGTGACTGGTTAACAAAACCACAGGTCTCTGCTAAGCCGTAAGGCGATGTATAGGGGCTGACGCGTGCCCAGTGCTGGAAGGTTAAAGGGAGAGGTTAGGCGCAAGCCAAAGCTTTGAACTGAAGCCCCAGTGAACGGCGGCCGTAACTATAACGGTCCTAAGGTAGCGAAATTCCTTGTCGGGTAAGTTCCGACCCGCACGAACCGCGTAACAATTAGAGCACTGTCTCGACGAGGGACCCGGTGAAATTGAAATGGCTGTGAAGATGCGGCCTACCCGCAGCAGGACAAAAAGACCCCGTGGAGCTTTACTGCAACTTGGCATTGTATTTGGATATGATCTGTGTAGGATAGGTGGGAGGCTTTGAAGCTGGCGCGCTAGCGTCGGTGGAGCCAATGGTGAAATACCACCCTGATCATGTTTAGATCCTAACCCCATTCCGTAATCCGGATGGGGGACCGTGCCAGGTGGGCAGTTTGACTGGGGCGGTCGCCTCCCAAAAGGTAACGGAGGCGCCCAAAGGTTCCCTCAGGTGGAATGGAAACCCACCATAGAGTGTAAAGGCATAAGGGAGCTTGACTGTAAGGCCAACGCGCCGAACAGAGACGAAAGTCGGGCTTAGTGATCCCACAATACCGAGTGGAAGGGTTGTGGCTTACCGGATAAAAGCTACCCCGGGGATAACAGGCTGGTGAGATCCAAGAGTTCACATCGACGATCTCGCTCGGCACCTCGATGTCGGCTCATCGCATCCTGGGGCTGGACAAGGTCCCAAGGGTCGGGCTGTTCGCCCGTTAAAGCGGTACGCGAGCTGGGTTCAGACCGTCAAGTATGGCGGCGTTGGGGAGCGATCCTCAACTGATAACCGACTCATAACGGGGAACCCCTCTTCGGAGGGCAATCCCGTGGGAAGGTCGAGATGCGAGATACCACCCTAGCATACATTGCCGGTTTTTTGGACGGTGATGGAAGCGTAATGTTTCAACTCAAACCGCGTTCAGATTATGCTTACGGATTCCAAATTAAGGTCACACTGGCGTTCTACCAAAAGAAGTCCAATCGCTTCATCCTGGAGTGGTTGAAAGATAACTTGAAAGTGGGCACAGTGCGCGACCGAAACGATGGAATGAGTGAGTATGACATAGAAGGCTTTATGCCGGCGCGACAAGTACTGGCGCTGCTCGAGCCCTATGTTATTCTGAAACGCGAGCAGGTTGAAACAGCGCTACGGTTGATTAGAGAAATAACCAGTCAACCTAATCCCTCCCCAGAAGAATTTCTGGATTGGTGTGCGAAAGTGGAGTCTTTTCAAGCCCTAAACTACACCAAAAAGGGCAAACATACGCTTGCAAGCGTGCAAGCCTTTTTGGCAGGCAAGGGTTATCTTGATCCCCGTAACGACTGAGAACGCGAACAGAGTTCTCGACAGCGTTCCCTACCTTCGCGAGAAGGTAAATCTATGAGCGTTGTAATACGTCGGCGCCTCGAAAGAGGTGGTGGTATAGTCTGTCTTCAAAGTAATTTGAAGATGCGTGAGACAGGTCGGTCTCTATCCGCTGTGGGCGTAAGGGATTTGAGAGGAGCTGCTCCTAGTACGAGAGGACCGGAGTGGACGAACCTCTGGTGTGCCAGTTGTCGTGCCAACGGCATCGCTGGGTAGCTACGTTCGGCAGAGATAACCGCTGAAAGCATCTAAGTGGGAAACTCGCCTCAAGATAAGATCCCTGTATTCCGGTAAACGGAGTAAGACCGCAGGTAGACTACCTGCTTGATAGGCGACAAGTGTAAGCGCAGTAATGCGTTCAGCTAAGTCGTACTAATGGTCGAGGGCTCAATCCCGTGGTGCGGAGAACTTGATACTCTTCCGCAAAGCATCAGTTATTATTCAGTCCCATCTTGTGAAATGGTCCCTTGGTGATTTGAGCGACGGGGGTACACCCGGTAACATCCCGAACCCGGAAGTTAAGCCCGTCAGCGCCGATGGTACTTGGAGGGCGACCTCCTGGGAGAGTAGGTCATTGCCAAGGGGCTTTTCTTTCCCCAATCAGTCTTCCTGCTGGAAGACTTTTTTATTTTCCCTCTAGCCGCTCGATGCTCGCACCAGGGCGCGTAAATTTTCCACAGGGACATACGGATGCAAATCGCAACCCGGCCAGACCGCATCTGCCCCGCTTCGGACTACGCCTCTAACTGCTTCCGTGATCTCCGCTGCGCTGCCGCGGCTGAGAAGCCCTACCGGATCCAGATTGCCAAACAGCAGCGCCTCTGGCACCTCTTTACGAGAAGCCGCCAAATCGTTCGTCTGGTCGACCGACAGCGCATCGGCGCCCGTAGCCGCCAGCAGCCGCATAGCCCCGTTCGTCCGGCCGCAAGCCGAAAGCACCACCGGCCGCGGCAGAACGGACATCAGCGCCTGTAAATGCGGCAGCACGATGCTCTCGAATGTCCTCGGCCCTATTGCCCCTGGCGAACCCCCCATCTCATGCACCGTCAAAAAATCTGCGCCGGCGTCTCGGTAGGCTGCCCCCACCCCGCCCAAAACTTGCGTCAAAAACGCCAGCGCCTCATGTACTTGCTGTGGCGCTTTTCGCAGCGACAAGTACAACGCTCCCGTCTCTACCAGCAAAGACAACAACGTGAAAGGCCCCGGCACCCACGCTCCAACCACGATTTTCTGCCCCACTTCCTCTTTCAACAACCCAATCGTCTCGCAAACCAGTGGAATGCGTCCCTGCTTGACCACTTCACGGCTATCGAGGCGTTGCGCCTGGAGCGTAAAGCCTTCGAGCGAATCGTGCAAAAAGCCGTCTACGCGCGGGAACTCTGCCAACCGACTGCTTTCCCGAAAATCTACCCTGGCCCCGAGTGCCTCTGCCTCCACACACAAATCCAGCGGCGCCACCGCAGAGCCAAACCCGCTGAGCCGATAGGTGCTGGCCGCCGCTCGCATCATTTCGAAGGCGTCACGATGGACCTCGCTGAACTGCAAGCCCTCTGCCTCCAACCCTGCTATGGTCACGCTAATCAACCCCGAGAAACACGGCGGGGGAGTCAATCTCTTGCCGCGCAAAAGCGCAAGAAGGCTTTCTCGATCGTTCGGCATCTCTCATTCACCTTGTCAGGCCGAGTATAGCACGGCTGCGAAATCGCCTCAATCGCTGTATAATCATGTCAGACAATGGAATGGAGTCTCTATGGCTTTACAAAACAATCGCAATCCTGGCACGCCTCTCGACCTAGACTGGGTGATGAGCGCGCACGTCAACAAAAGCGCAGTGGAACGCCGCGTTCAAACCCTGCCCACGCGCCGCACCGTCAAAAAGGAGTGGCAGGCGGCATGGCTGTTGCGCGCCGTCACCTGTATTGACCTGACCACCCTTTCGGGGGACGACACGCCCGGACGCATCCGCCGTCTGTGCGCCAAAGCCAAACAACCCCTTCGCCCCGATATGCTTGCCCGGCTTGGATTTACACAAGAAAAACTCACTGTTGCCGCAGTGTGTGTCTATTCCAACCGCGTGGCGGATGCTGTACAGGCGCTTCGAGGCTCTGGAATTCCAGTTGCCTCGGTGGCGACAGGATTCCCGGCCGGTCAGACGCCCCTCTCTCAGCGTATTGGCGAGATCGAGCAAGCCGTAGAAGCCGGCGCGCGCGAAATTGACGTGGTCATCGCCCGCAATCACGTTTTGACAGGCAACTGGCGCGCCCTCTACGAGGAATTGACGCAGTTCCGCCAGGCCTGCGGCAGCGCGCATATGAAGACCATTTTGGCAACCGGCGATCTTGGCACGCTGAAGCAAGTCTATCAGGCCAGCCTGGTAGCCATGATGGCCGGCTCGGACTTCATCAAGACCTCGACAGGCAAGGAATCGGTCAACGCCACGCTCGAAGTCGGCCTCGTCATGGCACGCGCTATCCGCGATTATCTGGAACGCTGCGGCTACCCGGTTGGCTTCAAGCCGGCCGGCGGAATCAGTTCTGCAAAACAGGCGATGACCTGGCAATTCCTGATGAAAGAAGAACTTGGCGACGAATGGCTGAAGCCAGATTTGTTCCGTTTTGGCGCCTCCAGCCTGCTGACCGATTTGGAGCGACAGTTGTATCATTACATCACCGGTCACTATGCAGCCAAACACCACATGCCCATGGGATAACAATGACAGCCTCTCGATCACCCCGCTTCTACCTCGGCCGCGGGTATGACCCCGCCCGCAAAGCGCCCACCCAGCAACCTCTCCTCTACGACCCCGCCGATCTGACCACCCACGCCGTTGTCACCGGCATGACCGGCTCTGGAAAGACCGGGCTGTGCATCACCCTGCTCGAAGAAGCCGCCTTGCAGAACATTCCAGCGCTCATCATTGACCCGAAAGGCGACCTGACCAACCTCTTGCTGCACTTCCCCAACCTGGCCCCGCAGGATTTTCAACCCTGGATCGACCCCGAAATGGCGCGCCGTGCTGGAAAATCGCTCGAACAAGCCGCCAACGAAGCCGCGCTGGCCTGGCGCGACGGCCTGCAAACCTGGGGTATCGGCCCTGAGCGCCTGCAAGCGCTCCAGAATGCTGTGCAATTCGCCGTCTACACTCCAGGCTCTGACGCCGGTATCCCCGTTGACATCCTTGCCTCGCTTTCTGCGCCTGACCTCCCCTGGGAGGGCAACCGCGAAACCCTGCGCGAAAAGATTTCCAGCGCCGTCACCGCCTTGCTGGGACTGGTGGGTCTCGATGACATAGACCCGCTGAGTTCGCGCGAACATATCCTGCTCGCCAACATCTTCGAGAACGCCTGGAGACAAGGCAACCCCCTCGACCTGGCCGAACTCATCTTGCAAACCCAAAACCCGCCTTTCGACAAACTGGGCGCCTTTCCGCTCGAAACCTTCTTCCCGGCCAAAGAACGAACCAAACTCGCCATGCAGCTCAACAACATCCTGGCCGCCCCGGCCTTCGAAGCCTGGCGTGAGGGCCAACCGCTCGACGTGCCGGCCCTGCTCTTTACGCCGGATGGCCGCCCGCGCCACAGCATCTTCTACCTGGCGCACTTATCCGAGGGCGAGCGCATGTTCTTCGTCACCCTGCTGCTGGCGGCGGTCGAAACCTGGATGCGGGCGCAGCCTGGCGCCGCCTCTTTGCGCGCCATCCTCTACATGGACGAACTCTTCGGCTACCTGCCGCCGCAGGCCAACCCGCCGTCCAAGAAGCCGTTGCTGCGCCTCCTGAAACAAGCGCGCGCCTTTGGCTTAGGGCTGCTCCTGGCTACCCAGAATCCGGTTGATCTCGACTACAAAGCCCTCTCCAACGCCGGCGCCTGGTTCATCGGCAAACTCCAGACCGAGCAAGACAAAAACCGCCTGCTCGACGGTCTCGAAAGCGCTGCCGGCGGTCTGCCGCGTGCCGCCTTCGACAAACTCATCTCCTCGCTAGGCAAGCGCGTCTTCCTGCTGCACAACGTCCATGCCAGCCAACCGCTACTTTTTCAAACTCGCTGGGCCATGAACTTTTTGGCCGGCCCGCTCACGCGCCAACAGATTCCCGCTTTGAACGAACTGGCGGGAGCGGCGGGGGAAGCGGGGATCGTTTCGGGAGTGGATTCCGCCTCTTCGACGGCCAGCAAGCCCCGGGTCCCGCCCGAATCGGACTCCCCCGTGCCTGCTTCCGTTACCGAGTCCTTCTCTATTCCCCAGCCGCTGCCGTCAATCTCGCGGCCCGGCAGCCTCACCCGTCCGCCCGTGCCGGCTGGCGTAGGCGAATACTTCTTGCCGGCCAACCTCGGCCTGACCGAAGCCATGTACGCCGCCGGTGAGAGCCTTAGATTGAGCGCAGTCGAAACCCTGCCCGATGCCCTGCTAGGTAGCGTCCTCTACCGCCCGGCTCTGCTGGCCGTTGGTCGGGTGCGCTTCCTCGATCGCAAATATGGCGTAGACACCGAAATCATGCGAGCAGCCCTGGTAGAAGCGCCCGACCGGCGTGGCATGGTGCGCTGGGAAGAGCATTTCTTTGCTGCTTTTCCTGTGGAGAAGATGGAAAAGACGCCTGCTCCCCAGGCGCGCTTCGAGACGCTGGACGCCCCGCTGAACGACGCCCGCCAGATGGCCGCTCTGCAGCGCGATTTTTCTGACTGGCTCTATCGCACCACCACTGTCAAGGCGCGCGTCAACGAAGCCCTCAAAGTGTACGCCGGGCCAGACGTTTCGTCGGCTGAGTTCATGCAGGCTTGCGCAGAGACCGCCCGCGCTGGGCGCGACGCAGAAATCGAAAAAGTCAAGGCCAAATACGAACGTCAAATCAAGGCCTTGGAAGACCGTCTGTTGCGCGAAGAACGCGAACTCGAAATGGACAAAGCCGAACTGCAAAACCGCAAAATCGAAGAACTAGGCACCCTGGGCGAAAACCTGCTGGGCGGCCGGCGTGTCATGCGGCGTGTGTCCACCTCGCTCACCAAACGCCGGATGACCGAGCAGGCCAAAGCCGAGGTAGAAGAGTCGGTGGAGGCCATCGCCAAGTATAAACAGCAACTTGCAGCGCTGCAAGCCGAGCAAGAAGCGGCGTTGGCCGAAGTCAACGACCGTTGGGGGCATTTAGTCAACGACATCAGCGAAGTGACCATCGCTCCCAAGAAGACCGATATCTTCGTCGAATGCTTTGGCGTGGCCTGGATGCCGTTCTATCTGGTCGAGAGTGGCGGCGGGTTGGTAGAGTTGCCGGCCTTTGAGGCGAGGCATAATTTGTAACAAACGTCAATTCGGGATAACCGTCCCGAAGGCTTTTTAGAGCAATTGGATGGGCAAAATCGAGCCTTCGGGACGGTTCAAAGGTTTATCCCGAATTCAGGTTAATAACGAAATTGGAGGCTACCCAATGTTTTGGCTGCTCTTATCGGTATTCTCGTGGGGCATCGTCCATTCCATCCTTGCCTCGCAGTGGGCCAAGGATGGGCTGCGCCGCCGCTTGGGCGAGGGTGTGATGCGTTTCTATCGTTTCGGGTATAACCTCTTCGCGGCGCTCAGTTTCCTGCCGGTGCTGTGGCTGACGGCTGTCCTGCCGGACCGTGACCTGTACCGCATCCCGCTCCCCTGGCTGTACCTGACGCTGGCCGGTCAATTGCTGGCGGGGGCGTTGTTGATGATTGGTCTGCTGCAAACCGACACGCTGGCCTTCATCGGCTTGCGCCAGTTGTTCGAGGGGGAGGAGACGC
>DAOUCM010000369.1:0-1527 GCA_034431895.1 Anaerolineales bacterium
TTTACTTGAAGAGCGTGGTCGGGTCGATGCCGGAGGCTTCGAGGTAGAGACGATACTCATCGTAGAAGGTATCATCCACAGGTTTGAGGCCTTCGATGCTGTAACCGCCGCTCTTGAGCAGGGCGCGGCCCTCTTCGGTGCCAGCCAGGTCGAGCAAAGCCTGGGTGAGTTTCTCGCGCACATCTACCGGAACGTTGGAGGCGAAGGACACGTTGTCGTTCGGGATGAACGGCTCGGAGACCCAGATGATGACGACTTTGTCGTTCACATCCGGGAAGTCGTTCACGACGTTCGAGCGCGCATCAATGTAGGTGGCGCCGAAATCGCAGATTTCACCCTTGGGGCTGAGATAGACGGACTTGATGACGGTGGGGTGCCCCTGAACGAAAGCGCCGGTCTTGACTTTGACGCCATTCTGCGCCAGCACGCCGCTAGGAAGCACATAGCCGGAGGACGAAAGCGGGTCGGTCCAGCAAGGCTTCTTGTCGGCGAACTGCGCCAGGGCGGTGGCGGCATCAGCCGTGGATTTGCCGGTGGCAGGGTCATAGTAGGGGGTGAAACCCTCTTCCACATTGGCAACGAGTTGGAAGCCATAGTGATCCGAGCCAAAGCGAATGGTGGCAAGCGCAACGTCAGCATAACCCTTACCGTGCGCAACGACGTACTGGGTGGGGGCGAGCCAACCGATGTGGGCCTGGCCGGCGCCCATGGCCTCGATCATGGCGGCATAGTTGGTTGGCACAACGGTCTTGATGGTGTAGCCGGTCATCTCGCTCAGTTTGGCGGCAATGGCCTCACCACCGGTCTGCAGTTCCTGTGTGGTGGCGGAGGGAGCCAAGGCCATGATGAGTGGATTGTCGGCAGTGCCAAGTTCCGGGGCGGGTGGCTCGGTAGGCGCTTCGGTGGCGGGCGGTTCGGTAGGCGCTTCAGTAGCCGGAGCCTCGGTGGGGGCCGGGGTAGCCGCCGGGCCGCAGGCAGACAACGCCAACGCCACAGCAGCAACCAGGGCAAACAACAGATAGGTAAAGCGTGTTTTAGTCATTTCTTCTCCTTCTTTCGAAAATTTAGATTAGGCTACTACCAATGGCGAGGTAGTTAACCCCGAATGTGCAAATCATACTCGTTTTGTACTTCTCTGACAAGAGATTTTACAAATCGTTTACATTCAGTCCTCTGGCAAACTGCACGCTCACACCCCAGAATTGTGCCTCTTGCAGACAATACTTGACGCGGGTAAAATCCTCCAACTATGATCGAAGCCGATAGTTATCAGAAAACGTTAGATTACCTCTATACTTTTGTGGATTACAGCCTGGTGCGCAATTTTCGCAACGCTCCGGGGCGTTTCGACCTGGCGCGCATGGCCGCTTTTGCCGACCCCTTAGGCAACCCGCATCGCCAGTATCCCATCTTTCACGTGGCCGGCACCAAGGGGAAAGGCTCTGTCTCGGCTTTGTGCGCCAGCGCTTTGCAGGCCGCCGGTTATCGCGTTGGGCTTTACACCTCTCCACACCTGCAAGATTTTGC
>DAOUCM010000370.1:0-1634 GCA_034431895.1 Anaerolineales bacterium
CAAAAAGGCTCTGGCAGGCGATTCCTACAAGAAGGCCAAGAAGATTCGCTGGCTTTCGCAGGGCGTATTCGACGCGCTGGCGGCGGGCAGTGACCCCGGCGGGGTATTCCTTCAGGGCGGCAGCATTTGGGTCACCGAGGCCGAAGAAACAGCCTTGAAGCAGTCCGTTGGGGTGGACAAGGACGGTGAATTGACCTTTTGGGCCGGCCAGATTGTGCCGCACGTCACCGTGGACCGCGTCAGCAGCGCTTCCAATCTGTTCTACACCGGACGGGTGGTATTTGCACAGCACTGCGGCTTGTGGTTTGGCGTGCGCGGCGAGACGACCTGGATTGACGAGGCGCTGACATCCTTGCAGGATACCGGCCTGGGCGGCTTGCGCTCGACCGGACATGGCGCGTTCACGTTCGAAAATGCAAATGCCAACCTGCCCGATTGCGCCGAGGAATTCGGCCTTCTGCTCTCGCGCTATATCCCGGCCAGCGAGAAAGAAACGCAAGAAGTTTTACAAGCGGAGAAAAGCCTGTACCAGTTCGTTACGGTGGGCGGCTGGTACAAAGACGCCAACGGTCACCCCTGGCGGCGGCGCTCGGCGCGCATGGCGGCAGAAGGGGCGCTTTTACCTGCTTCAGCCAATGGCATGTTGCTGAATGTCCGTCCGCAGGACGCGGCGGTGCATCCCGAACCGCCAGCGGTGTACCGCTATGGGCTGGCTTTTCTTGTTCCCGCCGGTAAATTGGCGGAAGAGGAGGACGTATGAAATACCGGGTTTCGATCGAAACACTCTCCCCGCTCCATATCGGTTCCGGCGTGGAACTGCTGGCAAACTACGATTACAAAGCCTTGCCGGAGGGCAACCTGACCTATGTCTTCGACCAGGACGCCATCTATGCCCGTGAGTTGGCCGAGCGCGGTGAAAAAGCGGATTTGGCTCAACCGGCGGCAAGTTTGATCAAAGACCTCGCCCATCTGCCTGCTGAATTCGTGCGTTACACGCTGAAAGGATGCGCCAGCCTGGAACGTTTGCACGAGCAGATGAAAGATGTCTATGGCGGCGTGTACCTGCCCGGCTCCTCGCTCAAAGGCGCGCTGCGCACGGCTTTGATGACCTACGCCGTTTCCCGAAAAGAACTTTCTGCCAAAGCGCTGGGCGACAATCCCAAAGAAGCGGCAAAAAACTGGGAGAAGGACATATTTGGCGATTCACCCTGGAGCGACATCCTGCGCACCTTGCAGATTGCCGACAGCCGCCCGGTCAACCCGCCGCCGCTGGAGGTGCTGCAAGTGCGCGTGTTCGTCTCGCAAGAGGACAAAGAGGCCATTCCCATCGAAATCGAGGCGGTCTCTGCCGGGACGAACTTCGAGACGCAGATTCACCTGGATGAGTTGGCTTTGCAATATGCCAACGACGCCCGCCTGAAGTGGACTCAGGAACGTCTTGCCCTGTTAGCCAATCTTCTGCCGATTTTGCAGGCGGTAGGGAAACGCCGCATCGAAAGCGAAGGAGAGCGGGCGCGCCGGCTGGGCTTCGACGAAGTGGCCCGCTTCTATGATGACTTGACGCGCCGGCTGGAAGGCGCGGAAGGCCAAGCGAGCGCCTTCGTACAAATTGGCTGGGGCACCGGCTGGGAAGG
>DAOUCM010000371.1:0-2357 GCA_034431895.1 Anaerolineales bacterium
CCCATTGCGGTTATCCTTGAGTTCCGGAAAAAGGAATTGAACCCATGGAACTGCGAAAAAGCCTCCGCCTCCTTTTGTTGCTCCTCCTCGTCTCCCTCGCCTGCCGCTTCAGCGCCTCGCCGACGGTCGAGCCTGTCGAGACCCCGCCCGCCCCAACCTCTGCCCCCGCTGATTCTGCTTCGCTCTGCCGCACCCTGCTCCCCAGCGAAACCGACTCCGCCATCACCCAATGGAACGAGCCGCACATCGTCTGCGCCCCTGCAACTTCCGACCCGCGCGGCGAACTGTTCGTCTTCCTGCCTGGCACGGGCGCATTGCCTTCGTACTACACTCAACTCATGCAAACTGCCGCCGAAGCAGGCTTGCACGTCATTGACTTGCGTTACCCCAACGATGAAAGCGTCAATATTGATATTTGCCCCAGAGATACCGATGAAAACTGCCACCAACTTGTGCGCCAGGAAACCCTGCAAGGCGTGGATGTTTCGCCGCATGTCGCAGTGGACAGCCAGAATTCCATCGAAGCCCGCCTGCAAAGCGCGTTGACCTATCTCGCCGCGCAATTTCCCGCCGAAGGCTGGGAGCGCTACCTGGAAAACGGCTCGCCCCGTTGGAGCGCCATCCTGGTCGCGGGTCATTCCCAGGGCGGCGGACATGCGGTCTATTTTGCCAAACAGCACCCCGTCAAACGCGTCATTGCCTTCACCTGGGTGGATGTTCGCAAGCGCGCTCTCGCCGCCTGGGTGACCGACATGCCCTCCGCAACGCCCGCTGAAAATTACTACCTGCTCTGGCATCAGGACGACCAGCCGATTGCGGGCTACCAAACCGAATTGATGACCGCCCTCGGCATAGACGCCTTCGGCCCACCCGTGACCATTGAACAGAGCGCCCCGCCCTACCAAAACACCCATGCCCTGATTGCTACCACCCCGCCCCCCGCCGACCAGATTGCGCACAACACGCCCGTCGTAGATTTTGCGCTCAACTTCGACGAAAACGGCAACCCCATTTACAAATCTGCCTGGCAATACCTGCTCACGCTCGAAGCGCCAGAGACCACCGCCGCGCCCGCCCCAACCCTCAACGCCTTCAAAATGGGCAGTTCCCCGCTCGGCTACATTGACCCCGAATTTTATTCCGCGCTCAACCTCGTCACCTTTGCAGACGCGGACATGAACGCCTGGCTCGCCGCGCTCGACCCGCAAACGGGGAATTTCATCTCTCCCGATGGCAGGGATATTTTTCTCGACAGCGACCTCACGCCCTTGCGCGTCTCGTTCAATGCCCCCGAATTCGGCGTGGACGCGAACGGCTGGGCGTTGTACTACACCAAAGATGTGAGCGGCGTCCCGCAGATTTTCCGCGCCACCGTCAACGGCGAAAATGTCAGCGCCGAAGCCCTGACCGATGATGGCGTTACCCGCTTGAGCGTGCTGGCAAGCAAAAATCCGCTGCTCGAACACACGCGGCTGTTGTACGCGCACGGCGGCTTCTCGCCCGCAGAAGGCAGCATCGCCTGGCTGGATGAATCCGCGCCGCAGACCAGCGAAATCATCGCCGCCCCCATTGACCGCGGCGCGCGCTGGATAGACGGCACAACCCTCTTCGCCTTCGTCCGCGATGGGCAGGCTGCCATTTACGACACCGAAACGTACACAGCCAAAACGGTCACAACCACAGTTGGCGAAAAGACCTACGCTTACGGCTGGTTCGCCCCCGAAACAGGCGGGACAATGCTCCTGACCATCGTGGATGATTCACGCCTCGAAATCTACGCCGACAACGGCTCGCCCATCTGGGACTTAATCTCCACCCTGACCATCCCCGCCGAATCCGCCTACGGCGTTATCGGCTCGCCCGAAGCCTTCACAGCGGGCGGCAAATCCTACATTACCCTCGTCATCAAAGAGAACACCAACTACGCCCCCGCCGAAGTTTGGGTCTGGGGCATTGAAAGCGAAAACCGCTTTACCCTGCAATGCCAGGACGGGCAAGGCGACCTCATCCGCACCGACCCCGAAACCTACCTCGGCGCAAATCAAGTCTTCGTGTACTACAACACCCTCGGCGATAATCAACGCTTTGAACTCATCCGCTGTGCGACGGGCATAAAACCATAAAAGGAATTCTCATGCGAAAAAATCTCTCGAACAAGATTCTGCCCTTGATGATTCTCCTCCTCGTCAGCCTTGCCTGCCGCTTCAGCGCCTCGGACTCCACCCCCGCGCCTGACTCTGTTACTCCAACCACTACCGCCGCTGATGCCGCGCCTCCCACACCTGGCTCCTACGATTGGTCCGCGCTCGATGCGGCGCTGGAGAGTTTCGTCCCCTCCAAAGTGGACGGCTTGACCT
>DAOUCM010000372.1:0-1702 GCA_034431895.1 Anaerolineales bacterium
CCGCCGCCATCTCACGCGAAGCCCAGCAAGCGCAAATCGTTGAAGCAACGGTCGCGTTGCTGGAAAGTTTGAAGTAATCCTTCGTGTTCCTTTGTGTCCTTTGTGGTAAAAAAAGGAGGTACCATGAACAACCGCACATTTCTCACTTACCTCTCCCACTTCCCTGCCAGCGGCAAACCCGTCTTCAGGGTCGGTGACCATCCGGTGCTGGTGGTCAAATCCGGCGAAACCTTCTACGCCATCGCCAACAAATGCCCGCACCTCGGCTTGCCACTGACCAATGGCAAGGTGGAGGGCGAAACTATCACCTGCCCCTTCCACGGCAGCAAATTCGACCTGAAAAGCGGCGAAAACCTGGACTGGGTGACCAGTTTCGTTGGTATGCGCGTCCCCGAATGGTCGCGCCGCCTGCTGGAGATGGGCAAACGCCCCGCGCCGGTGACCGTGTTCCAGGTCGTGGTCGAAGATGGCAAACTGTACCTCGAACAACCCGCGTAAACGCCGATGAAAGTCCACCGTCTCGTCCGCCGGCAATTCATCCCGGCGCCCATCGAACGGGTGTGGGACTACTTTGCCACTCCGGCGAACCTGAACGAAATGACCCCGCCCGATTTAGACTTCGAAATTGTTGCTGGCGGCGAGCCGCCCATGTACGAAGGGCAGATTATCGAGTATCGCGTGCGCTTCCTGCCCTTCGTCCGCTCGCTGTGGCTGACCGAGATCGCGCACGTCCGCGATGGCTGCTCCTTCGTGGACGAACAGCGTCTCGGTCCCTATCGTTTCTGGTATCATGAACACATCTTTGAGCCGGTAGAGGGCGGCGTGCAGATGACCGACCGCGTCACCTATGCCCTGCCCTTCGGCCCGCTCGGCGACCTGGTGCATGTCCTCTGGGTGCGCCGCAAACTGGAACACATCTTTGACTTTCGCCGCCAAAAGATTACCGAAATTTTTGGAGAACGACCATGAGCACGCCCCCCAATGTTCTTGTTCAATTCTTTGGCAAACTCCTGCCACTCTTCCCGCCGCGCAGCGAGGCCTTTCTCAAAAGCGCCACCCATCAGGATTTACAACGAGTCAACTTCCGCTACATCTTCACCGTCCAGGGGATGGTGGAAATCAGCCATATGATCGAAGATTTCGTCATCGCCAATCCCGGCGTGGCCGATACCCACGTCTCCTTCCAGGCCTTCTCGCGTTTCGCTGACCAACAGGAGCGATATGTCCATCTGGCGGATGCCGTCAGGGGCTTGTGGCTGTACGGCGTCCCCGATGTCCCGCCGCCGAACCTGCGAAACACCACCATTTTGGATACCAGCAGCACACCGCTGGAGCAATACTGGTTCGTCATCGCCTACGGGCCGGGCGTCCACATGACCCTGCTGGCCGAAGAAATCAACGCCGAACGCCTGCCCCATGAGCCGCGCATGTACGAAGGTTTTTACACCTTCGACCCCAACTTCGCCTACAAGGTGCTGAACGTCCTGCATACCCTCTTCCCCGAACAGGTGCCTGCGCCTGTCCCGCCGGAGTTGCTGGGAAACTGACCATCCCCTCCTCCCAAAGAGAGGAGGAAAATTCAATTGCAGAAAGGAACAACAATGATTCGCAACCAGTGGTACGTTCTGCTCGAATCGGATGAAGTCCGCGAGAAGCCCATCGGCGTGACGCGCATGGGCGAGAAAATGGTCTTCTGGCGCGA
>DAOUCM010000373.1:0-6771 GCA_034431895.1 Anaerolineales bacterium
GCTCAAACGTTCTGCAACCGAGGCAATCAATTTTTGCTCTTCCTCCGACAGCGTGGGGTCATCAGCGTCGAGGATGCTCAATTGGCCGATGGTTTCACCGCGTACCTTGATATCGGAGGACAACGTTGTTTCCCGTTCCTCTAGCCCATTGACGGGTGTCACTTTTTCGCCATCGTAGAGAAAGCCGGTTTGCATTTCTCGACTTTGCTGTAAGTATTCCTCCCAGCCTTCGCGGGTCAGGCGCCGCAAGGCTTGTTCAGCCTCGCTACGGTATTTTTCGGCCTCAGCCAGCAGACGCAAATTTTCGACGTGTTGCGCAACCTGGGCAGCAGTCGCGCGGATGACTTTGGACTCCTCGGCCGTCCAGACGCGGTCAGGTTCATCTACCAGGCAAATCTCACCCACTTTCAGGCCTGCCACTTCGATGGGGGTAGAAAGCATGTACTCAGCCTCGACAGGGGGCGCTTCTACTTCAACGACCGGAACGATTTCGTCTTGGGCATAACTGAATCCGAGCTTCTCACTGCGTTCGATGCCATCCAGAAATTCCTGCCAGCCCTTTGCGGTCAGGCGGCGAGCCTGTTCTTCCAATTCAGCGCGGGCTTGCATAGTCTGTGTAAACAAGGAAGCGTTTTGGATGGCGACGGCAAGTTGACCTGCCAGGGCAGTAAAGGCCGGCAGGTTGGTTTCATTCAGTGCGCCTGGTTGTTCACTTTGCAAGTCCAGCACCCCTACAACCTGCCCTGCTACCATCAATGGCACTGCCATCTCAGAGCGCGTCAAAGGCAATAGAGGATTTGAAAAGAAGTCGGCACTCTTTTCGGTGTCTTCAATAATAACAGCGCGTTTTTCACTGGCTGCACGGCCATTGATGGAACCCAATCCAAGCGGCAGGCTGTGAGAGCGGCGCATTAGTTGTGTCCCCACCTCGCCCGTTCCTGCCTTCAAAACGAGGCTGCGACCTGAGGGGTCCACCAGGTAAATCTGGGTATAGTACAGGTTGAACTTGGAACGAATAATTTCCACCGCTTCAGCCATCATTTCATATTGATTAGCGATTTTCTCAGTAATAGCCCGGCCCACTTCGGATGCAATTTCCAAGTCTTTTGTACGTTCTGCAACTCGTCGTTCTAGCGCTTCAATCATATTTCTTAGTTGTGAAGCCATGTTATTGAATGTGGCTGCCAACACACCGATTTCATCGCGAGATTCAACCGCGGCCCGGGCGCTCAGGTCACCTTTAGCAATTCTTTGGGCTACAGAAGACAAGTTAGTAATTGGTCTTGTGAAAACAGTCCCCAAATACAGACCAAGGCCTGCTGCAAGCGACATTGCAGCAAGCGTTACACCCAGGACACGGTAAAGCGCAGTTCTTTCTCGCTCGATAACTTTATCTGCGGAAATATCCACGCCGATGATACCCTCTCGTGTACCATCCTCTCTATAGATAGGGGCATACGCAGACAGGAACGTCCCCCATTCATCTGTATAAAATTCATCTTCGACGACTGGATGATCCAACGTAGCAAAGTTTTCAGATAAAAACGCGCTCGGTTCCTGATAGACTGTTCCCACATCCACAGCCTCATCCTCTCCTTGACGAGCATCAATGATAAAATAGATTTGTCCCTGCTCATTCATGCGCATGGTGTATATATAAGTCAGGTCAGGCATTGTTTTTAGAATAGCAATATCCTGCGCCATCATCTGTTTATAGGCATTGCTTGACATACTCTCTGGACCTGTAATACTGGCATGTAAATCGCCATCCTGCTGCAAAGCCATAATACTGACAACATTCAGCAGCCTTTGGCGGATATCCTGGCGTATTTGATTCCGAAAGTCGGTATAGACAGCAAAGCCCATAATGGCAATGACAATCACCACACTGACAAACGAAGCAACCAATTTTGAGCGCAGACTCCCCAAAAAATTTGGGCCTACAAAACCAGATATTCCACCCGCCAATTCTGGCCGGCTTGCGTCATGCCGGTGTGCTTCGAAAACAGGTCTCAAGGGAGAGGGTGATACACTACTATTGGGAGATACCACATTTTCAGGAGACACAACAGCCTCTTGTTCTCCAAGCCTTGTCTGCAATTCGGCAACCGACGCCCTCAGTTTTTCCACTTCCTGGCTTTCATCCGGTTTTTGATCAAGCATTTCGGCTTGCCGCTTTGCAATTTGCGCTTCCAATTCCTTTAGGCGCGCCTTCAATTCTTCTGTTTGCCGGACGGTCATATAAGTAGGCGGTTCTTGCCCCGCAAACAGGTTCTTTAGCCGCTTCTGGATATCATTTTGGGCGGTTTTCTGGGGGACGTTAGGTTTTTGGACTTTTGCCATAGGTATTTCTCCATCTGGTCAATGTACAACACAAGAGGCGTTCAATGGGTCGCAGGATAAACAGTCTGGTCGGCAGAGCGGTTGCTTGTTTTTGTGACAAGGCCTGGTGATTGGAGAATGACTTGCGCCTGCTTCGTTCCCAAGGCGCGGCCCAATTCCCGCGCCGCCACTTGTAAAACGCTTTCGAGTGTAGTAGCGCGTTGAATCTTTTGACCAATCAGATTTCTTATCGACTCAAAGTCTGCTTGCTTTTTCGCTTCAGTATACGACAGCGCGTTTTTCAAAGCAGTTGCCAGTTGCGCAGCCAATGTCAATTGGATGTTGGCAGATTCTTCCGTAAAAGCGTTCATACGGTCTGCTTGCACATCCAATACGCCAATCAGTTCGTCTCCAACAATCATCGGCACAGCCAGTTCTGCCCGCGTGTCTGGCAGTAAGGGGTTAGGTAACCAGCCTGGGTCGCTGCGCACATCGTTGACGATGACCGGTTTACGGGTCCGCGCAGCGCGCGCTACTAAGGATTGCTCCTGTTTCAGCGGAATGGTGGCTGTTCCATGCGTGCCTTCATGTTCATCACCTTCTTTCCAGCCGCAGGCAACAATGACCAGTTTGTCTTCGGCTTTATCATAGGTGAAAATGTGTGCATGATATAGGTTAAAGCCACGCTGCGTCAGATGCACGGCAGTCGCCAGCATCTGATACGGGTCCAAGATACTGGATGCCTGCGTGCTGACTCTTGCCACTACCTCCAAGTCTTTGGTGCGCTCAGCCACACGCTGTTCCAGTGAAACCCGAATAGCCTGTAATTCGCGGTTGCTCACTGCTAATGCTTCTTGCGCAATGCGCCTCTGGTTGTTGTTGACCGCCAAGAAAGCAATGATGAAAACCAAGACAATAAAACCTATCAAGATGCCCCATACCAGCGTTTTGTTTTCCTCGTAAAAAGAAACGGGACGATTGATGACAATGCTCCCCTCTGGCAATTCCAATGAGTTGAGACTCCATTTTTGGAGCATGTTGTAATCGAACATATATTGGCTTTTGACTTGCCTTTCGACCCCTGTGGTACGCGGGTCTTCCCCGGCAAGGATTCTGAGCGCCAGTTGAGCCGCTCGTTCTCCTTCTACATAACCGCTGGTCAACTTGCCGCCCACAATCCCATACCCCAGGCTGAAATCCCAAGTGCCATAAACAGGAACAGCGCTGCTTTCTGTAATCAAGGGCGTAAATTGATTGTATTCATAGAATTGGCCGGCGCGATCTCTGAAAAAGAGTGTTAGCAACACCAGGCTATCCGATGACAGGCTTCCCACCCTTTGGCGAACCTCTTCCATCGTAACATCTTCAAGGAACTCGAAGGTGACCTGAGGATATTCAGGGAACAATTTGACTAGATTTTCATGAATTCTCTGACCGGTAACCGTTGTGTCATTGACAATCACAATATGCGTCACTTCGGGATGTAGACTCAAAGCCAGATCGAGTGTGCCGGCTAGGTCAACTTCTTCACTAATGCCTGTGAAACGCTCGTGGCCTTGCAACCTGGTTTCATCGAAGTAGTTGGCGCCGGTAAAGACGACCGGCAGACCGGGAAACAAGTCGTCCGCATATTTGAACAAGAAATTCAAGGCTGCATCATCCGATGAAATCACCAAATCAAGGTTGGCATCCTTATATTTGGTTTTGAAAAGGGTGTAGACCCCCTCCAGATATTCCGGGCTATCCACTCGTTTGGTGTCCAGGTATTCAATGCGCAAATCCACATTGCCTTGTTGTTCCAACGTCGTGACAATAGCGCGCGTAATATCATCAGAGAATTTATAACCAGGATGATATGAATTGATGTACAGGACTTGTTTTCGTTCTTCCTGCGCTTGGGCAAAAGGAGTGCTGACGATCGCAAGTAACAAGGAAAGCAACAGACTCCACAACAGGAGACCAAGCATCCATTTGTCCCCGCGTTTGGCTGGGTAGACATTGACTAAAAGTTTGTGCTGGTCAAAATTTTGCATGGTTCGAATGATTCTCAGGTTCATATCTGCTTCCTCAATTGCTCATATCCAAGGAACGCAACTTCACAGCAGCCTTTGTACCCAACGCCCGTCCGATTTCGCGCACGGCTACCTGCAACGCATCTTCGACGCGCGTTGTATTTTGGATTCGTTGGCTGATAGCGCCAAGGAGGGCTTCTTGTTCTGCGCGCCGCTGGGTCTCGCGGTAGGCTTGCGCGTTTTGCAAAGCAATGGCCACCTGGTTGGCAATGGATTGCAGTAGGTCAGCATCTTCCTGCTTCAGCCCATTCACCACATTATGTTGCACATCCAACACCCCCAGCACTTGGTCGCCAATTGAAATCGGCACAACCACTTCAGATTTGGTTTCAGGCAGCAGGGGATTGGGCAGCCAATCGGGGCTCTGGGTTGTGTCTGGCACCAACACGGGCCTGTTGATTTCTGCAGCGCGGCCTACCAGGCCCCTGCCTTTTTGAATCTTGTGGCCGCGTTTTAGCATGGTTGCGCCGGCTTCGCCAGTACCGCCAGCCATAATCAAATCACTGCTCTTTTCGTCTAACAGGTAAATATGGGCATGGTAATAATCGAACGCCGTTTGCACCTGCTCCACCACTTCCTTGACCAGTTGGCTTTCATCGAGCAGGGTGGAGAGGCGGCGGCTCACCTCGGTAGAGGTTTGCAAGGCGCGGGTGCGCTCGGCTACCTTCTGCTCCAATCCTTCTAGCGTTTGACGCAGTTGGGTGATCATCGAATTGAAAACCGTTGCCAGCACACCCACCTCGTCTTTCGTCCTGACCGGCGCCTCGACCGCCAGATTACCCTGCCCGACCTCCCGCGCCACATCCGTCAATTGCAAGATAGGACGCAGAGTGCGGTTGAGCAGGAGGAAGCCAAGGCCGACCGTGATACCAAGTCCCAGTACCAGCAAGCCAAACAGATAGAGTTGCATCTGCCGCACGGAGGCAAACGCTTCCTGGGTCGGCAATTCAACGATGGCTGCCCAATCTGTGCCTGGGATGGGTGTAAACAGCCCGACCACTTTCTGACCATTCAATCCCGTATATTCCAGCAAGGTTGGTTCTTTCTGCACGCCAGCCACAAAATCAGATACCGTCGGCGCCCGTCTCATGTCTTCACCATAGCGTTGCAACACGGCGCTCGGTTCCTGATATGCCAGGAAGCGCCCTTCGGCATCTACCAGGTACGCATAACCGCTCTGACCGATTTCGACGCGCGACACATCCTGCCACAAGCGAGCCACGTTGGCTTCAGCCACCAGGACGCCAGCCACCTGCCCGCCGGTTGCCTTGACGGGAATCCCCACCTGCACCGATAGTAAGCCACTTTCGGGCGAGACAAAAATCGGGCTGATATACGTCTCTCCGTCTATGGCTGCGCGAAAGGCCTCGCTATCTGCCTGGCTGCCCAAGTCGGCAGGCGAATAGGTGCGCGTGGTCGAAACTTTGGCTCTCTCTCTGCCGTTCTTTGCCAGCAATACAATCTGGCTGAAGGTAGTCCTGCGCTGGATGAGCAATTGCTCCAGGGTAGTTTTTTGCTCTTCAGGCGTTAGGGTGGAAAGGGATTGCAAACCCTCGAACAGAGTCAGTTCATTAACCACCCCGTTAATGTAGGATGAAATCAACAAAGCAACCTGACTGGCGCTCTTTTCCTGTTGTTGCAAGATATTCACTTGCTGGGTGCGTTGCGCAATCCCAATCAACGCCACACCCAGTACAAAGATGGACAAGAGAGTAATCAGAGTCCAGGTAAGTCCTAATTGGGACGTCAGACTCTGATGCCATCGTATCTGCCTTACGCTGCCCACATTACCGCTTTCGTTTCGTTGCTCCATATAAACTCCTGTTGCTCGGTCATCCTGGTCAAGCCGCCCCAAAGGCTTTTTTACCCTTTGGGACGGCCTTTACAAGATTCTTACGGATTCAAACGCACTTTGCTGGCGGCAAACTCGGCCGGCCAAACCGGCAGCAATTCCCCGCCTTGAATTTGCGCCATGAACAAAGTCGCAAACTCATTCTGCCCATTGGCGTCGAAGCGAATGCGCTCGGCAGGCAAAATCATGTGCGGGCCCTTCGGCATATCGGTTGCAACCAGAGCGGCACGCAATTGTTTTTTATCCAAAGAAGCGGCCCGTTCCAGAGCATCCGCAAGCACGTAAACGGCTTGATAGGCATAGGCGCTGTTGCCGGTTATATCGGTCCCAAACCGTTCGTGGAAGCGCGCGTTCAGTTCCTCTCCGCCAGCGGCATACTTGGAATACTCGACCAGCGTAAAGGAACCTTCAGCCGTTGCGCCTAATTGTTCGACATATTCTGGATAGACTACGCCTCCCGCCGCATCTACAAGCGGAATGGTCGCGCCGGCCGCGGCCAGCGCTTGGGCAATCAGAATACTGTCG
>DAOUCM010000374.1:0-1587 GCA_034431895.1 Anaerolineales bacterium
TCGATGAAGAGTTTCAACATGGCCGCGCCCACATAGCCCTCGATGCCATGCTCGCCGGTGGAGACGATGACCAGGTTCTCTTTTTTCGGCGCTTCGGCCCATAGCCAGTCAATGGACAGGCTGGGGTCGGCGCTCAACGGATGCGTTTCCAGGCGGGCAGACGGCCAGTTCGACGAGAGCAGGCCGAGGCTGAGTCGGAAGCGGTCGCGCGATTCGGCGTAGGAGGAGGGGTAGCCGGCGTCCATCGTTAGAACGGTCCGTAGTGAATGGCTACAGCAATTCCCAAAAAGGCCACCGTGACCAGGACGATCCACAGCCAGAGTTTGGCCGTCCAGCGAATCCACTTGGGGTAACTGACGACCGTCAGGCCGAGGCTGATGAGCAGGACGGGGTTGGTGGGGTAGGCCAGGTTGGAGAAGCCATCGCCGAAGATGTAGGCCAGCACGGTTGTCTGGCGGGTGACGCCGACCAGTTCGGCCAGCGGCAGGAGGATGGGCATCATCAGGAAGGCTTTGGCCGAGCCGGAGGCGATGAAGAATTCAATGCCAAGCGCCAGGGCGTAGACGACCAGCGCGGCCGGGAAGCCGCCCAGTTGTTGGAACGGTTCGGCGGCCGCGTGCAGCAGGGTGTCGGTGACGCCGCCGCTGTCTATGATGTAGCGGATGCTGGCGGCCATGAGGATGAGCGGGACGGAGGGGGCCAGCCCGCCCCAGCCTTCAATCAGTCCCTGCCAGACGGTTTTGCCGCCCGCGCCGGAGAGGAAGCCCGCGCCCAGCCCGCCCACCAGGAAGAGGACGCCGACCAGCGGCAGGGCATAATCGGAAATGGCCGGGACGAAGGGGCCCATGAGCATGACAGCAAAGACGAAGAGCAGGACGAGGCCGAAGAAGTTCATGGCGCGGTTTTGTTTGGGGTCTTCTTCGATGAAGGAGGCGTCTATGCTGGTGTATTTTTGGCGCTCGGCTTTGTCCTCTTCATGGACGAGGGAGGCGGCGGGGTCGCGGTCTATGCGGCGGGCGTAGGCGGAAATGAACCAGCCAAAGATGAGGTAGATGACGATGAAGACCAGGATGCGCAGCCAGGCGCCGGAGAAGAGCGGCAATTCGGCCAGTCCTTGCGCTACGCCGAGGGTGTAGGGGTTGGAGATGGCAGCCGAGAAGCCCAGGTTGGTGGCCAGGATGGACATGCCCAGGCCGACCAGCGCGTCCCAGCCGAGGGAGTAGGAGAGAGCGATCATGACCGGCACCAGCAGCACGACTTCTTCGAATGTGCCAAGCGTAGCGCCGAGAAACATGAAGGCCAGCGAGACCATCCACAGCAGCAGGTACTTGCGCTCGCGGAAACGGCGCACGATGCGGCCAATGAAGGCGCGCAGGGTGCCGGTCTTGTCCAGCACGGCGAAGGCGCCGCCGGCGAAGAACAGCACGATGATGATGACGATGACGGTCAGTCCGCTTTCGCTGCCCAGCACTTCGAGCGGCGCGACGAACCAACGCCAGATGGGATAGTCGGGCCGTTCGACGAATTGGAAGGAAGCGGGGTCAATGGTTTCGCGTCCGTCCACTTCGAGACGGGCGTACTGTCCGG
>DAOUCM010000375.1:0-3193 GCA_034431895.1 Anaerolineales bacterium
GAAAGGAGTACTGCCAATGACAACAACGATTGACAACAAAAATGCCCCCGTAACGGCGGGGGCAGAAGGGGGAGCAGGGGAAAAGTTTCCCCTAGCGCGGCGTGGGAATTATACCTTGAAAACTGCCCCGCGCCAATGAAATCAACCATGTCAGGCATTTTTAGAAAAGGAGATTCCCTATGCTTCCTAAAAAATTACAAGCCCAATTGATTTGCGACCGGCTCAACGGCCTGGATGTCAAGGCAAAACCGCAAGACTTTGAAACACCTTTTGCTGAGTGCTGGATGGCCCTCCAAAACAAAACTGACCGAAGTGAAATGATTGCCGCAATTGGACAGGTGTTAGACCTGTCCAATCACCCAGAAAACCAACAAGTTCTCTCGCAAATTTTATCCTTGAAGCCAGGCACAGGCAGCACGGATTTGCTGTCGTTGCAAGACATCCAAGACGAAATTCAGCCCGTTGAATGGGTTTGGGAAGGGTTCATACCCAGAAACTACGTCACGATATTGGGCGCAATGCAAGGGGCAGGCAAAACTGCTCTCATGCTTGACATTGCCCGGCGCATTACCAACATCGGCGAGACTTGGCCCGATGGCAAACCAGTTGTCAATTCAGACGCAAACATTTTTTACCTGGATGCCGAGGGGATGCCTGAAGTCATCAAGGAGCGGGCAATTGCCTGGCAAATAAACTTGAAGAGGTTCTTCTACAAATACCCCAAGACAGGCGAGATTTTCGACCTCGGACAGGAACGCTATCAGGATATGGTCTTGCAGGCAGTTTATCATGCACAACCCGAAATCATCTTTGTTGATTCTCTGGGCAGCATCAACACCAAAGGGGAAAACAACATCGAAGACGTACGAACCATCTTTGCTTTTCTATCCATGCTGGCGCGTGACTTCAAGGCCGGGCTGGTCTTATCACACCACTTGCGTAAGCGATTTGGCGTTATTTTTGAAGGTTCAGAAATCAACCTGGATGACTTTCGCGGAAGCGGTCACGTCACGCAAATTGCCCGCTCTGTGCTGGCTTTATCAGTCATCCAAACGACTGAAGAGATGGACCGCAACGGTCCGCGAAAACTGGAGGTGCTGAAAAACAATCTCGGAGCGTCCCCAAAGCCTTTAGGTTTTGAATTTGTACCAGGATACCCAAAGGGGTTTGTGCTGAAATGGGGTGATGCTCCCAAGAAATACAAACCCCCAACGAAAGAAGAACTCTGTGCGGAATGGCTGCTTGAAGCCTTAGGAGAGGAACCGGTATCTTTGCGAGACCTGGTGAAACTCGGCGAACCGGAAGGCTTTAGCAAAGCCTTGATATTGCGGGCGCACAAAAAACTTGGCAATCTGATAGTGGATACCAAAGGTCCAAAAGACCCGGCCAACAAATGGCAACTGCGAAAACTAGACGGGCAGTAGCGAACAGAATCACTGAATCACTGAATCATCGAGTTAAGGGAGTCGGCAGGGGGGGGTATCTTAACTTAATGATTCAGTGATTCTGTGATTCAGTTGCGTGTAACCTATTCTTGAGCGAGGATTAAGATGCGTCAAAAACTCAAAACTTACACTGTTTATGTTCATTTTGCAAGACGAACTCTTATCGTAGGACATTACAAAGCCCAGAATCCCGAAGTTGTACGCAGGATGGCAATGGGCGACCTGGCGGATATGTTCAAAATGAGCGTTTTGCCTCAAGCGGCCTATGAAGGTCGCCCTTACCTGGCTAAATTTTTAGAAGCATTGAGGACGCCTGAAGATAAATTTTGACGAGGTACAACGATGGACGCCAGAGAAATCAATCAGACCTATGACTTGCTGACACTGGTTCAGCAGGATACCCGTTTGAAAAAATCGGGAGCGTACTACATCGGTCCCTGTCCCTTTTGCGGCGGGCGCGACCGCTTCAATCTCACCCAAAAGGCAAACGGTTGGCGCTGGTTTTGCCGTCACTGCGCCAACGATGGTTACAAAACCTCGCTGGATTATGTCATGCGGCGCGAGGGGGTTGACTTCAAACAGGCGCTCGAACGTCTGGGCGGGAACGCCGCCCTTGCCCGACGCAAGCCCGCAGAGCCGCCCGTTTCGCTCCCTGACAACCCGCCTGCTGCCCGCTGGCAGGAGCGGGCCAGGCAACTGATGAAACGCGCCGAGGCTGCTCTGTGGGATGGACGCGGCGAAAAAGCCCTTGCCTGGCTTCATGCTCGCGGTCTGCATGACGAAACCATCCGCGCCGCACACCTGGGCTACATCCCGCAAAGTTTTAGCGATAGCCCCGAAGTCTGGGGCAAGCCAAATGACGACCCGCGACCGTTGTATTTGCACAAAGGTATTTTGATACCCGGAATTGTTGCGGGCCAGGTCTGGTATTTGAAAATCCGCATTTACAACCCTGCTGACCCCAAAGACAAGTACAGGGGCGTGCGAGGTAACAAAAGCGCTTTGTATCTGGCCGACTCTATCGCCCCCGGCCTCCCAGCCGTTTTTTGCGAAGGCGAATTTGACGCGCTTTTGCTAAAGCAGGAAATCAAAGACCTGGCCAACGTCATTACGCTTGGCAGCGCGACCAACAAACTCAACCTCGCCACCTGGGGCATTTACCTTTTGCGTCCATCGAATTTTTTGATTGCCTATGATGCCGATGCTGCGGGAGCGCGCGGCGGCGATGACCTGACCTGGCTGCATGACGCTCGACGGCTTTGGGTCCCTGCGCTGCGCCTTGGTGACAAGGACTTGACCGACTTCCACAAAAGCGGCGGCAATTTGTACAGCCTGGTTGAAAGCGCCCTGCGTCCTGAAGCGCCTATCTTTGTCACCTGGCAGGCAGAGAGTTCTCCTGCCACAATTCATGGGCAGTACTGGCGCAATCCCGATAACACTCTGGAAGCGTTTTACCTGCCCGATGAATTAGACCTTTGCCTGAACATCATGAATGTAAGCGCATAGAACAGTGAAAGGAAATGACCATGCCCCGCCAAAGCCCTGAGATGTCATTACAAGAACACCCTGGAACAAAATTCCAGGACTTGACAACAGCACAGCGATACAGCCTGAACGAAGCCGCCTCCGACCTGGTGGCTATCATCCAGGCACTGCTTGACGCGGGCATTCTGGTCAATCAAAACGGAAAAATCATCCCATCTGCTATGAAAGGATAAGACACCATGCCTGATTACATGCCTCCTCCC
>DAOUCM010000376.1:0-26780 GCA_034431895.1 Anaerolineales bacterium
CATGGTTTTCTCAAGAATGCTTGACAAAATAGCCATGTCGTTGCGAAGCGGCGGTTTGTGCCGCTGAAGCAATCTCCTCAAGGTCAGTTTTGTCCGTCAAACGGGAGACTGCTTCGCCAGAGAGCGGCTCGCAGCGACATTTTGAAAACATTTGTGATATATACATTTTCTTGAGAAAGCCATAATATCTGTAGCGCGGCCCCTTGCTGCAACCAAACTGGCGTTGCTTGGCTGTTCCCTGGGCAAACGCCGGCCTGTCTCCTGGATACCCGCCAGCCTGCCCTGGCGCTTGCCCAGGGGACCGGCTGAGTGAGTATCCACGCGACTCACAACCAAATAATGAAGATTTGTAACGCCAGGCTCTGCATCCGTTGGTCATCTCCCACGCAAGAAAGAGCGGCGCATGCCGCCATTCGTGGACGATTGACCACCTCAAAACGTTTGGCCAGCAGATCATCTGCCGGCCGAACGTTTGTCTACGGAAGTCTGAGCGCCTGGCCAGGGTAAATGACATACGGCGGCGCAATGCCGTTCAGTTGCGCGATGACCCCATACGTCGTGCCAAACTGGGCGGCAATGCTCGAAAGCGTATCGCCCGCCTTGACGATGTATGTCTTGGCCGTGACCGACGGTCTGCTGCCTGCGCCCGCGCTGCTCTCCGTCACAGGTTGCTGCCCACTGCTCAGGCTGGCTGGCGTGGGTATTTTCAGCGGCATGTTGGTTTGAATCAACTGGGGATTGGCGCTTACCAATTCCATCAGAGACAGGCCAAACTGGTCCGCAATGCCCGGCAGGGTGTCGCCTTGTTTTACGATGTAGGTCGTGGCGGTGGGAGGTGGAGAACCGGCAAATTGGTACAGTTCTTCGACAGTTCCATTGAACCAGTTCAGGTCTACTGCGGCGTTGATGCCCTTGACGGTGCCGCTTTCTGAATATTGCCAAAAGGTCCATTTCAACCAGCCCTTGGGCAAAGACGGTTGGCTGACGCCGTAATGGGCAATCCATAAAGGGTATTCATTCGCCCACAAGGGAGGCCCGCCGCCCGGCACCACGAAACTGGATTTCAAGAAGCCCGGGCTGGAATAGATGATGGGGCGTTTACCGAGTCTCTGCTGGACGCGGTCGAGCCAGGTTTTGGCTCGCTCGATGATGACCTGAGCAGGCTGGTTGTCGGTCATTTCCAGGTCTAGCACCGGCGGCAGCTCGCCGTTGTCGTTCATCGCCTTGACTATCTCGATGAACTTATCCGCTTGCTTGACCGGGTTCATGTTCGGGTGGAAGAAATGATACGCGCCGCGCAAGATGCCGACCGATTTGGCGCCCACCCAGTTGTCGTCGAAGGTGGGGTCTACATATCCTTCGCCCTCGGTGGCTTTGGCAAACATGAAGTAGATGCCGTGACCGCGCACTTTCTTCCAGGCGATGCCGGCTTCCCAATATGAAACGTCTATACCAGGCACGTATGCCATATCGCTTCTCCTTGTAGACGAGTACAAGGCTGACGGTTACGTGTAAGGGTAGCACAATTTCGTCTTAAAATCAATCATTGCGAAAACAAAGGCGAAACGGAAGATTTCATGCTATACTCCACTCTTGTATCTTCCATTGGATGGTGTGTAATTCATGCACTCTCGACGCGCGCTTCTCTACATGCCCGGCGATGACTGGAAGAAAATCACCAAGTCGCTGACGCTAGGCGTGGATTGTATCTGCATGGACATGGAAGATGGCGTAGCCCTCAACCAGAAGGCTGCGGCTCGCGCTACCATTGTCCGTGCCTTGCAGGAACTAAACTTTGGCGCCAGCGAAAAACTGGCGCGCATCAATGCAGTGGGTTCTGGCTGGGAACGCGACGATCTCGAGGCGGTGTTGCCCTTCCGCCCAGACGGCATCGTGATTCCCAAGGTCGAATCGCTGGAGCAAATCGAATGGGCCAGCAAGATGATTGCGGCAGCCGAGGGAAGGTTTGGGTGGCCGGCCGGTTCCATCTGTATTCTGGTAGGCGTAGAAACCGCCCGCGGCATTTTGAATTTGAAAGAAATCGCCTCTCATCCTCGCCTGGAAGCCATCATCTTTGGTGGCGAAGACTTTGCCGCCTCCATCGGCGCTACACGCACGGCGGAGGCGATCGAGTTGTTGTATGCCCGCCAGGCGGTCGTGACTGCCTGCGCCGCCTATGGCTTGCAGGCCATTGACATCGTAACCATTGATTTCAAGAATCTCGACCTCGTTCGCGCTGAGGCGGAGTTTGGGGCGCGGCTGGGCTATAGCGGCAAGCAGGTCATCCATCCGGCCCAAATCGAGCCGGTGCAGGCGGCCTTCACCCCTTCCGATGAAGCGGTTGCAGAGGCAAAGAGAATCGTCGAGGGCTTCGAAGCCAGCCAAAAAGAGGGCAAAGGCGCGTTTGCCTTGGACGGCAAGATGATTGACATGCCATTGCTCAAGAACGCCCAGAAAGTTCTAGAGCGAGCCAGAGCGGCGGGAAAGGTCTAATGAAACTGTCATTCTCTCGAACGGCTATCATGAACGTGGACAAAGGCGAGGAAATCGTTGGCGGATGGGTGACAGCCCACATCCCGCAGGTGGGTGTCTACAAACTGATTGCCAAAAAACGCAAAGATGGCGTCATTGAGTGGGCGCATTTCATCCAGCGTGACGATGGCTCCAAAGATCGCATGATGCGCGGCGAAGTAGAGAGTCCCGAAAAGTTGCAAAAGATCATCGAAATCGCCAATGAATATCTTGGCAGGCTGTTTGGCGTAAAGTTGCAGCCTGCAGATTACGATATGTATACCCTGGACGGGAAGAAAACCCCTGGAAAACTGCACTAACAGGAAACGCCCTTGCTCTCCATTGTTTATGGCCTCCTTGCTGCGCTTGGGTGGGGCGCGGCAGATTTCACCGGTGGGCTGGCTTCTCGTCGCACAGGTGCATATCGAACCGTTTTATATGGCGAGGCGGTTGGGCTGGTTTTCATTATTGGCGCAGTCGTTGCCACGAAAGAAGCGCATCCGGCTTGGTTGGCGCTTGCCCTGGCCGCAGCGGCTGGCGCCATCGGCACGACCGGCTTGTTGATGCTCTACCATGCGCTTGCCACGGGCAAGATGAGCATCGCTACGCCTGTCTCGGCTTTGATGGCCGCCTCCATTCCCGCCCTGGCGGGGATGCTGCTGCAAGGTTTCCCAGGCTGGTTGACCCTTATGGGCTTTGGGCTGTCGCTGGCAGCCATTTGGCTCATCTCGCGCGAAGAAGGGAACAACACCCGTGTCCTTGTCCACATCCGCGAACTGCGCCTGCCTTTGCTAGCAGGTATCGGTTTTGGAACATATTTCATCTTGATGCACCAGGCCGCGCAAACGGCCCTATTCTGGCCGATGCTGGCCTCGCGCAGCGGTGGGATGTGGATTATGCTGCTGTACATCGCCTTGCGTCGGGATACCTGGCGTGTGACGGGCGGCGCCTGGCCTTACATTATCCTGAATAGCCTGTTGGACGCCGGTGGCAATGCCATGTATTTGCTAGCCGCTCGAAGCGGACGGATGGACGTGGCCGCCGTGTTGAGTTCCTTGTACCCTGCCGGCACCGTGCTTTTGGCGGCGCTCCTCCTGCGGGAGCGCGTGGCGCGTTCTCAATCGCTGGGCATCCTGTTGGCGTTGCTTGCCATCCTCTTCTTGACTCTTTGATGTTCACCTCTCCTATCCTGTTGGGACTGCTCTCTGCACTTGCCTGGGGCGCTGGCGATTTCAACGGCGGGTTAGCCGTCAAGCGCAGCAACCCCTACGGTGTAATCGTCGTCGCTCACAGCCTCAGCCTGGTGTTGTTGCTGCTCACAGTTGGAGCGTTTGGCGAACCCTTGCCGCCGCTGCAAGATTGGCTGTGGGGCGGCACTGCAGGGCTGGCAGGCGGTATCGGGTTGACACTGCTCTACCGCGCCCTGGCCGAGGGGCGCATGAGCGTTGCCGCTCCTGTTTCCGCGCTGGTAGCCGCCGCCTTGCCGGTCATGGTTGGCTTACTCCAGGATGGCTCTCCCGGCCTGTGGGCATTGGCCGGATTTGTCCTGGCGTTGGTAGCCGTCTGGCTGGTTTCGGGCGGCGAAAGGCTGGCCGTTCGCTTCGCCGACCTGCGTCCACCCGCTGTTGCAGGTATAGCCTTTGGCGTTTTTTTCATTTTCATCGAACGCGCCAGCCAAACCGCTTTGCTCTGGCCGTTGGTCGCCGTGCGCATCGTGTCTGTCAGCAGTATGCTTGGTTATGCCCTTCTTACCCAGCCAGATTGGCTTCCCAAACGCGAAAGCCGGGTCCCCGTCCTGTTGAGCAGTGTGCTGGATACGCTGGGCAACGCCTTCTATGCTCTCTCGGCCCGATGGGGGCGCCTGGATGTAGCGGTTGTGCTGGGCGCGCTCTACCCCGGCGCCACCGTCTTGTTGGCTTGGATTTTGCTCGAAGAGCGCATCTCGCGTTTACAGGCTGTTGGCATCCTGTTAGCGCTCTTGGCCATCGTCTTACTTATGCTCTGAATTCGAAACTTTGAACCGTTCCGAAGGCTCGATTTTGCCCATTGCTCTACAAAGCCTTCGGGACGGTTATCCCGAACGTTACTTACGCTTTGAATTCGAAAACAGGAGAAGTATGGGAAAACTGGATCATCGCGTCGCCCTCATTACGGGCGCTACTTCCGGTATTGGAAGAGCAACCGCCATCCTGTTTGCGCAGGAAGGCGCGAAAGTTGTGATTACGGGACGCAGGCGAGATCGCGGCGAGGAAGTCGTTTCCGTTATCTCGGCTTTGGGAGGCGTCTGCCGCTTTCTCCAGGCGGATCATACCGACGCCCGGGCTTGCTCCCGTGCCGTCGAGCATACCCTGGCCGAATTTGGTCGCCTCGACATCCTGTTCAACAATGCTGGCATCGTCACCCAAGGGACAGCGGAAACTGTCAGCGAAGAAGATTGGCAAGCCACACTGGCGATCAACGTGACCGCTGTCTGGCGCATGAGCCGCCTGGTTATCCCCATAATGAGGAGGCAAGGAGGCGGGGTCATCGTCAACAACGCCTCTGATTGGGCCGTCGTGGGCGCTAGAGACGCATTGCCTTATGCCGTCAGCAAGGGCGCGGTGGCGCAGATGACCAAAAGCATGGCACTTGACCATGCGCACGAAAACATCCGCGTGAACGCCGTCTGTCCGGGAGATACCTTTGTAGAGAGGTGGGTGGAGAAGGGCTATTTCGAGAAGTCCAGCCCGGTGACGCGGGAGCAGGCTATGGCTGAGTCGGCTGCGTACCTTCCGTTGCGCCGATTTGCCCAGCCCGAAGAGATTGCGCGTGTCGTCCTGTTCCTGGCAAGCGATGATTCATCTTTCGTCACCGGTCATCTTCTGCTGGCTGATGGAGGCAACACCGCTCAATAACCCCCGCACTTCGTCTCATTCGATGCCAAACGCCATTCCGCAATATTCCTTATCTATCCAGCGGGATGTCGTGCAGCGAAATTTCGTCTTCCATTGGCTCTAGGTGAGTAAAGACGACCGCCTCGCCCATGGCTGAGCGGATGTCACGCTCGATGTCTTCGGCGAGGTGATGTGAATCGTGGACCGTCCACTCACCCGGTACGAGGACATGCAGCGAGACGAAACGGCGCGAGGCGCCCTGGCGTGTGCGCAGGGCATGGAATTCGAGCCCTTGTTCGCGGTACTTTTTCAATACGCTCTCAATCTTTTGTTGGTCTTGTGGAGAAAGGGAAGCGTCCATCAAGCCGGCTACGGAGCGGCGCAGCAAGTGAACGCTGGTAAAGACGATATTGGCGGCCACGCCTAAAGCCACCAGCGGGTCGAGTATTTGCCAGCCGGTGAGCGCCACAGCGCCTACCCCACAGATAACCCCCACAGAAGTCCATACATCGGTCATCAAGTGCTGGCCATCGGCTTCCAGCGTGATAGAACGATATTTCTTGCCTTGTGAAATCAGCAGGCGGGCAACGATGAAGTTCAGCAGCGTAGCAAGGAGAGAGACTCCCACGCCCCATCCCAGTTTCTCCAGCGGAACGGGATGAAGAAGGCGTTGGATGGCGGTCCAAGTAATGCTGCCGGCCGCAACCAGGATGAGGATGCCCTCGACGCTGCTCGAAAAGAACTCTGCCTTGTCATGTCCGTACAGGTGGCTTTCATCGGGCGGGCGCGCGGCGATGGTCAGCATCCACAGCGCTATTCCAGCCGCTACCAGGTTGATGAGCGATTCCAGTGCGTCCGACAAGAATCCAACCGAGCCGGTCAGCAAATAGGCGCCGCTCTTCAAGGCAATGATGACGATGGATGCGGCTATGGAAAGCCAGGCAAAGCGGGTCAGAGAAGCGCGGTTGGCTTGGGGAGGAGAGAGCGGTTCGCTCATTGATCAAGACTTTCCTACAAATAGGGGGCGTTCATTTCGGCTATTTTGTCTTGCAATTCCTTCGACAATTCCGCGGCCGTTTCTGGCTTGGCAGAATACAAGTTGTTCATTTCTTCGGAGTCGCTTTGCAAGTCGTAGAGTTCCAGGCGCTCTTCGTTGTTCAATTCTTGATAACCAAAGAAGCGGATGAGTTTGTATTGACCTTTGACGAGCGTCACCGTCGCTGTTGTGAGAGGGGCATATTGTGGATTGGTGCGCGCTTGCAGGACATAGATGCTTCGCTCGGATTCCTGCGGCGCAAAGGGCGGCAAGACGCGGCCCTCGCTCCAGGGCGTTGAGGCTTGGCCGGTCACATGTGCCAGGGTGGGAACGACATCCACAGCGCTGGTATTTGCGTACACGTCGGCTCTCGTTCTTCGGCCTGGCTCGAAGATCATCAGCGGCACTCGAATCACCGGCTGATATAGCACGGGGGTGAAATGTCCCTGAATGCCGCGCTCGAACATTTCGCCATGGTCCGAGGTCAGCACCAGCCAGGTATTTTCCAACAGCCCTGCCTTTTCCAGGTTGTCGTAAAAGCGCCCAAATTCCCGGTCTGCGTAGAGAATGAATTCATCATAGTCAGTGCGCGCTGCCTTGAGTTCTTCATAGTTGTAATCTTCTTCCCGCGAGAAGATATCCATTGGCTTTGGGATGGGCTTCCAACCGTCCTCCGCAAAGCGGCGGTAGAAATCGCGATGCGTTTTGTAGGGAGCGTGCGGCGGCATGAAGTGGAAATAGGCCAGGAAAGGGCGGGGAATCTTCTGAATCTGGTTGCCGAGCCAATCCACAGCATGTTCGAGCAGGAAATAGTTGTCGCTTTTGACGCTTGGAATGCCGCGCGGGTAGTAAGGCCGTAGATTGGCTATTTTCATTTCCTGGTAAGGTTCGTAGATGTGCGAAAGGAACAGCGAATATGCATACCCTTCTTCTTGCCGTTTGACGGTGCGCACCCAACTGACGGTAGCAATATCTTCATCTTTGGCAAACAGGTCAGGGATGAAGCCGTCTGTGGTCAGGAAAAGATTTTTAGAGGGGATATAGTTGTCGAAGTTCCCGCCAACGGCCAATTGATTGAGCAAGTTGTTGGCCAGAGGGTTGTGAGAGTATGTGATGCGGTAATGATGGGGAAAGGCCGCAAAGAGGTTATGGGTAATAAAGTTCTCGTCTATCGTGCCGTAATGAATGAATTGACGGTGTTTCCACGGCAGCATTCCCGAGAGCAGGGAGGCGGTGCCTGGCGTGGTAAAGTTCCCCCCGGCATAATGATTGTGGTAGACGATCGCTCGTTCGGCCAGCCGAGCCAAATTGGGCGTGGTCTCTCGCTGGTATCCATAGAGGGAAATATCGTAGGCAGAAAAAGCATCCAGCACGACCACGATGACGTTTGGAGAGGATTGCGCGTCTAAAGCGTCGGTCAATTTTGGGGCAGCGACGCTCAAGGGCAACAATCCGGCCAACTTCAGGAAGTCGCGCCGCGTGAGTTGTTTTTTCATTTGTCTTTTACAACCTCTAAACGTTACGCAAGATGACAATGACCAGCCCCACTACGTCGAAAAACAAGTAAAGTGTGGTCAGCATGGCGAGGCGCTCGAAGAGCCCCTGAATGGCCCGAAAAAACGGTTGGGAGCGCAGGATCAGCATCGTGGGAACGAATACGGTCGTCCCCACCAAGACCAGGCTGACGCCATACAAGATGCGAAGTGGATGCGCTTGCTTGACCAGGAAATCAATGACAGAGGGCGGAAGGTGGATTGGGATCAGGAAGAACAGCGAAGTAATCACTGCCCACAAGCTGGCTGTCAGAGCCATGTGTCCCATCACGGCCACCCGCCGCTCCGCATCCCAGGCTTTGGCTATGAGAAAACCAAGCAGGGTAGCAATCAAAAAAATGACCAGGCTTTCGATGAAAGCAAACACGAGCCCATATGACATCACGCCCACTGCATCCCAGGCATTGGTGCGCTCTGTAACCCAGGAAAAATCTCGGAAAGCCAAGAGGAAGGTCCAAACATGGAGCGGAAAAGCGCAAATCAGGAAAAGGGACCATAGCCCCTGTTGGGTATATTGTTTCATATCGTTTTCAAATAAAGAATTCCGTCTTCTAGCGCGCCTAAACTCTTCTCGAAAAGAAGGGACCTTGCCCTCAATTTATCGAGAGGATACCGCGCCTATTATATCCGATTGTGGAGAAAAAGCATCTTCTCGATAAAGAAGGGGGAGGAACGTGCGCAGTACGGCCGAAATGCCCGTGCGTCGGTTGTTCGAGAGGTAACAAACTCCCTCTCCCTTGGGAGAGGGTTAGGGCGAGGCAAATTACGTTTTGGGGCGGCAGTTGCTTGTCTCCTGGGTCGCCCGTCCAAGACAGGCTGGCACTTGCTCAGGGAATGGCCGCCCCCATCAGTTTGGCGCACGAATTGTTTTTTTACAATCCTGCCGCCTTCTTCAGCGCGTCGGCTTTGTCGGTGCGTTCCCAGGGGAACAGGATGTCGTCGCGGCCAAAATGACCGTAGGCGGCGGTCTGCCGGTAGATCGGGCGGCGCAGGTCCAGGTCGCGGATGATTGCGCCGGGACGCAGGTCGAAGTGTTGCAGAATCAAGTCGGCGATCTTTTCATCCGCAATTTTGCCGGTGCCAAATGTTTCGACGTTGACGCTGAGTGGGTGCGCCACGCCAATGGCGTAAGCCACCTGAATTTCACAGCGTTGAGCCAGGCCGGCGGCCACTACGTTTTTGGCTGCCCAGCGTGCCGCGTAAGCAGCCGAGCGGTCTACTTTTGTGGGGTCTTTGCCAGAGAAAGCGCCACCACCATGCCTGCCCATACCGCCATAGGTATCCACGATGATTTTGCGGCCGGTCACGCCCGCATCGCCTTGCGGCCCGCCAATGACGAAGCGCCCGGTGGGGTTGATGTAGATTTTCATGTCTTTATCTACCATTTCGGCAGGCATGGATGGCATGATCACATGCTCGATGACGGCCCGACGGATGTCTTCTTGAGAAATTTCAGGCGCGTGTTGAGTGGAAATCAAGACTGTATCTATACGTCGAGGTCTGCCGTAAGAATACTCGACCGTAACTTGACTTTTTCCATCCGGGCGCAGCCATTCGAGTGTGCCGTTCTTGCGCACTTCTGCCAAGCGGCGGGTCAGTTTGTGCGCTAGATAGATGGGCATGGGCATCAGCGTAGGCGTTTCGTCACAGGCAAAGCCAAACATCATACCCTGGTCGCCGGCGCCGATCGCATCCAACTCGGCCTCGTCGCCGCTTTTGGCTTCCAGCGATTTGCTTACGCCCATATCAATATCCGGGCTTTGACTGGCAATGGCCGAGAGGACGCCGCAGGTATTTCCATCGAAACCTTTCTTGGCGCGGTCGTAGCCAATTTCGATCACTACCTTGCGCACAAGTTCATCGAAATTGATGACCGCTTTGGTGGTAATCTCTCCTAGCAACATGATATAGCCGGTCTTGGTTGCCGTTTCACAAGCCACGCGCGAGAAAGGGTCTTGCGCCAGGCAGGCGTCCAATACGGCGTCGCTAATTTGGTCGCACATTTTGTCAGGGTGGCCTTCCGTCACTGATTCGGAGGTAAACATCAGTTTCGGGGAAGTCATAAAGGTAGTACTCATGGGTTGAACCTCTCCAAGTAAAAATGAAATTGCCCCTTCAGGCTCAACGCAGAAAGGGCAATTTTCGTCATGCGATGGCTGCCCTCTCATCTTCCAGAAACTACGATCTGCCGGAATTAGCACCTTTTCTGCCGAAAGGTTGCTGAGGCTTCACAGGGCCGGTCCCTCCGCCTCTCTGGATAAGAGCGCCGTTTGGGGCTATGAAATTGTGGTGGCATGATACCACAGGAAAAAAGATGCGTCAATTGGGGTTTCTTCGAACTTGGCGCTAATCACTGCTCATCCAATGGTTACGCGGTTACGGCCGGCAGTCTTGCTATGATACATCAACTTGTCTGCCCGGTCTACCAGGCTTTCAAGGGTATCGCCTGGATGGGGGAATGTTCCACCGATGGAGATAGTGACTTGCGGCGTTTTTTCTCCCGCCTGAATACTGGTTTGTTCGACCAGAAAGCGCAGTTTCTCGGCGATGTCATGGAGGATGTTCTCGTTGGCTACATTGAATACGATTGCCAGGAATTCTTCGCCTCCCCAGCGTCCGCAGGTATCTGTCTCGCGCAGGTTGAGGCGCAGCGTATTGGCGACGGCCCGCAAGACTTTGTCGCCAATAAGGTGGCCGTACTTATCATTGAATGCTTTGAAGTGGTCAATGTCTATGAAAAGGATGCCAAAAGGGATGTGGTTTTGCTGGTATTCTTGAAATGCGGTCTTCAACTTGAGTTCGATGTGTTTTCGGTTGCCAATCATGGTCAGCGCATCGTATACGACGGTCTGTTCAAGTTGACTGACGCGCCGTTTCATTTTCATGAGCGTTTGATTGTTGCTGAAAATTTCGACGGCTCCAATCACTCGGTTGCGCTTATCGAAGATAGGAGAGGTTCGTATCAATACCGGCACGCGATGCCCCTCTGCGTGACGCAAGAATACTTCCGCCTCGCGCGGTTTTCCATCTTGTATGGTGGCTTGTAAGGGGCATCCATCGAGGCAAAGGCGTTTGCCGTTTTCAGTGATGTGTTGCAAAAGATTGTCGTAGCAGTGCTGGCCCACGACTTGTTTGGCCGCATAACCTGTGATGCGTTCTGCGCCTGTGTTCCAATAGGAAATCTTGCGCTCGCGGTCGACAAAATAGACCCCGTCGTACAGATTTTCTAACAGGTTTTTGAAGAACTCTTCCTTGAATTCCTTCAAGATCTTCATGTTTAAATCATACCATTTCCCATTGAGATTTCAACTTACAGTTTCCCAACTGTTACAAGAAACCAAGAGACCTTCTTTGCGAAGGTCTCTTGAGGGTTTTGGGGGTATTGCGGGCTACGGATTGGCTTCCTTGTGTTGCCGCACCAACTCGCGCCGCAGAATCTTGCCTACAGTGGTCTTAGGCAATTCCTTGCGGAATTCGTAGTGGGTTGGTACTTTGTAGGGTGCCAGTTTCTCTTTGCAGAAGGCTTTGATTTCCTCTTCGGTCGCGGTCTCGCCGGGTTTCAGCACGATCCAGGCCTTGACTGTCTCGCCGCGATACGCATCTGGGATGCCGGCTACGCCGCATTCTAGCACTTTGGGGTGCTGAGCGATTACTTCTTCTACTTCGCGCGGCCAGACTTGGAATCCGCCTGGTTTGATCAGTTCCTTCTTGCGGTCTACGATGTAGAAATAGCCGTCCTCGTCCATCTGGGCAATGTCGCCTGTAAACAGCCAGGTCTTGCCGTCTTTCAGTTTGCGCAGGGTGTTGGCGGTTTCGGTGGGCATGTTGTGGTAGCCCTTCATCACCTGAGGACCGCTGATGACCAATTCGCCAATTTCGCCAGGAGGCAGTTCGGTCTCGCCGTCGTCCAGGCTGATGATTTTGCAGTCCACGTCGGGCAGCGGCAAACCAATCGAGCCGGTGCGATTTTCACCTAGCAAGGGGTTGCAGTGTGTGGCGGTGGGCGCCTCCGACAGGCCAAAGCCTTCGAACACCTTGCCGCCTGAGAGCGCCTCGAAGCGTTCTTTGGTCTCTCGCAATAGCGGTGCTGAGCCAGAAATACAGGCTTTGATGGAGGTCAGGTCGTATTTTCCGGCGATGACATCAGGGTGATTGTTGAGGGCATTGTAGAGGGTTGGCACGCCAGGGAAGATGGTGGGGCGATATTTCTTGATGTTTTCTAGCACGTCTTTGAGGTCGCGGGCGTTTGGAACCATGACCAGGCTGGCACCGGAAGCCATTCCAAAGTGCATTCCTGCCACCATGCCATAAACATGGAAGAGCGGAATGGCCATCAAAACGGTCTCTTTCCCTTCTTCGAGATTGACCATCCAACTCTTGATTTGCAGCGTATCGGCCACAACGTTGAAATGCGAGGCGACCGCGCCCTTGGAAACGCCCGTTGTGCCGCCGGAGTATTGGAACAAGGCCGTATCTTCGTGAGAAATGTCCACTTTGGGTCGAGCCGAGGGTTCGTACTTGGAAATGAGGTCTTGCATCCAATATTCGTTTTCGCCCAGTCCGCCTTCGATGCGAAAGCCGCCTTTTTTCTCCTTGGCCAGGGTGAACAATAGGCGCAATACAGGCGGCAGGGTTTCTTTCAAATTAGTGACGATGAGTTTCTTGATCTTGGTTTTGGGTTGAGCGGCTTTGATGGTCTTGTAGAAATTTGTCATGACGAACATGACTTCCACGCCCGCATCGCTGGCCTGATATTCGATCTCGGCCGGCGTGTAGAGTGGGTTGGTGGCTACGACAACACCTCCAGCCTTGAGGATGGCAAAATAGGCCATGACGAATTGTGGCGTATTGGGCATGAAGATACCTACCCGATCGCCTTTCTTGACCCCCATATCGGCCAAGGCAGCCGCCAAGCGGTCGGTGATTTCGTTCATTTCCTTGTACGTTATCACTGCTCCCTTGAAGATGGTACAAGGTTTGTCAGGATATTTTCGCGCTGACTCTTCCAAAAAGTGAAACAACGGTACTTTTGGATAGTCAATTGTGTGTGGGACGCCCTTGTCGTAATGGGCGAGCCAAGGACGGTTGCTCATGGCTTTCTCCTCCTTTTGGGAATGAATTTAAGAAAGGCTATTCGGCCAGAGACGGTTGGCAGAATAGTTGGCAAATGTATTATTAGTATATAACAAGTTGGATTCAAAAGTCAATTTTTTGAGAAGTAAAGATGAACGCAATTCACTCGGCTTTCAGGATGTGTGTGATGATGGTGGCCCCTGAGCCGCCGATGTTTTGAGTCATGCCTAATTTGGCGCCATCCACCTGTGTTGGCCCGCACTCGCCGCGCAGTTGTTGTACAACTTCTACCACCTGATACATACCCGTTGCCCCTACAGGGTGTCCACGTGCCTTCAGGCCTCCGCGTGTACAGATGGGTAGTTGTCCTCCCGGCCTAATTTCGTCTTCCAGTCCCAGACGTGGCCCTTGCCCTCGTTCTGCAAAGCCGCAGGCCTCCAGCGAAAGCGCAGACATGATCGAGAAAGCGTCGTGTAGTTCGAATAAGTCAATTTCTTTGGGCGTTACCCCAGCCATGTCGTAGGCGCGGCGGGCAGAGAGGTAGGCGGCTTGCAGAAAGAGGGGGTCCCGACGGCTGTGAACTGCGATGGTGTCGGTAGCAGACGCGGATGCGGCCAGAACGATGCGAGGGCGCCCCGGCAGGGAGGTCACTTTTTCGGCTGGGACGAGGACCGCCGCCGCGGCTCCGTCTCCAATGGGCGAAGCGTCCAGCAAGTTAATGGGGGTGGCTACCATGCTGGCCTTTTCAAATTGTTCCAGGGTGATTGTCTGATGCAGGCGCGCGAATGGATTGTGCAGGGCATTAGCGTGGGCGTTGATTGAGAAGGGAGCAAAGTCGGCGTGTTTCCAGCCGTATTCGTGCATGTAGCGACGCATCACCAGGGCGTTGATGCCCACAAAGGAGATGCCTTGCTCTACCTCGTAATCGGCGTCGGCAGCGGTGGCCAGGGCTGCGGTGACATCGTGGCCGGCCATGTCGGTCATCTTTTCGACGCCCACTACCAGGGCCGATTCGACCTCCCCCGAAGCAATTGCCATTAGGCCAGCCCGCAGCGCAGCCGCCCCAGAACCGCAGGCGGCTTCTATTTTGACCGCCTCACATCCCCACAGCCCAATCCAATCTGCAAGGAAGACGCCCAAGTGACTTTGTTTGTCTATCATGGGAGAGAGCATGTTGCCGGTGAAGAGCGCGTCCACCTTTTCGAGACCGGCATCTTGCAGGGCGGCAAAGGCCGCTTCTCCGCCTAAATCACGCAGAGACTTGTCCCAATGCTCGTCTACTTTGGTTTGACCGATACCCAGGATGGCAATTTGTCGCATAGATTTCCTCTTCGGTGTATACTGGTTGTGTGTCTTTCGAAAGGGAAGGCCTCCCAAGACTTTCCTTGAAAAGCCTGATTCAGCCGCTCGAACCCTTTTTTGTACCTGTTCTTTGTATTGTATTCGAATGACCTTGCAGAGACTCTCAGATATGCCTTCAGCAGATTGGACGAACGCTTTGCTCGATACTCTTTCCGCGTCTGGCGAAGAGGGGCGTCAGGCCGCGCAGTATTTGCGTGCGCGAGGGACGCGGATTGGTTTTTGGCGCGCGCGAAGCAGCATAGGCGCCTTCTGGACGGTTCTTGGACGTATTTACTTGAATTCCCGGTATTATACCCAAGCAACTTCCCTGCACGATGCTTATTTGTTGAGTTTGATCGTTCATGAAGCCCGTCATTTGCAGCAAGGTGTCTTGACGGCCTTGTCGGTGTATGGAGAACTGGATGCTTGGCAGGCGGGTTTTCGCTTTTACCATGCTTTGACGGGCAAGTATCCGCCTCATCCTGCTGTGGCAGAACTTATGTCCCTGCCGTTGGGCTGGGAGCGGGCGGCGTTGAAGCGGGCGCAGATGTTGATGCGCGTCTATGCGGGCCAGGGATACCGTGCCGATTGGCTGCCTCTCTATCCGCTGCCGTTGGAAGTCCGTTATTGGCTGACAGGCAAGCAAATATCATAAGGTAACCTGAATTCGGGATAAGCCTTCGAACCGACGGTTATCCCGAACTGGCGTTAAGGTATAATCGTAGCGCGGCCCCCAGCCGTAACTAAACTGGCGTTGTGCTGCTGTTCCCTGGGCAAGCAACTGCGGCGCGAAACCAGATTCGCCCGAACGATGCAACCCGAGCGGTGATACTATAGTTGAAGTATCTTGTCACAAATGAGGGTCCCCGCTTTATCGCGAGGATATTTGCGGAGAAATAAGAGGTGAAGATGGATATATACGGCAAAGAGGCCTACTCTGTAGACGTTGGCGCTCGTTTACGCCAGTTGCGCGAGGAACGCAATATGTCCATGCGTTCTTTGGCTGCGGCCAGCGGGCTCTCTGCCAATGCGTTGAGCATGATCGAGCGCGGCAAGACTTCCCCGTCGGTTAGCACTTTGTATAAATTGGCAGATGCCTTGGGCGTGCCGGTCACCACTTTCTTTGGCGTCCAGTCGTCTAAACAGCAAGTGATTTTCACTCATGCCGAGGAACGTCCGCGTGTGCCGTTTGCGCGTGGCGTATGGGAAGGATTGGGCGGGGAGCAATTTGCGGGTCGTGTCGAACCGTTTATGTTGACCCTCGAAAGCGGCGTCAGCAGTGGGCCGGGTAGTATGGCGCATAGCGGACACGAATTCGTCTTTTGTTTGCGCGGCCAATTGGAATACTTGGTGGAGCGACAAATTTAT
Organism: Anaerolineales bacterium; assembly: GCA_034431895.1. Classification (GTDB taxonomy): domain Bacteria; phylum Chloroflexota; class Anaerolineae; order Anaerolineales; family Villigracilaceae; genus JAABUE01. Next base: position 15,756 of record DAOUCM010000376.1, read on the forward strand.
CTGCTAGGAACGGGCGACAGCCTCTTGTTCGCTGCCCATCTGAATCATCGCTGGCGCAATCCCGGCAATACTGTCACCAATGCGCTTATTGTTCTTTCTGGGTTCTCAGAAGAAGAACAGCCTCATGCAATGCACTGGAAGAAAAGCGAATAGAAAGCAACAGCCGCTCACGTGCAGGGCGGCTGTGACCAAACGGCAGAAGGCGGAATGAACTCCGCTTTAGGTGTACATTCCCCAATCCAGCGCCGAGGGATCTTCCATCATCGAAAAGTCCCACGGCTCCATGCCCATTTCTACTGTGACGGGCTTGCCATAGGCCTCGACCGCTTTCTGGCGGGTCATCTCGACTAGCGCCGGGCCGTAGGGACAAAAGGGGGTGGTCAGAATCATTTTCAGACGCGCTACTTCGTTTTGGATTTCCACCTCTCGGACCAATCCCAACTGAATGATGTTCAATCCAATTTCAGGATCTACTACTTCGGATAGTTTTTCCCGCAACTTTTCGACTAGTTCGGGATGCGTATCGTGAATGGACCAATGGATTTGGTGGCTTTCTGTGTCGCTCATGGCTGCCTCTGGGTAGATGGGTTCTTCTCTGTTTTCACGGCTTGCACAACATACGTACAGTGCGCGTTGCCATCCAGAATACATTGCACTTTCTCAGCCGGCACCGCCAACATCTTGGAGATGAGGGTCTGATCAACGGTACAGACTTCGGGATGGTTTTGTCCAATTTGCAAATAAGGACAAGTAATTTCATGAATGCGATACTCGCCCTCCCCCTTTTCCCATTCCACAGTGAAACCTTCTTCGGCCAGTAAGTCGCGGATGAGGTCCAGGCGCTCTTCGAGACTCAATCCTTGCAACTGATCGGCGTATTCTTCTGCCAACGAAACGGCCATTTCGCTGAATAGTTTGCTGACCATCGGCTTAGGCAGGGTGGATTTCAACTGGTCCAGCAGGCGCGAGGTTAGGCGCAAGTAACGGGTGGGGAAGCGCTCGATGCCGTGTTCCGTGAGGGAATATGTCAAGCGCGGACGGCCTACTCCATGCCGTTCTTCCTGGGCTTCCACCAATCCTTCCACTTGCAGGTTGGTCAGGTGATGTCGGACAGAAATAGGGTTGATGCCCACTGCCTCGGCCAGTTCGGTGATGGTTGAGCCAGGATGTTTGAGCAAAGAATGAAGAATGCGCTCTTTCGTGCTTTTCATGGGTGGACTTCCCTGTTGGGCGGTAAAGTAAATAGAGTATATCAGTCCTCTTTCGTACTGTCAATATTATAGATAAATATCATAAATATATGTATTGATTGCAGATAGGCGCGCGTGATTGAGCGTCTAACGATTGCCATACGCCTTGGGAGGCAGAGACATCAGGTAGGCGTACACGGCGCGCAGTTCGTCATCCGTCATGTAGCGATAGGATTGCCAGGGCATATAGGTTGGGTTCAGGAAGCGGCCATGCTTCTTGCCGGTCTTGATGATTTCGATGAAACCTTCTTCTCCCCAGTCTGGCAGTTGACCGCCTTCGCCAGAGGTGAGATTGGGCGCCGGCGGCCACTCAGGCGGGAAGCCGGGAATTTTGCCGCCCGAAAGAGTCGGGCCATGACAAACTTTGCAGGACAACGCCAGGTATTCTCCGTATTCCGGCGTGACGCCCGGCGGCGGCGCGGCGGGGCGAGGAGCGTTATGAGGAATCAATTCGGCTGGCAAGAAGGTGATTTGCCTGGTAACGTTCATGACGACTCTGCCTGTGAAAGAGAGCGCGCTGGGCGGCATTTCGTTGTCTACGGGCGGCATACTGCGGATATATGCCAAAACCTTGCCCAGGTCTTCGTCGCTCAAGTAGTAGAATTCGGTCGAAGGCATGAACAACAGCGGGGTGCCATCGGGGCGAATGCCGTGCCGGATGGAGCGCACCAGGTCGGCGTCGGTGCGTTGGTTGCCGATGCCGCCTTTGCCGGTCGTCAGGTTAGGCGTGATGACTTGACCGATGGCTGGATTGTCCAGGTAGACCTTACCTTGCAGTTGTTCTCCATGACAGGCCTCGCAGCCGCGATATTGAAAGATGCGCTTTCCCTCAGCCAGAGAAGCCGCGTCGTTGGGCAGGGGAACGGTTTCTTCAGGGACGGTGTAGACCTTTCTGAGACGTGCTTCTCCGAGAGCATACAGGCCGGTTAGCGCAATGAGCAAGATTCCTGCCAGGGCCAGCCCAATGCGTGTCAGCGTCTTTTTCATTTTTCGTTTCTCCTGTTTATCCATTGACTTCATGCCGGCGCTTTCATGGGGAGCGTTTGCGCCATAATTCGAAGCCGCCAAAGCCGGTAGAGCCAGAAGCGGCAAATTCCTTTTTCGTCCATTCGTAAAACAGACCAACTCCCGGGGTATGTGGATCGTAGAGCAGGGCTTCGGCAATGATGAATCCTTCTGCCGTGTGGTAATTGGTTACGGCGTAGGCGCGTCCGTTGGCGTCAACGCGGTTGACGACCAGCATGTGGTCGAAATTGCCCCATGAGCCGTGCTTGATGTAAAGGAAATCGCCTGCAAAGAGCGGCGTAGAGTCCCAAGCAATCTTATGGAGAGGTTCGATGGTTTCCAGATGTTCGAAGGCCTCTTTGGGAAAGGCGCGATTCAATTTCCGACGGTCTTCCCAGACGAACGGATTCAAGAGCCAGAAATCATACGGTACGATTTCTGGCGAGATGAGATTGGCTTCTTGTAGGATGGAAATCGTCAGTGGGCCGCAGATATTGCTAGGGTCGCCGCTTTCGATGCCTAGCAGGGTTTTCGAGAGGCGTACAGCCTCTTGCCGGGTTGGGGCAAGGTAGTGTAAAGAAATTTCGTATAGTCGTTCCTGCTCTTCTGGGCTGAGCGGCCCGCGCAGCGATATGCCGCCGCTGGCAATCATTTGCTCGGCGACCGTCAGTGTGGCTGTTGCAGAAGGGGTCAGGGTGGCAGTGGAGGTATACGTTGCTGTAGGAGAGGCGGTGAAAGTGGACGTGGGATAGGCGCTGGCCGTGAAGGTGGGCGGTATGGGCGTGGCGGTAGAGGTGGGGGAGGCCAGCAAGGCTTGGACAGGGCGTGGTACGCCGCTGCTCAGCATCAGAATCGCCAATAGCAGCCCGCTTGCCGAAAGTCCAATGAGCAATCCCAGGCCCAGGTACTTGATATCGCGCATGAGTGTCCTTACGCCGCGATTGTTGCGCCAGCAGCACCCCAAGGGGATGCTGTTGCACTGCTGGCGGGCGGCAGTGCCCTGGGCAAGCGCCAGCCTGCCCAGGTGAGCGCCCAGGGGACAGGCTGAGAGTATAACATGCCATTTCCCAACAATTCGATTATAATCAGTCTATCACAGGTGGTTATCATATTTCTCAATTTTCATTAGGAGTTGCTATGCCCACCAATAAAATTTTACGTCTCTTGCTTGCCTTGATGGCGCTGGTCTTTGCCGCTCTTGCATGCCAAATTGGCGGACCGCCTGCCATTGGCGAAGTTGTCGTCGCCAAAGAATTGGATGCAGATTACAAGCCGGTTAATCCCACCGATTCTTATAACACCAATGAAACGACCGTCAACGTTTCGGTAGAAGTGAAAAACATCGAGGTCGGCAACGTGGTGGAAGTGAAGTTCAAAGTGGATGGTGCAGATTACGACCAAATTGCCTTGACCGCAGATCAGGCCGGTTCCGGCTATTATGGCTTTACGTTGACGAACCCCGACGGTCACACGCCGGGCGATTACGTCGCCGAAGTGTATTTGAACGGCGAGTTCGTCAAGTCGGTGAATTTCAAGATCATCCCTAGCGGTCCGCCCTCTCTGGGCAACATTGTCTCCGCCAAGAAATTGGACGAAGCCAACAAACCACTGGAGCCCGCCACGGTGTTTGCTCCGTCCGATGTCGTTTACATCTCCGTGCAGGTGCGCGATTTCGTTCCTGGCAGCCAAGTCACAGTGAAATACTACTATGAGGGCGAGTTTGCCGAATTGGAAAACACTTTGACTGCCGAGGAGAAAGGGTCGGGTTACTTTGGTTTTACGCTGACTCCGTCGGCAGAAGGATTCCCTAAGGGCAATTATTCGGCGGAAGTGTATTTAGATGGCACGCTGATAAACACCATCTCCTTTTCCGTTCAATAGTTTGCGCTGTCGCCTCGCTTCGATGGCAGCCGCAAGGCTGCCGTTTTATTTGTTAAAATGTCAGTATGCAAGGCAGATGCCGGCTGACTTTGGCGATGAGCAACATTCACACAAGAGAAGGCGCTTGGGCTTGGCCAGAACCGAAATTGACCTCACAACGTTCGAGGCGCAAGGAAATGGGTTGTGGCTTTCGACAGGTCGGCGTATTCGCCGCGATAGCGCTCAGGCAATAGCGCAGCCAGTTTATACATCATTTCGTCCACCATCTGCTGGCGGATTTCTTTGGTCACTTTTTGTCCGCGTGAATCGAGAGCGAACGGTTTGCCTACGCGGATGTGGAAGTCGGTCCGATTCAGGCGTTTGAGATTGGGCAAGAAGCGTTCTCCGCCCCAGTGCGCCAGCGGCATGAGCGGCGCGCCGCTGCGCAGCGCCAGCGTCACGATGCCGGGATGTGCGCGTATGAGCGCGCCGGTTTTGCTGCGCGTCCCTTCGGGGGCAATTCCCAGAATGTAACCGCGTTCGAGCGCCGCTAGCGCCTGGCGCATGGCCGTCATGTCTGCTTCGCCGCGGCGGATGGGAATGGCGCCCCAGAGATCGAAAATCCAGCCCAGAAACCAGCCGTCCCAGGTTTCGATTTTGGCCAGGCCGGTCACCGGGCGCGGCTGGAGTTGGCTGAAGAGCAGCGGCACTTCTACCTGGCCGATGTGGTTGGAATAGATGATGAGCGGCCCGCGTGGCGGAATCTTTTGCAAATCGTCTTTGTCTATGCGGCACATGACTTCAAGGCCGGTGCGGGCCAGGAAGAGGGTAGAGGCTCTGAGCATGGCTTCTCCAAAAGGGGGAGCAGATAAGGCGTGGAAACGGTGGAAGGCCGACCAACGGGAGCAGGCTCAGGCGCGGCGCGAAGCGGACGTCTCCTGCAAGAGAATCTCTGTCGTTACCAGGTCCAGGGCGGCCGGGACGATTTCCATATGTAGTTCCAAGCCGTTTTCGCACAACGTCTCGCCGTCGCAGTGCGCGGGCAGCGTCCCTTGCAGGGCTTTTACGCTGATTTTGTCGGTGCGGCCGGTGATGATTTCGGGCTGGCTGGCCTGCGTTCCCTTGAGGAAATAAGGGATGAGGCCAAAGATGCGCCGCCGACTGACGGCTGTGGCAATGCACAGGTCGAAGTGACCGTCGGTGGGGTCACCTAGCGGCGCCATGAAGAAGCCGCCGCCCATGCGCTGGCCGTTCATGATAGAAATCATCAGCGTGGCTTGGGTGTAGGAGGCGTTGTTGTAGGTCAGTTCGACGGTTGGCGCCTTGTAGTAAATGAAGACGGTTTGCAAGACGGCAATCAGGTATGCCAGCAGGCCGCGCGCCCAGCGGATTTTGACGGCTACGAAGCCGACTACGGCGTCGAAGCCGATGCCGACGCCGTTGGCAAAATATCGTCCTTGCGGGTAATCGCCTCCCTGAACAAAACCAAGGTCAATTTTACGGCGATAATTCTTGGCCAGCGTCTCGATGTTCTGTACCAGTTGGCCGCGGACGCCCAATCCGTAACTCATGTCGTTGCCTGTCCCTACCGGCAGCAAGGCCAGGGCGGTTTGGGCGAAGCCGGCTTTTTGCGCTCGCATCAGGCCATTGATGGCTTCGTTGGCGGTGCCGTCGCCGCTGGCAATCACGACCACATCGTAACCGTCCCTGGCGGCTTGCTCGGCCAGTTCGGCGGCGTGCCATGGCCGCTCGGTACGCACCAAGTCGAAGTCCAATCCCTGGCGGCGCATTTCGGCTTCGATTTGCGGAATCGCTTTTTCGGCGTAGCCATGACCTGAAATAGGATTGACGATGACGAGATATTTCATGAGCGCGCTCCCAGTGGATGATTTGCAGGCAGAATGAATCCGCTTTATGGAGAGATGTTGCAAAAGTGTATCACAAATTCCTGTATAATACAGCCGTCTAGCCGAAAACCGGTCTGGACAAGGAGCATGAATGAGACTTCGTTTCGACTTTTGGATGCTGATGAGCCTGGCTTTGGTCCTGGCGATGGCTGCCTGTGCGCCCGCTTCTTCTCCAACCCCCAGCCTGCCAGCCCCCACCGTAGCGCCTCCTACGCCCGAACCGCCTACCCCCGAACCTACGCCGACGATCCTCCCTGTAACCCTGGCTGGTCCGCAGGCCGGCACAGAACTGGCGTGGGTAGATGGCAGTGTGCTGGTGTATGTGCCGGCCGGCTCGTTCACGATGGGTTCTGGCCTGCCCGATGCGCCCGAGCATACCGTTTCTTTGGATAGTTACTGGATTTACAAGACCGAAGTGACCAACAGTATGTATGCCTTTTGCGTGAAAGTGGGGGCGTGTGCGCCGCCCGCTCGAGAGTTGGGTGTGCCGCTGTATGACAATCCTATCTATGCCAATTATCCGGTGGTGGGCGTATCGTGGGATATGGCTGCCAATTATTGCAAATGGATTGGCGGAAGTTTGCCGACCGAAGCGCAATGGGAAAAGGCCGCGCGCGGCACATCTGGAAACTTGTATCCGTGGGGCAACCAGGAACCTACCTGTGACCTGGGCAACTTCAGCGGCTGCGTGGGCGCGTTGACCGACGCTACCAAATATAGCGCGGCTGCTAGTCCCTATGGTGTGCTGGATATGGCTGGAAATGTGTTCGAGTGGGTGAATGACTATTACAGCGCAGATTATTACAATAGTGCGCCTCCGCAAAACCCTGCCGGTCCTGCAAGTGGGGAGATGCGTGTCATCCGCAGCAATGGTTACGAGAGCGATTTCGAGCAGGCGGGCGTATTCATCCGCCATTACGGCGGCAATGCCTATCACAGCCGTGACCTGAGTTTTCGCTGTGTGGTGCAAAACCCACCGGCGCTGGCGCCGATGTGCCAGTTGTCCTCATACATCCCCAGCGTGGTGGTCGCAGAAGGCGCATGCCAGCCGCCCGATGTCAGCATTGGCTCTTCTTACTGTGAATTCAACAAGCCGCAAACCAGCGTAAAACTGCCGCCAGGGGCTGAGTACGAAGTGCGCACCAAAGGATATACCTGCGCCGACGCTGTGGTAGACGGTCAACGGGTTCTAACTTGCAGCGGGCCAGATGATACCACCGGCGAAGTGACGGTCTGCAACCCGGCTTGTAGTAGTTTGCCCGAGGCGACCGGCGCCTCTCCCACTTGCGATCCTGGCTACGGGCTGGATGCGAACAACAACTGTCTGTACTCGCCCGTTTCTGCCCAGCCGACTGTGGCGGGTTGCCTTTCGGGTTACATCCTGCTCGAACGCGGCGGACAGAAGACTTGTGTGGTAGGACGCGGCGGCGATGGCCTTTGCCCAGATGGGCTATATTTCGACAGCGCTTATGGCGCTTGCGCCTCTCCCTCTGCTGGCGCAGATCTGCCGGTGGGTGTGAATCAACCCGACCTGGCCGCGCAAATGTATCAAGGGTGTCTGCCTGGCTTTTCCTACTCTCCTGAATATCAGTGCTGCCAGCCGTCGCTTGGCGGGGTGTATCCGGGCTGTCCGCTCGGCAGCCGCTATGATTCCGCCTCGCAGACTTGCGTGCCGGCGCAGTTGCGGCTGAGCGGACCTGGCTGTGTGACCATTTCGGTCAACATGCTGCTCTGTGGCGAACCATACCAGGTGGAACTGTGCGGCGGCATCAAGACCGAGACCGGCTGTATCAAGAACGAGGTCTATGATTGCAAGTGGAACGAAGCACAAGGGATATGTTATTACGCGCCGTAGTATGGGATTTTACAACCGCGTTACGAAGCGATAATGTTCTTTGCCGATAAGTTGGGCTATAATGGGAAAAATTGACACGGGAGAAAGCGTATGCCTTTCGCTGTTGGAGAAAATGTCGGCGCCTATCGCATCCTGGAACAATTGGGCCAGGGTGGAATGGCGACCGTTTATAAAGCCTATCACGCGGCGCTGGACCGATATGTAGCCCTCAAGGTTTTGCATCCTGCCTTTCACGAGGATCAAACGTTTACAGCCCGTTTCCAGCGCGAGGCGCGCGTGGTGGCCAAACTGGAACATCCCAATATTGTGCCGATTTATGACTATGCCGAACACGAGGGCCGCCCGTACCTGGTGATGAAATTCATCGAGGGAGAAACGCTCAAATCCAGGTTGGCGCGCGGCTCGCTCTCGGCTGAGGAAATCAACCGTGTGGTGGACGCGGTCGGTTCTGCGCTTGCCTATGCTCATGCCCAGGGCATCCTTCATCGCGACATCAAGCCTTCCAATGTCTTGATTGCTACCGACGGCCAGATGTACCTGGCAGACTTCGGCCTGGCGCGCATCGCCCAGGCCGGCGAATCCACGCTTTCGAGCGATTCCATCATGGGCACGCCGCAATATATCTCCCCAGAGCAAGCGCGCGGGGACAAAAACCTGGATGCAGGCACCGATATTTATTCGTTTGGCGTCATGTTGTACGAAATGGTGGTAGGGCAGGTGCCGTTCAGCGCCGATACACCTTTTTCCATCATCCATGACCACATCTACTCGCCCTTGCCCTTGCCGCGCGCAATCAATCCCACGGTGCCTGAAAGCGTCGAGCGGGTGCTGCTCAAGGCATTGGCTAAAGACCGCAAAGATCGTTATGCCGATATTGCTTCCATGGTGAACGCTTTCAAGGAAGCCTGGATCCAGGCTGGCGTTCCTATGCAAGGCTCCGTCTTGACTTTGCCCAAACCGCCGCGCGAGCCAGAGAAAAAGCCAGACCTCCCTTCTCCATTGGTCGAAAAGACCGTAAAGGAAGAAAAGAAGAAAGAGAAAAAAACTTCTCCCTGGCTTTATGTGGCTGGCGGGGTAGTCATAGCATTGTGTTGTCTGTTCGTATTCCTGGCAGTGCGCAACAACGCGGCCAGGCCGCCTCTCCAACCTTCTCCCTCGCCGATGTCTGTAGAACCTTCTCTCCAACCGACGCCGCAACAGGCCTCTCCCTCTCCCTTGCCAGACTTGCCAATCGAAGTGTTGGAGGCCCAGCGCCGGGTAACAGAGAATCCGGACGATCCGTTTGCCAAACTGGACCTGGCGCTGGCCTATTGGAAAGCAAACATGCCTCGCAAAGCCTATGAAACGTTGAACGAGGCTGTCGGTCAAGTTGCACCGGATGATACAGGCTTTTTCGTCGAGGCGGGTAATCGCTTCAAAGCGAATGAGGCCTGGATCGCCGCGGCCGGCATGTATACGCGGGCCGTGAGAGTTTTCACGGCTCAGGGCAAGCCAATTCCCGAAGAGGTCCTGGTCAACTTTCATGAAGCGGTTTACAAAGCATCGCTCAAACCGGAAATAGAAACCTACTTGCCGTTTGCAGAAATCGCCCTAGTAGATCAGCCCATGGCGCTGGTGGCTCAGGCGCGCAACGCCTATTACAATGGCCGCCTGGAGGATGGACGCATTTTTCTTAAGCAAGCGCAACGCCTCAAGCCGGGCTTGATAGAAGCCGCCTTACTCGAAGCCGAATTTGCCGTCACAGAAAACCGATTCGAAGAAGCACGCCTGGTACTCACATCGCTGGCGTCGAATCTCAGCGCCCCAGAGTGGATTCGTGTGATGGCAGAAGAGTTGATGCGTCGCATTCCGTAACGCGGATGTATTCTGCGATTTACAGAGGAGAATCCATGCGTATCCCCATCGTTGCCGGAAACTGGAAAATGAACAAAACGGTCGAAGAAGCCCGGACCCTGGCTTTCGACCTGAGCCAAAAACTGCGTGCTATTCAAGGCGTCGAAAAGGTGCTTTGTCCGCCCTTCCCGTCACTGCTGCCCGTAGCGGCCCTGTTGAAAGGGACGGAGATTGGCCTGGGCGCTCAAAACCTGCATTGGGAGGAAAAAGGCGCTTTTACCGGCGAGGTAGCACCTGGCATGGTGGCCGAATTTTGCCAATACGTCATCCTTGGACATTCCGAACGCCGCGCTTACTTTGGCGAAACAGACGAGACGGTGAACAAGAAAGTGCGCGCCGCCCTGGCGCATGACCTGACCCCCATCGTCTGCGTAGGCGAAACGTTGGACGAATACGAGTCGGGGCGGACGGGGGAAGTTGTTCGCCGTCAAATTGGCCGCGGTCTGGCGGACGTGGACTCCGCCAAGGCCTCCCGCCTCGTCGTCGCCTACGAACCGGTTTGGGCCATCGGCACGGGCAAGGCGTCTAGCGGCGAGAACGCCAACGCTGTAGTGGCCGACCATATCCGCCCGGCGCTGGCCTCGTTGTTTGGCGCAGAAACGGCTCAGGCCATCCGCGTCCAATATGGCGGCTCGGTGACGGCTGCCAACGCTGCCGAGTTCTTCGGTCAACCCGAAATAGATGGCGCGCTGGTGGGGGGCGCCAGTTTGAAGGCGGACGAATTTACAGCCATTGTCCAGGCGGCGGCGCGCTCGTAATAAAGGCCTGGGAGAGACGCGCAATAGGCGGGCATTCGAACACCAAAATATAGAACGTGGCAGCCTTTTCATCTTTCGACGGCTTGTTGTGGTTCTTGCTCATGCTGGCGCCGCTGATTGCTTTGCAGCGTCTGCTGCACCGCGAAATTCAGGCTGTTTTGTATCTTGCCTCGGGCGGCAACGCCAAGTTGACGATGGCGGTGTTTTCCCTTTTGTTCCTTCCGGGCGTCTTGCTTCACGAATTCAGCCATTTCCTGGCGGCTAAACTCTTGGCCGTGCCAACGCGTCGCTTTTCGGTCCTCCCCAAAATGATGCCCGAAGGGTACTTGCGCATGGGATATGTGGAAGTAGCCGAAACCGACATGGTGCGCGATTCGCTCATTGGCGCTGCGCCGCTTCTGCTAGGAAATCTGGTTGTGGCCTACATTGCTATCCAGCGTCTGCATTTGGCGCCTCTATGGGACGTCCTGCGCAATGGTCAATGGGGGCTTTTCTGG
>DAOUCM010000377.1:0-3192 GCA_034431895.1 Anaerolineales bacterium
TCTATGCCTGGCAACCATCTGCCAATTACAACAACAGCCGCCTGGATTATCTCACCCGCCTGCTGGCGCGCAAGAAGGGTGAAACCCACCCATCCGAAGAAACCTGTCAACAAGCCGCCGAATTGCTGGAGAAACTCTGGCAATACCTGACCTCGCTGTCAGGCAACCACTGGTTCGAGTCCAAATCAGAAAACCGCGTTGGCACGGTCTATCGTCTGCGGCATGACCTGTGGGAGGTCATCCCCACCCTGCAAGAGACCGGCGGCTGGTACGTTTGCAACACATGCGGCAATCTCACCGCTTTTCAGGTGGAGGGTGTGTGTCCGACGTATGGCTGCGCGGGCGGACTCATCCCGCTCACGCCCGACCATCCCGCCGTGCGCGACAATCTCTACCGTCATCAGTACCTGGAAGAAGAGCCGCTGCCCTTCCGCGCCATGGAACACACTGCCCAGTGGAAACCCGACCAAGCCGCCAAAGTCCAACAGGACTTCATCCAGGGGCAAATCAACGCCCTGAGTTGCTCCACCACCTTCGAGATGGGCGTGGACGTGGGCGACCTGAACGCCATCGTGCTGCGCAACATGCCGCCTTCCACTGCCAACTATGTGCAGCGCGCCGGGCGCGCCGGACGCCGCACCGAAAGCCCGGCCCTGGTGGTGACCTTTGCCCAGCGCCGCTCCCACGACCTGACCTTCTACGACGAGCCGGAGCGCATGATTGCCGGGAAAATCCGCCCGCCGGTTGTGCCGCTCAAGAACGACAAAATCATCCGCCGTCACCTGCATTCGGTGGCATTTGCCGCCTTCCTGCGCTGGGCCAAAGAGACGCGCGGGCAGGAGTACAGGAACTGCGGCGACTTCTTTGCCCCCAAGGACCCTGCCCAAAACGGCCCGGCACTCTTGCAAGCGTTCTTGCAGAGCCATCCGCCGGAACTGGAACAAGCCCTCTACCGAATTATCCCACCCGATGAGGAATTGCGCCAACGCCTGAAGTTGGAAAACTGGGGCTGGCTGCCTTTCCTGACCGGTTCCGACGACGCCGTGCTGGACAAAGCCGCCGAAGACCTCACCAACGAATTGCAGGAATTCGAGAAATTAGAGAGCGACGCTGCTGCCGAACGGCGGTATCGCGACGCGGAGCAGGCCAAGGAAGTTCAGAACACCATCCGCGGCCGCGACCTGCTCGGCTACCTCGGCTCGAAGAACGTCCTGCCCAAATACGGCTTTCCCACCGACGTGGTCACGCTCAAGACCGACCATCTGCACATCCCCGGCGCCGACGCGATTGAGTTGGACCGCGACCTGAAAATCGCCATCTCCGAGTTTGCGCCCGGCGGCCAGGTGGTGGCGGCGGGGAGAATCTGGTACAGCCGCGGCCTGCGCCGCCTGCCGGGTCGCTCCTGGGTACCGTATGGCTATGCCGTGTGTACGCACTGCAACCGGATGACGATTGAAGCGGGCAACCGCATTCCGCAGCGCTGCGCCTGCGGCAATTCCCTGCAAAGCGCGAAGCAGAAAGGCGTGTACATCGTGCCGGAACACGGTTTCCTGGCCGATAGCAAGACAGACACACCCGGAGAGCAGCCGCCAGAGCGCATTTATGCCAGCCGCGTCTATCTGGCTGATTACCGCGCCGCCCACGATCAACCCTTCGACCCACAAAACATCGCGCGGGACCTGGATTTTGCCGGCCGGGTGCGCGTTCTCAAGGGCTATACCCGCTACGCCTACCTGGCAATGGTCAATAACGGGTATCGCAGCGGCTTCCGCGTTTGCTCGGTTTGCGGCTATGCTGATGTGATTGATTTGTCAGTGAAGCAGAAATCTCTCAAAGAACACAACAACCCTCTGACCCATGCGAAATGCACCGGTGCGTTCGAATCCTATGACCTGGGGCATCACTTCATGACCGACGTGCTGCAACTGCGCTTCGAACTGCCCTTCCGTGACGAAAGCGCCATCCAATCCCTGCTCTATGCCATTCTGAACGGCGCCAGCGACGCCCTCGAAATCCCCCGCGAAGACATCGGCGGCCTGGTTTTCTACCCGGATGGCAAGCCCTCCCTGCTGCTTTACGACACCACCCCCGGCGGTTCGGGCCATGTGGAGAGGATTGACCACCAGTTGCGTCAAGCGTTAGAAGGCGCGCTCAAGCGCGTGGAACACTGCGATGGCTGCGGACGAGACACCAGTTGTTACAGTTGCCTGCGCGGTTACGACAATCAACCCGTCCACGACCTGCTGGTGCGCGGCACTGCCGCCGACCTGCTGGAGCAGATTCTCCGCTAAAGGAGCATTCGGCCATCATGCCAATTTTTGATCGTTTCCTGCGTTATGCGTGGGCTGAACACGCCCTCGACCTGGCCGTGCAGGGCGGTTCGCCCGCCTCGCTGCGTCCCTGGCTCGCCGAACAGGGCTTACAAGGCGATTCGGCGCGCCGCACCGCCAACATCCTGACCTGGCTCTGGTATCCCAAAGAGCCACAAGCCGGGTGTTTGCGCGACGAAGCCCTGGCGCTCTACCCGCGTCTTTCCCTGAGCGACCATCTTGTCCTGCACTGGGGCATGGCGATTTGCGTCTTTCCCTCCTTCCGCCAGAGCGCGCAGGCGGTTGGGCGGCTTTCCCGTCTGCAGGGCTATTTCTACAAAGCCGACATCATCTCCCGCGTCCTGGAGAAATACAGCAACCAATCCACTCTCAAACGCGCCGTCGAGCGTACTATCCAGACCTTCACCGATTGGGAACTCCTCGATGGGCAGGCTTCCCCACGTTACACGGCTCTCCCCGCCCGCCCCGTCCACGACCCGGCGCTGGCTGCCTGGCTTTTCCGCGCCCTGCTCAGCGCGGAGCCGGAACGCTACTGGCGGCTGGATGATTTACAACGCGCTGCCGAACTCTTCCCCTTCGAAATCGAACACGCCCTTCCCCTCCTGCACGCTGACCCGCGCACCACCATTCACCGCGACGCGGCAGGAGAGGAGATTGTCGGTTTGGTCAATCCGTAACCAAAAAGGTATTCCCCGAAAGGAGCCTCGCATGGACCCTCACCTTCCCGCCCAACTCGCGCAATTCCTCGCCCCCCTCCTTGCGCCGGAGGGTGAAAGCCCTCCCGCTGCATTCGGAGAGGGGACATCGAGATAGACCATCCACAATGGAGTCAACGAATCCACGACTGCCTGCCCATTCGTTT
>DAOUCM010000378.1:0-1941 GCA_034431895.1 Anaerolineales bacterium
CGAAGCCGCCTCCGACCTGGTGGCTATCATCCAGGCACTGCTTGACGCGGGCATTCTGGTCAATCAAAACGGAAAAATCATCCCATCTGCTATGAAAGGATAAGACACCATGCCTGATTACATGCCTCCTCCCTCTACTTTGAAGCCCGGCTCAATCGTATGGGCTTACCTGCGGGATTCAGGCGGACCCAACCAGGAGCAAAGCGTGCCGCAGCAAGAGGCGGAAATCCGCGCCTATTGCAAACGGTATGGGCTGGTACTGACCCGCCTCTTTGCAGACGTGGGGAAGTCAGGCGGAAGCGTCATTCATCGGAACAGTTTCCTCGAAATGATGGATTTGAGCGAAGACGAATCCCTGCGCCCCGCCGGGTTGCTGCTGTGGAACTTTGGTCGCTTCTCGCGCGACGTGGACGACTCGGACTACTACAAAGCCACCATCCGCAAACGCGGCATTGTCATCCACTCACTCACCGACCCGATTCCGGAAGGACAGTGGGCAAGCGTAGTCGAAAAAATCATAGACATTGCCAACGAAGAGAAGCGGCGGCAAAACTCGCGGGATGTCAAGCGCGCCCTGGAGAGTCTCGTCAGGCAGGGATACGCTCCGGGCGGCACGCCCCCGCGCGGGTACAAATCCGTCCCCGTCGTGATAGGCGTCCACGCCGACGGCAGGCCGCGTACCGTCTCGAAATGGGAACCCGACCCGGAGTTGTGGGACCTGGTCAAACTGGCATGGCAGTTGCGGGCTGAAGGCAAAACGTATGGCGAAATCACCCGCGCCACGCAAGGGAAGATATACAAGTCGGTCAACTGCTGGATTACGTTCTTCTCGAACAAGTCCTACCTGGGAATCGGCAAGTGCGGGGACAAAGAATTTCCCAATCACCACGAAGCCGCGATAGACGAGACCACCTGGGCGGCGGTGCAGCAGGTTCAAAAAGCCCATCCGCGCAGTGGACTGCGCCATCCGAGAAGAATCGCCTACCCGTCCCTGCTGGCGGGCCTGGCGCGGTGCGCTCGTTGCGGCGCTTCGATGGTGTATCATGCTCAGGCCTCGCGCAACTGGCCCTATTACATTTGCGGAAAGCGCGACCGGCAAAAGGCATCCAAAAGTTGCGATGGGCGGCGAATCAACGCCCGCAAGGTCAATGCCCTGGTCCTGGAGGCTGTCTTGCATCAGGTGCTTACCCCCGACTACTTCAACGCCCTTTTGCAGGAGGTACAAAATCAGATGTCCGATGTCGCCTCGCTGGAAGCCGAAATTGAAGAAAAGCGGAACGACCTGCGCAGCGTGGAACGCGCCATCTCCAATTTACTGGAACTGGCGGAAGCGTTTGGCGTGGGCGCCGCCCTGGAACGCCTGAAACAGCGCGAGGCGGAACGCTCACAACTCGCGATAGAAATCAAGACCCTCGAAGTGCGGCGGGACCTTCAGCGGGTGGAGGTCACCCCCGAGGCGCTTGCCCTGGCGTTGGACGCCTGGCGGAAGCGCATTCTGAACGCTCAGGAATCTGGCGATGTCGCCGCTTTGCGCAACCTGCTCGCCCATTTCGTGGACAAAATCGAGATGGATTACACCAGCGTAAAAATCTGGTACACCTACCCGTTGAAGAGCCTGAACCGGCCCGAAAGCGCCTTGTTGAACAGCAACGCGCCCTTTAGCGGGAGCATGGTCGTTTCGATGGACTCCCCCGCCTCGGGCATGGACTTCTCCCATAGCCTGGCGGGAGTGTAGGACAAGTCTGAAGACCCGTCCTACGCCCCGCGCTGGATATACCGCGTCAGCGACTGGCCAGCCGCGCGTTCCGCAACCGCTACGCGCCGCAACCGCGTAGCACAGCAAGCCTCGCCGGTCTCAGCGGCGGGGTTTTGTCTATTTTAGCGCAAAAACTGTCGCGTGCGGTTTCTTGCTGGGCCGAATTTAGCGTAAAATCGGTGAGA
>DAOUCM010000379.1:0-2740 GCA_034431895.1 Anaerolineales bacterium
TCCATCGAACAGAAACAAATTGCCGAACAGCAAGCACTGCAAGCCAAATTTGTAGTCGAAACGAAGAAACAGGAAGCCGAGCAGGCCAGGCAAGTCGCTCAGGGCCAGGCCGATGCAGCCGTCATTGCCGCCAAAGGCGCCGCCGAAGCGCGTCTCATCGAAGCCCAAGCAGAAGCCCAGGCGCTGCAATATATCGCCGAAGTCCTGCGCGCCAATCCGGCGCTCTTGCAATACCAGTACATCACCAACCTGGCGCCTGGTGTGCAAACCATCTTTATCCCCAGCAACGGGCAGTTCATCCTGCCGCTGCCGGATACGACGACCACCCCATAACGGTTAGAGAATAGAGAGTAGAGAGTAGAGAGTAGAGAGTAGAAAAACATGCCCATTCCCACCAATGGCCGCGAAATCCGCCTGACGAGCCTCTCGTCCTGCGCAGGTTGAGCGTCCAAACTAAACGCCGAAGCGCTGGCGCAGGTTCTGCGTCCCCTTCAAAATATCTATCGTCCAGAGGAGTACCCCAACTTGCTGGTCGGCCTGGAAGGTCCCGACGACGCTGCTGTGTGGCAGTTGGACGAAAAGCGCGCGTTGGTCGTCACCACCGACTTCTTTACGCCAGTGGTGGACGACGCTTATGACTACGGCGCAATTGCCGCCGCCAACAGTCTATCGGATGTCTACGCCATGGGCGGCGTCCCCTTCTTGGCGCTCAACATCGTTGCCCTGCCGCCCGACCTGCCGCCAGAAATTTCGAGCGAAATCCTGCGCGGCGGTGCAGAAAAAGCCAGGGAAGCGGGCGTAGTCATCGCGGGCGGTCACACCATCCAGGACAAAGAGCCAAAATATGGCCTGGTTGCCATTGGCCTGGTTGACAAGGATAAAATGCTCACCAAAGCCGGCCTGCGCCCCGGCGACCTCCTGGCGCTTACCAAACCGCTGGGCTTTGGATGCACCACCACCGCCCTCAAACAACAGAAAGCAGACGAGAACGACCTGCGCGAAGTGGTGGACTGGATGACCCGCCTCAACCGCACCCCCGGCCTGCTGGCTGTTGAAATGGGCCTTTCCGCCGCGACGGACATTACCGGCTTCAGTCTGCTTGGTCATGCCCTGGAAATGGCAGAAGCCTCAGGCGTGGCGCTTTATCTTGACTACACGAAAATCCCCTTCGTCAGCGGTGCGCGCAAATACGCCGAGATGTGGACCTTCCCCGGCGGCGCATCTGACAACCGCCTGTATTTCGGCCCGCGCGTGAAGTTTGCCCCCTCCATAGACGAGGCCAGCCAGATGCTGCTCTTCGACCCGCAGACCAGTGGCGGTCTGCTGTTGGGCGTGCCGAAGGAGAAATTGTCCGCTTTCCTGGTGCGTGCAAAAGAATTGGAACAACCTGTTTGGATCATTGGCGAAGTACGCCAGGGCAGCGGGATCGCGGTGGAGAAGCGTGCGTAATACGTAAGGCGTACATAAAGAAGATGAATGAATTTGGTGCCGAACTGCTGATCATTGCCATTTTGATTGCCCTGAACAACATCCTGGCAATGACAGAAGCCGCCCTGCTTTCGGCGCGTAAGGCGCGCCTGCAACAACGGCTCAACGAAGGAGACAAACAAGCAGGAGCAGCCCTGCAACTGACCGAGAATCCCAATCAGTTCTTGTCGGTCATCCAAATCGGCATTACGCTCATTGATGTATTGACCGGCGCCGTGGCAGGCGCGACATTGGCCGAATTCCTTTCCAAAGAGTTGGAAAAGTTCCCGCCGCTGGCGCCCTACAGCGAAACCCTTGGCCTGACGGCGGTGGTCTTGATCATCACCTACTTTTCCATTGTACTGGGAGAACTGGTTCCCAAACGGCTGGCAATCCAAAACCCAGAAAAAATTGCCTCCCTCGCCGCCCGGCCGATGCTGGTCTTATCGAAAATCCTTTCGCCCGTTGTCCGCTTTCTCAGTCTCTCGACCGACATCATCTTGCGCATGATCGGCGCCCGTTCTTCCACCGAACCGCCGGTGACGGAGGAAGAAATCCACGTGCTGCTCGACCAAGGTACACAAGCCGGCATCTTCGAGGCAGCCGAACAGGACATGGTCGCAGGCGTGTTCCGGCTGAACGACCGGCGGGTGTATTCCCTGATGACGCCGCGCACGGAAATTGTCTGGCTGGATGTGCGCGACAGCCCGGCAGAAATCCTGGCAAAAATGACCGAGGGCCCCTACTCGCGTTTCCCGGTCTGCCAGGGAAATCTGGACAACGTACTGGGCATTGTCAAAGCGCGCGAACTGTTGACGCGCAGCCTGGCCGGCCAACCCATTCAACTAAAAGAGTGCCTGACGCCGGCCTTGTTCATCCCAGAGACGACCTTTGCATCGCGCGCACTGGAAGTCTTCAAAGAAAATAACAAAAAGCTGGTGTTGGTCATTGACGAGTTTGGCGGCGTGACTGGGCTGTTGACCATCAACGATGTGCTAGAAGAAATCGTTGGCGACATCGAGACCGGCGAACCGCAAGCCATGCAACGACAGGACGGTTCCTGGCTGCTGGATGGGATGTTAGATGTGGATGAGTTCAAAGAGTTGTTTCATCTTGGAAGCCTACCCAACGAGGACGACTATGAAACGTTGGGAGGGTTCGTCATGGCCTCGTTAGGACGCATACCCAAAGCAACCGACCAATTCGAGTGGCAAGGCCTCCGCTTCGAGGTGGTAGACATGGACGGCCGTCGGGTAGACAAAGTGCTGGTCAC
>DAOUCM010000380.1:0-4736 GCA_034431895.1 Anaerolineales bacterium
TTGCCCATGAAGGCCGGGACGTAGGTCAGCGGGTCGTAGTGTTTGACCGCCAGCCAACTGACATCGAAGCGGTTGAGAATCATGCCCGCCAGGGTGAGCAGCGCGCCGGTCAGCAAGCCGCCGGGGGTGGTGCGCATTTGCTTGAAGGAGAAGAGGACGATGGGCAGCAGCACGCCAAGCACGATTTCAGCCCAGAACAGGATGCTCAGCGTCCCGCTGGCGAAGAGCAGCGAGAGTTTGCCCTCGAGGGTCAACTGCACGAAGCGCATGACCAGGTAGAGGCCCAGCACGAAGGGCAGGCCGCGCGCCAGTTTTTCGAGCAGGTGGGTTTCGAGGGCGCGCTTGAAGTAGCGGGAGGACATGGAGGACTCGAAGATGGTCATCGCCAGGCCGATGGCAACCGCCGAGACGAAGAAGAGGGGCGGAATCCAGGGCGTCCACCACAGGGGATGCAGTTTGGCGGGTTGGATGAGCAGAAGCGAGCCGAGCGAGGCCTGGTGCAGGGTGGAGATGACCGCGCCAAAGATGACCATCGGCTTCATCCAGCGTTTGAGCAGGGCGGCGGCTTTGTCCCACTTCAGGCGCTCGAAGATGGCCGGGGCAAATTCCACCGTCAGGACGGCGATGTAAATCATCACGTACAGGCCGATGAAGAGCAGGAAGGAGGTGAAGTTCTGGTAGCGCAGGAAGTACCAGATGCGCTGCGGCTGACCGAGTTCCACCAGCAGGGCGATGCCCTCCATGATGTAGCCGAGCAGGGCTGTGACGAGGGTCGGGCGCACCAGCGGGCGCAGGTCTTCCAGCCCGAAGATGTACACCAGCGAGGCGATGACGAACGCGCCGCTGCTGATGGCGATGCCCGTGAACAGGTCGAAACTGACCCAGAAGCCCCAGGGGTAGGAATTGCTCAGGTTGCTGATGGCGCCGATGCCGTAAATGTATCGCCACAAGGCGATGAAGGCGGCGATGCCCATGAGCGCCAGCAAAGCCAGCGGGAACAAGCCGATGCGGAGAAATTTGGGGAGAGTGATGTTCAGTTTCATTTTTTCTCCTCTGCTTTCTTTTCTTTGCCGCTCGCGGCAGATGACTTTTGCTTGAGGAGCGAGACGCCCGCCGTGACTGCCGTCAACGCCGCGCCCCAGCCGAGCGCCACCGGCAAGGTCAGGCCGACGGTCGTTTCACTGACCTGGTTGATGGGCGTTTCGGGCAGGGTTGGCAGGCCGAGTTGCTCGAAGGGGACGTGCGAGATGATGAGGTAGGAGGTGCCGCCGTTTTCGAATTCGCCGTACACATGCTGGATGTAACGGTCGGGATGCGCGGCGATGCGCTCGTGGGCTTTCTTGAGCAGTTCTTCGCGCTCGCCGTATTCCAGTGCGTCGGTCGGGCAGGTGTGTACGCAGGCGGGTTCTTCGCCGTTGTCAATGCGCTGCGGGCAGAAGGTGCATTTGTCAATGAATGCGCCGTCCACGATGCCCTTGTCGTAGTCGAAGTGCGGCACGCCAAAGGGACAGGCGTTCATGCAGTAGCGGCAGCCGATACATTTTTCGGGATTATAGACTACCGGGCCATCCGGGCGTTTGCTGTAAGCGCCCACCGGGCAGGCCGACATGCAGTCGGGATGCTCGCAGTGCATACAGTGATAGACCATCGTGCCGCGCTTGAGGTTCGGGAACTCGCCAATAACGCCGACACCGGCCACCCAGATGCGGGTCTTGTCCATTTCGATGTTGTTTTCCACGCTGCAGGCCACCATGCAGGCGCGGCAGTCAATACAGCGCGTGGCATCGAAGAGATAAGCGTGATGTTTGATTTCAGCCATAGTTCACCTCTAAGCCTTTTCCACCGTGACGAAGGTCTGGCTGAGCGCCTGACTGCCGCTGATGGGGTCGGTGTAGGTCTCGTGCAGGGCCGAGTCGCTGGCGCCCAGGCCGAAGGCGGTGGTCAGCCCCTTAGAGAGATGGCCGTAGCCGGGGGTCATGTACACGCAATCCGGGCGGATGGCTTCGGTTGCCAGCAGGCGGATGTGGACGCTGCCGACCTTACTGGTCACTTTCACCCAGTCGCCGTCTTTCAGGCCTTTTTGGGCGGCCGTCTTGGCGTTCATCCACAGGCGCGGCTCGTCCGAGTATTTGTGCAGCAGTTGGTTGTTCTGCGTGCCAAACTGAGTATGCTGCGCCACCTTGCCGGTCAGCAGGTAGAACTGGCCTTCGCCAGGCATGGGCGGCTCTTCCCATGTCGGCCAGGGGGAGAAGCCCGCGTTTTTCAACGTCTCGGAATACACTTCGATCTTGCCAGAAGGCGTGTTGAAGGTAATTTCGTCACTCTTCTCTTCTTCCGGCAGTTTGGCATATCCCTTGGCCTTGACCTCTTCCAAACTGACGCCCAGCGGTTTGAGTTGCTGGCGCAGGTAATCTTCCTCGTCCTCGTATTGGAAATATTCGCCGATTCCCAGCCGCTCGCCGAGTTGCTTGTAAATCCACAGCGTGGACTTGGCCTCGCCCTGCGGCTCGATGACCGGCTGGCGGATGAAGGCCTTGCCGTCCACTGGCAGGAGCGGGTCGTAGCGTTCCAGGTAGGAGGCTTCGGGCAGGATGACATCCGAGAACCAGGCGGTGTCGTTCATCAGGATGTCAATCGTGACGATGAAATCCATCTTGCCGAAAGCCTGTAAAGTCTTGTTGCGGTCCGGCAGGGCCAGGATGGGGTTCTGGCGGGCAATGAACCAGCCGTGCGCCTGATACGGCTCGCCGGTCAGGATGTTGTCGCGCAGTTCCTGGAAGACGCCCAATTTGAGCGGCACGAGCGGGTACTTCCATGGCACGCCGTCCAGACGCAGCGCGGAGATGCGTGGATAGGGAGGCTGGGGCGGCGCGCCCAGGCCGGCTGTTTCTGATAGGAGTTCGGCTGAGAGACAGCCGCCCGGTCGCAGCACCGTGCCGCTCAAGGCGTTGAGGGTGGCAATCGCCCGTTCGGTCTGGAAGGAGTTGACGAAATTGGAAGTCCGCCAGCCGGGATGCACCATGGCGCAGTGTTTGGCGGCGGCGTATTCACGGGCGATGCGCTCGATGGTTTCTGCCGGCACACCGGTAATCTGCTCTGCCCACTGCGGCGTGTACTTCTTCATCTCGTCTTGGATGTTGTCACAGCCAACGACGTATTGTTTGACGAATTCGCAGTCGGCCAATTGATTGGTAACGATGACGTTGATCATCGCCAGCAGGAAGGCGGCGTCGGTGCCGGGGCGGATGGGGATCCACTCCGTGGCTTTGGACGCGGTCTTGGTATAGCGCGGGTCGAGATAGACCAGTTTGGCGCCGCGGTCGAGGGCGCGCGAAAGTTCGCCCGTCTCCGAGGTGGAGATGGCCTCCATCAGGTTGCGTCCCACCATCAGGATGAAGTCCACATTGTCATAGCGTCGGGAGGGTTCTTCCACGCCATAGGTCAACTGGAAAGCGGTAATCATGGCGTTGAAGCACAGCGAGCGCTGCGTGCCGTAGTTGGGCGAGCCGTAAGCGTAGAGCAAGTTCTCGAACTGCGGCTGGGTCAGGCAGTGCGTGGTGGAGAAGACCATCGCTTCAGGGCCGTACTTTTCCTTGATTTCGAGCATTTTGCTGGCCACCAGGTCGAGGGCTTCGTCCCAGGATGCTTTGCGGAATTTGCCTTCGCCGCGCTTGCCGACGCGGATGAGCGGGGTGAGGATGCGGTCGGGGTCGTAGGTGTTCATCAGCCCCGATTGCCCGCGCGGACACAGGTTGCCGCGCGAGTGCGGATGCTCCGGGTTGCCGTCCAGTTTGACGACGCGCCCGTCCTTCACTTTGGCAATCAGGCCGCAGCGCCAGACGCACATCTCGCACATGGAGGGGATGTAGCCGTCGCCTTTCGAGTCGAGGAAACCGGCCTGACGGGCCGCCTCGGCCACCGGAGCCGGGAGCAGGCTGCCCACCGCCAGCGCCGTCCCCGCCGCCGCGCCCAATTTCAGAAAATCTCGTCGTGAGAGTGTTTGGGTCATAATAACTCCAGTTATCAGTTATCAGTTACCAGTAATCAGTTTGCCTTTTTACTGATAACTGTCCACTGGTTACTGATCACTTTTCCTTCCGCTGCCATCCCACCCGGTCAATCAGGTAGAACAACAGCAGCGACATCAGCGCAAAGGTCAGGACGGTCAGGAAGGGAGAGAGATTCCACAGGTCGGGGATGACCACGTTGCCGTAGTTGGCGATGGCCATGATGGCCGGCTGCACCTGCTGATAGGTCAGCCCGTAAATCGCCGCGCCGGTCAGGAAGCCGAGCACGCCGGGGATGAGATAATCCAGTTTGCCGTCGCCCGCGCCAGCCGCCGCCGTGCCGGGGCAGTAACCGGCCAGGGCCATACCCACGCCGAAGATGAGTCCGCCCACCAGGTTGCCGACCACATAGGTGGCCGGGGGCGCCGGGAAGGTCACCAGTCCCAGCCCGCGCAGGGCATACAGCCCGCTCATCGAGACCACCAGGGCGGTCATCATGAACTTCAGCACGGCCATATCGGTAAAGCGGAAGACGTTGACGATTTTGTGATACTTGGTCAGCCCGGCTTTGTTGAGCGCAAAGCCGAAAGCGATGCCGAGGACGAACGAAACGATATAGGCAGTCATGGTTGCCTCCTAATAGCGCTTGCCGTAGATGAGTTTGGCGGTGACGATGCCCGAAGCGAACATGCCCGCAATGAACAGGAAAGCCGCCGGGTCGAGCAGCAT
>DAOUCM010000381.1:0-4084 GCA_034431895.1 Anaerolineales bacterium
GGACTTGTCTTCTACTGTAACTCTTTACGTCTTTTACTTGCGCAAGAAGTTACAAGATGGCAAACACGGGCATCAATATATCCGTACCCAGTGGGGGCGGGGATATATGTTTGTGCCAAAACCGTAGCAAAGGGAATACGCCTTCTCGAAGAGAAGGGGGTAGGGAGTAGGTGCGCTCGGCGCACCCTAAATAACGCCAGTTTGGGGTAACCGTACCGAGGCTTTTTAGAGCAATTGTATGGGCAAAATCGAGCCTTTGGGGCGGTTCAAAGGTTTATCCCGAATTCAGGTTAAATACACCTTGCCCCCTTTTGTCGGGGGGCGAGGGGGAAATAATAAATTCAAATAAAGTTCAAAACCCATCAAATAATTTTTTTGGTATCCTATTTAAAAATAAATTTTGAATTAGTTCAAAGAACCCTGCTGGATGGGTTGCTTCGACTGGTTGCGTGCTGGAGAATGTTTGCTTTTGCTCTTGATGATGGGTGTTGTTTTTTCAGGAAAGTAAATCTTCTCCCCTTTTCAGGAATAATCTTTTGTCTATTTGAGAGATGTAATGCAGAAAATGAAATTGTCTTTTAGCAGTGGCCTTCCTGCTGGCGTAAAAATGCCCAGCCTGGTCCAACAATTTGCTGCTGAAGTCAATATGTCGTTCGATGAATTTATAGGTGAGATGCGTAAACGGGGTTGCAGTGAACCGACGGCTATCAAGATATGGCATGGTTTTTATGAAACCTACAATGATTTTGGCGACAATAACGTTTATCTTAGCAATCTTCGCCGGGCAGCAGATGTACTACACGTCTCGATTAGACTGCTGTTGCCGGAATGAAATCGGCATCATTACTTATTGATTGAATCGCTCTTGACTATGGTTATTCAGATATCCAGGAGGACGCAGACTATGCTTCAAGAAATGGATTTCGACTTAATTCGCAAACGTGATCCAAATGCACTATCTTTAGTTGTGTCAGAGCGTGAGGTTTATTATCTTGCCAAACGTGTTTTGGATATTATTGTGGCTTCTGCGCTTTTATTGTTATTGTCTCCAATTTTGGTCATTATAGCCTTAGTGATAGTGCTTTATTCTCCTGGCCCGGTATTCTTTGTCCAGGAAAGGGTGGGTGCAAAGAGGCGGCGTCAAGATGGTCATGTCTATTGGCAAAAGGTGAACTTTCGCTGTTATAAGTTTCGCACAATGCGCACTGATGCAGATTCGTCCCTGCATCAAGCCTATATGAAGGCTTTGATTGAAAATAATCAGGAAGAAATGCGAAAATTGCAAGGACAAGAGACCAAAATACGCAAACTAATTCGCGATCCCAGGATCACGCGCCCAGGGAGAATTTTGCGTAAATTGAGCCTGGATGAATTGCCGCAACTTTGGAATGTGTTACGGGGCGATATGAGTCTTGTGGGCCCCAGGCCAGCGATACCGTATGAGGTAGAACTTTATAAGCCATGGTATTTGCGTCGTTTGGAAGCCCAACCTGGAATTACAGGGCTACAACAAGTTAAAGCGCGTGCTACGTTTGATTTCGACCAGCAAATGCGGCTTGACATTGAATATGTCGAGAAGCAATCTTTTTGGCTGGATTTGAAAATTATATTGATGACCCCTTTGGTTGTTCTTTCTACAAAGGGTGCACAATAACATTTCGAGGAGGATTTCTGTGGACCCACTGCGTGTAGGTGTAATTGGATACGGATATTGGGGGCCTAATTTGGCTCGAAATTTCCATGAACTCCCAGGCTCGGAGTTAGTGGCCGTTGTCGATCGGAAAGACGATCAATTACAACGGGCAAGGGTCAAATATCCGAATATTACATTGGTCAAAGACTATAAAGAAGTGTTGAAGATGGGCCTGGATGCAATCGTCATCTCAACTTCTCCCAAAACGCATTTTGAGATTGCCAAAGATTGCCTTCAACACGATCTACATGTATTCATTGAAAAACCCATGACTTTGAACAGCAGGGAGGCCGAGGAGTTGGTTGATTTGGCGAAAGCCAAAGGCTTGACGCTAATGGTAGGGCACGTGTTCGAATATAATTCTGCTGTTTTGGAGATGAAGAGATATATTGAGAACAAAGAATTGGGGGAAATTTATTATATTGATGCAGCGCGTTTGAATTTGGGCCTCTTCCAGCGCGACTCGAATGTGCTGTGGGATTTAGCACCGCATGATATTTCTACTTTGCTGTTTTTGCTTGGACAGGTGCCAGTTTCGGTCAGCGCTCATGGTATGGCCTGTGTGACGGATGGCGTTTACGATGTAGCATACTTGAACCTGATCTTTCCGAATAACCTGATGGCTTTCATTCATGTCAGTTGGTTGGATCCCTGCAAGGTCCGCCGTACCACTGTGGTTGGCAGTAAGAAAATGGCAGTGTATAATGATCTGGCCACAGAAGGCAGAATCAAGATCTATGACAAGGGGGTGGATGCCCCGGATTACACGGATAGTTTTGGGGAGTTCCAGTATGCTTACCGAACAGGGGATATTACAATCCCAAGTTTTCGTTTTGTCGAGCCCCTGCGCGAAGAGTGCCAGCATTTCCTGGATTGTATCGTGAACCAAGTCGAACCTAGAAGTTCGGGGCGAGATGGTCTTCAGGTGATCAAAGTTTTGGAAGCGGCAGAGCGTTCGATGAAAAACGGATCGGCGCGGGAGGTGATCCAATGGTAAATCCAGAATTTGTCCGCATTGCGCCAGATGTGAAGTTAGGTCGCGATGTCAAGATTTATGCCTTTGTCAATTTGTATGGTTGTGAAATTGGCGATGAAAGCAGAGTGGGTGCATTTGTAGAGATCCAAAAAGGTGCACGGATTGGACGCCGGGTGAAAATCTCTAGTCACACGTTTATCTGTGAAGGCGTCACGATAGAAGATGAAGTCTTTATTGGTCATGGCGTGGTCTTTATCAATGACAAATATCCAAGAGCCACCACTGCTTCTGGCTCGCTCCAAACGGACGCAGATTGGGTTTGTATCCCTACTACGATAAAGAAGCGTGCTTCAATTGGCAGTAATGTCACAATTTTATGTGGCGTTGTGATTGGGGAAGGGGCCATCGTAGGAGCCGGTAGCGTGGTAACCCATGATGTCCCTGCTGGTGCAATTGTAGCGGGTAACCCCGCGCGAGTTCTTCGAGCTCTCGATTCAGAAATTTGAGGATAAAATGAACATACCATTAATTGACCTACAACTACAACATCATACTCTACGCCAAGAAATCAACGAAGCGGTTCAAACCATTTTTGACCGGGCTGATTTTGTCCTGGGTAAAGATGTATCTATGTTCGAGGAGGAGTTTGCCAATTACTGTGGTACAAAGTATGCTGTAGGAGTAGACAGTGGCCTTTCGGCGCTGGAATTAAGTTTACGGGCATTTGGCGTCGGCCCTGGCGATGAGGTTATTGTTCCGGCTCATACGTTTGTTGCCACGGCTACGGCGGTAACACTTTGTGGGGCCAAGCCGGTTTTTGTAGATATAGATGCCAATACCTATAATATTGATGTTACGCAAATTGAATCGGCAATCACTACTCGAACAAAGGCTATCATTCCAGTTCACCTTTATGGCTTACCGGCAGACATGGAGGCGATCCTAAGAATTGCTGATGCGCATGGGTTGGTTGTTATTGAGGATTCTTGTCAAGCGCATGGAGCGGAATATCATGGAAAGCGGACCGGCAATTTGGGCCATGCTGGAGCCTTTAGTTTTTATCCTACAAAGAATCTTGGCGGTTGCGGTGATGGTGGAATTGTGACTACAAATGATGAAAGGGTGGCTGCAACCATTCGTAGTTTGCGAAATTGTGGGCAAAAGGTGAAGAATGTACATGAGTTGTTGCCTCTCAATCATAGGTTGGACACTCTTCAGGCTGCTATCTTGCGCATAAAATTGCGTTATCTTGATCATTGGATCGAATCCCGTCGCCAAATAGCAGCATTGTATTCTAGCCTGCTTGCGAACTCTCCTGTCTATCTTCCCGCTGAGTCGAATGCATCAAAACATGTGTATCATTTGTATGTGATCCGTACTTCCTTTCGTGATGCATTGCAGGCTTATCTGAAAGA
>DAOUCM010000382.1:0-2675 GCA_034431895.1 Anaerolineales bacterium
CCCAAAAGATACAAGAGGTGTCCAGCGCTACATTGGCATGGATCTCCACAAGGAGTACGTCCTGGCAGGCGGACAGAATGCCCGCCAGGAGTGGGTGATGCAGCCGCGGCGGGTGGGGATCGAGAAGTTTCGCGAGTGGGCGGCAGCCAACCTGCGCCAGGGTGACGCGGTCATCCTAGAGACGACCGGCAACGTGTGGGACATCTACGACATCGTTGCGCCGCTGGTCAACTATGTAGTGGTGGCGCATGCCAGAGGGGTGCGGCAGATTGCGGAAGCGCGGGTAAAGACCGACAAGAAGGACGTGGAACGCCTGCTGTGCGTGCTGATTGCCGACACGGCCCCGGAAGTGTGGGTACCGCCTGCGCATGTGCGCGAGTTGCGCGCCCTGATCTCATACCGCAGCCGGTTGGTCAAGATGGGGACGATGATCCGCAATCGCCTGCAGAGCCTGCTGCATCGTCACAACATCATCCTGCCTGAGGGCGCGCTGACGGACGAAGCCTGGTGGCAGGCGCAGAGCATCGGTCCGCTGGAAAAAATCCAAATCCGCCAGGAACTGGCGCTGCTGGAAGAAATCCGCCAGCACAAAGCAGAAGTGGACGCGGAGTTGGCGCGCCAAAGCCTGGGAGAAAGATGGGGGAAACAGGCGGTGCGCTTGCTGCAACTGTCCGGGTTCGGCGTGGTCATCAGCATGACGGTTCTCTCCGCCATCGGCGACATCTACCGCTTTGAGAACTTCAAGAAATTGGTGGGATATTCCGGATTGGGAGCGGGCATTCACGACAGCGGGAAGGAACATCATCCCAAGCCGATCACCAAAGAAGGGCGCAAGGAGTTGCGTTGGGCAATGATCGAAGCCGCTTGGAAAGCCGTTCGCATCTCGCCGTACTGGAAAGAGCAGTACGAGAAATACTTGAAGCGCA
This sequence comes from Anaerolineales bacterium, assembly GCA_034431895.1. GTDB lineage: Bacteria > Chloroflexota > Anaerolineae > Anaerolineales > Villigracilaceae > JAABUE01. The sequence continues at coordinate 927 of DAOUCM010000382.1, forward strand.
TGCGGATTCCCGGCCAGGCCATCGTCGTGGTGGCGCGCAAGTTGTTGGTGGCGGTTTGGCACGTGCTGACCAGGGAAGAGATCGATGTTCATGCCAGCGAAGAAGACCTGGCCTACAAGATGTTGGTGTTGTCCTGGGACCTGGACGAGAGTGCCCGCCTGGGCTTGACCTACAAACAGTTTGCCAAATACGCCCTGATGAAGTTGGGCGTCGAGACGGACATCACCCGCTTCGTGCGCAAGAACGTGCCGCGCCGCGTCGCCTCGAACGAAGAGACGCTGGCGCGGATGAAGGAACTGGGCATACCGCTGTAGTCCTCCACAGACACAGCCCTGGTACAATGAGCGCACCCCCCAAGTCAAAACGGGAACGGCGCTCATGCAGCGGCTGTTCTCGTTTTCATGTACGGGGGCTTTTTACAGTGGACATTCGAACAGGACCGCACACCCCAAACTCAAAAAGAGCGGTTTGGGGCAGGCGAAGCGTTCCCCTAGCCAGAAAAATCAGGCACAGAAAGAAGCAAAGCCCGCCGTGGAACAGACCGGCGGGAGGTGGAGGCGGGAATGAAAACGAATTTTCTCACAACCCTTGACACTGCAAGTAATCGGTAGCCGCTGGTGGGAGGGGTAGGGGAGGCTTGGGAGCAGGAAAAAGCCCGAAGCCAAAAAATGCTTGTAAGTCGCGCAGAATCCCGCCAATCCACTGCACGCTGGGTTAGGCGGAGGTTTTGAGGAATTCTTCCAGGTAATGATTAAATGCATTCGGGTTATCAATGTTCATTGCATGACCCGCTTTGGGCACAACTCTTGCCAGAGCATGTGGAACTCGCCGCAGTATCTCCTTTGTGTGACGAAATGCGCTTTTTGGCTCGTACTCACCATTGAGAACCAGCGTTGGACAGGTGATATTTTCAAGCGGAAGCAAGTTGAAATCATAAATCGCTTCCCAAATCTTCATATACTCGTTTCTGTTCATCGCCAACATACAATTTTCAAGATACTCCTGGGTGGCTTTATCTTGACTCAGCCATTGCTTACCTCGAGTGAGGCGCGCTAACCACAGGGAGAATCTGGTGAAGTTCTCGACGCTCAACATTCTGATCGTAAGCAACATTGCCCATTTTGGATAGAGGATATCGCACAGCAACCTATCAATCACGGTTAACCGAATCGAAACACTGGATCCCGCCAATATCAATGCTTTAACTCGTCTTGGATTTCGCACCGCAAAAGCCTGGGCGATGCTTCCGCCCCAGGATAAACCACATAATACTGGTGAAAACAACTCCAGTGAATCCAAAAGGGATTTCAGGTCGTCGGCGAATGTGTTGATAGAGTATCGGTCTAGTTGGGAAATTCCTGTTTTTCCGTGTCCCCGCAAGTCATAACGTATCAACCGATACTGCGAAGAGAAATAACGCCATTGCGGTTCCCATATTTGCGAATCAGCAAATGCGCCATGAATAAACACAAGTGAAGAGCCTTCCCCAGTTTGCTCGTAGTAATGATGCAAGCCCTGGATTTCTCTTTCTGACATGATTACGCCTTGCTCCGCCTAACCATTGCTTATACGGACATCCGTATAATTCCTTTTGGGCGGACTTCCCCTTCGCCTAACCCCCTAAATCGTTTAGGACATTAGACGGATTGGACAGATGACTGCCTCGTAAAAAATTATATACTCGCCTTACCTCCCAAGTCAATATAGTATTACCGCTCAACATTTGCATTGTCCGCGCAAATCTTAGTT